>NZ_JAPPTM010000005.1:0-275669 GCF_027587105.1 Vibrio sp. RW
TATTAATACCCTTGTTGTTGGAGAGAGGGCCTCCGATGAGCACTTCAGTGTGGACTTTGCACCCTTCGACACTGGTCACTTTTAATTGAACACGACCATCGTCGAGTAATAAGATGTCGTTAGCTGATACGTCGTTTGGTAGTTCTTTGTAATCGAGGCCAACGGCTTGTTGGTTGCCTTCACCTAAGCCTAGGTTACTGTCTAGAGTGAACCGGTTTCCCACGGCTAATTGGATCTTGCCATCTTTGAATGTCGACACACGAATCTTCGGACCTTGCAAATCTCCTAGAATGGCGACTTGAGTGCCGAGCCGTTTAGCGATCGCTCGAACTTGTTCTGCGCGTTGGATGTGATCGTCGCTGCTGCCGTGAGAGAAGTTCATACGGACGATATTGGCACCGGCTTTGATGATAGCTTCAAGCACATTACCTTTATCTGTTGAAGGGCCTAGCGTGGTGACGATTTTCGTTTTTCTTAATGCGGCTGTCATGAATACTCCTAGAGTGAGGACTGTAATCTGATTTAAGGCTGAATTAAGTATATGCATTAATTGATAATTTATTGGGAGCTAGGAAGGTATTTCTCCAATTATCCACAATGATTGAATTCAAGCCTCAGTCGTGATGTTTTTTTTCGAAAATTAAGTCTTAATTTCTCAATTTGGATGATAATTCTTCTCGAACTATTTGACTCGATACACAAAGATTCATGTATATACGTGATACTGGTCACGGCGATATACCAAGTGACTTCACAATTACTTCGCAAAGTAAAAAAATTATCCAGTTGATGATTTTTGGAGCGTAAAATGTACATGGCTCAACCGGGCCATATTGATCATATCAAACAGGTCAATGCTGGTCGTGTATATAAACTAATTGACCTTAAAGGTCCTATTTCTCGTATCGATTTGTCCAAGCAAAGTGAGTTGGCTCCGGCGAGTATTACTAAAATTACCCGTGAACTCATTGAAGCTCACCTTATTCATGAAACGACGGTTCAAGAAGCCACCACTCGTGGGCGTCCGGCTGTCGGTCTGCAAACCAATAACGAAGGTTGGCAGTTTCTGTCGATGCGTCTTGGTCGTGGATACTTGACAATTGCTCTGCATGAATTGGGTGGTGATGTTCTTATCGATACTAAAATCGATATTCATGAACGTGACCAAGACGATGTGCTTGCTCGCTTATTGCATGAGATTGATGAATTCTTCCAAACCTATGCTGAACAACTCGATAGGGTAACCAGCATTGCGGTTACGCTACCTGGCCTTGTGAATTCTGAGCAAGGTATCGTGTTGCAGATGCCACACTATAATGTTGAAAATTTAGCGTTAGGGCCGGAGATCTATAAAGAAACGGGCTTGCCAGTCTTTATTGCCAATGACACCCGAGCATGGGCATTGGCAGAGAAGCTGTTTGGTAATTCACAAGACAACGACAACTCTGTTCTTATCTCGATTCACCATGGTTTAGGTGCCGGGATTATTCTTGATGGACGTGTTTTGCAAGGGCGTCATGGCAATATAGGTGAACTGGGGCATATCCAGATCGATAAAGAAGGCAAGCTTTGTCATTGTGGTAACCGAGGCTGTTTAGAAACGGTAGCGAGTTCACAAGCGATACGTGACCAAGTGAAAGCAAGACTCGCAAATGGTGAAGCATCAACCTTGTCTGTGTTTGAAGATGTCACCATTGAGCAAATCTGCGCGGCAGCAGCACATGGAGATGAGTTAGCCGTCGAAGTGATTGAGCAGTTAGGTCGCTACCTAGGTGCGGCTATTGCGATTGTGATTAACCTATTCAACCCAGAGAAAATATTGGTTGGCGGTGTTATTAACCAAGCAAAAAGTGTCCTATACCCTGAAATTCAAAAGTGTATCGAAGAGCAGAGTTTATCGGTTTACCATCAAGACTTAGAGTTGGTGGAGTCTCGTTTTTATAAGCAGGCGACCATGCCGGGTGCTGCGCTTATCAAGCAGGCTTTGTACGATGGTCAGCTATTGATGAAAGTTATTGAAGGTTAGCTTCTTTACTACTGTTATAGTCTACTCCAACCATACACCTAAGCTTCGTATTGCAGTATTTTTGATACTTAGTTTAAGTATTCTGTGATTGGCGCTTTGTGTTATCCTATTGAAGTAGGCTATTGTAGCCAAAGTTATTATTTGTCACTAAGGTGTTGTATGTCTGGAGTTTTAAATTCGGTTGATCAAAGAACCAAACTGGTAGGTGAAAACCGTCTGGAACTCTTATTATTCAGTTTAAATAGTCGTCAACTATTTGCGATTAACGTGTTTAAAGTGAAAGAAGTCCTAAAATTGCCAGTACTCACTCGCTTTCCAGGCTCCCATCATAATATTACCGGCGTTGCTTCTTTGCGCGGTGAATCCGTCCCTGTAATTGATTTACGTAGTGCGATAGGCTTTCCGCCATCACGTGCCGATTCTCAAGAAAGTAATTTGATTATTACGGAGTACAACCGAACTGTTCAAGGTTTTTTGGTTGGGCAAGTTCGTAATATTGTGAATACGATGTGGACTGAAATCCAGCCACCACCCAAGACAGCAGGGCGTGCAAACTACCTAACAGCGATTACGCATATTCAAGAAGAAGATCAACATAAAATTGTTGAGATCATCGATGTTGAAAAGGTACTAGCTGAGATCATTGATTACGATGTTTCTATCTCTGAAGGGGTTTTAGACGAGCAGCTCGCCAATGAGATGGTTGGACGTAACGTTCTTATTGTTGATGACTCTTCAACAGCACGTAACCAGATTAAAGGCACTTTGTCACAACTCGGCCTGAATATTATTGAATGTTGCGATGGCTTAGAAGCTTTGAATCTGCTTAAGGGATGGTGTGACGAAGGTAAAGACATTAATCAGGAAATATTGTTGATGATTACCGATGCTGAAATGCCTGAAATGGACGGCTATAAACTGACTCATGAGGTTCGTAGTGATCCAAGAATGCGTGACTTATTCATTACGCTAAATACTTCATTAAGTGGTAGTTTCAATGAAGCAATGGTTGAGAAAGTAGGGTGTAATCGCTTCATTTCTAAATTCCAGCCAGACCTATTAGTTGAAGTGACTCAAGAACGAATGCGCCAGATTTTGTAAGTAATACTGCTAATGGTTTATAGAGCCTTTAAGAAAAGGCTTACGGCGGATAGCGTTGAGGTATCATTCAATAATTTGAACTGAACTGAACTGAACTGAACTGAAGGGAAGCAGATGCTTCCCTTTTTCGCTTTTAGCGTTTATGAAACGGCTATCTGAGTCGCTAATGGAAATCCCGTGATTTGGTTTTCAAACCAACAATTTCATCGGTAATATCGATGAGCTTCCCAGCAATCACATGCATTACTTCGCCTTCCTTTTCTAATATTCCTTGTACTTTTAATGCTTTGGCTGTGAGGTAGGCTTTCTGTTGAGCTCGTGCGGTAGCTCCCCATACCACAACATTAATGTTGCCAGTGCTGTCTTCCAGAGTGACAAAGGTGACGCCTGTTGCGGTACCAGGTGATTGCTTACCAGTGACTAATCCGACAACAGTGACCATGGATTTGTGTCTTTGTTGTATTAGGTCTTTCATATGAGTGAATCGACCGAGTCGGTTCGCTTCTTCTAACAAAGTGATAGGGTGTTTGTTTAATGAAATCCCGATACTGGTAAAATCTTCAAGTAGATCTTGCATCTCATTGGGTTTGTGCAATGTGTGTTCGCCATCCTCATCCTTAGTATCGTCATAGACTTGGCTAAATAGAGGCAGGTCAGAAGCGGAATCCATAATTGCCCAGCGTGTCTGAAAGCGGTCACCAGAAACGTTGTGCAGCGCATTAGCCGAGGCGAGTAATTCAATGTCTGTTTTACTCATTGATAGTTGCTTCACCTGGCTAGGGTGACGATAACCGGAATGCGGACGATTGGCGAGTACGCTCTGGATACCGTGTTCGCTCAAGCCTTTGATTTGTCGCAGCCCTAATCGAATCGCTAGACCATTCTGATGAGAAACAACCGTGTGATTCTCTTGAGAGGTATTCACACATATCGGCAAAATCACCAGATTGTGCCTCTGTGCATCTTGTACCAACTGCGACGGGCTATAAAAACCCATGGGTTGGCTATTCAGTAAAGAAGCGTAGAAACATTCTGGGTAGTAACATTTCAACCAAGCTGAACAATAGGCTAATACCGCAAACGAAGCGGAATGGCTTTCCGGAAAACCGTACTCGCCAAAACCGCATATCTGTTTAAATATCTGTTCGGCAAACTCGGTTTTGTAGCCGCGTTTTTGCATGCCTTCGATGAGTTTGTTTTTAAACTTAAACACGTTACCGTTTTTCTTCCAAGCGGCCATCGCGCGCCTGAGTTGATCCGCTTCTCCGCCAGTGAACCCTGCAGCTACCATCGCGAGTTTAATCACTTGTTCTTGAAAGATAGGTACACCTAAGGTGCGTGATAGTACCGACTCCACCTCTTTGGATGGGTAACTTATGGGCTCAATGCCATCTCGACGTTTTAGAAATGGATGTACCATATCGCCCTGAATTGGTCCTGGGCGCACGATAGCGATTTGAATCACCAAGTCGTAATAAGTTTTCGGTTTAAGCCTTGGCAGCATACTCATTTGCGCTCGTGACTCAATTTGGAATATCCCGACGGTATCGGCTTGTTGAATCATGCCGTAAACCTGAGGATCGTCCTTAAGACGAGTGATCTCTGCGATCGTAAGGGAGCGACCATGGATACTCTTGATCTGGTCGAAACATTTACGAATCGCAGAGAGCATACCCAATGCGAGTACATCGACTTTCAGCAGCCCCAAGGTTTCTAGATCATCCTTATCCCATTGGATAATGGTGCGATCGTGCATTGCCGCATTCTCGACAGGAACCAGTTCATACAGAGGCCCTGAAGAGATCACAAAGCCGCCGACGTGCTGAGACAGGTGACGTGGAAAGCCAATAATGTCATTAACTAAATGGATAAATTGCTGACCCTTTAAAGAATCAGGTTGTAGTCCTAATTGAGTTAATTGTGCTTGCCAACCTAAGCTTTTATCTCTGCGATTCGTGTTTTTAATGAAGTAATCAAGCTGGGTTTCTTGTAGCCCTAATGCTTTGCCGACATCCCTTACCGCACTTTTAAAGCGATATGAAATGACAGTGGCGGCAAGTGCTGCGCGTTCTCTACCGTATTTCTTGTAGATGTATTGGATGACTTCTTCACGGCGTTCATGCTCAAAATCGACATCAATATCAGGCGGTTCGTCGCGCTCTTTACTGATGAAGCGTTCAAATAGCACTGAGATCTGTCTTGGATCGACAGAGGTGATCTCTAAGCAGTAACAGACCACGGAATTGGCCGCTGAACCTCGACCTTGGTAAAGAATCCCTTGGCTTTTGGCAAACATGACGATGTCGTGGATCGTGAGAAAGAAGAAAGGGTAGTCGAGCTCGTTAATCAGCCCGAGTTCTTTATCTATGATCTGCTGGATGTCGTTAGGCACACCTTGTGGGAAGCGAGCCTGTTTTCCTTTCTCGACCAACATTCGCAGATAGCTCATGGGCGTCTCACCTTGAGGAATAAGTTCACTTGGGTATTCGTAACGTAAGCTGTCTAAATCAAATTCGCACAGCTTAGAGATACGGTTACTCTCTTCTAGCCACTCAGTTTTGAAGATATGAGAGAGCTTATCAAGACTTCGCAAACAGCGCTCAGCATTCGCCAGTAAATGGCAGCCTACTTCTGTAATTGGCTTTTGGTACTTAATCGCGGTGAGTGAGTGCTGTAAGGGCAAGCGATTAGTGTTGTGCATCAATACACCACCACAAGCCGTAATTGGTAGTTGGTGATGTTGTGACAGCTCAACACAGTAATCCATGTACTGCTGGTCGGTTTGTTTTAGGTGTCGTTGTTGGCCAATCCACAGCCGGCCGGAGTGATGCTGAGAAAGCCATTGTCCCCAATGTGAATCTTCACTTTTCTGTTGAGGCAGCCAAAGAATGAAGCAATGCTTAGCCGACATGATATCCCATTCAGAGAGCTGATAATGTCCTTTGCTGCTACGACGTCTCGCGTTGGTAATAATGCGGCATAGCTCGGCATAGGCCGTTCTATTTGGGCATAACAAGACAACTTGGCACTCGTCATTTAACCAAAACATGCTCCCGACGATTTGCTTGAGCGACAGTTTATGTTGCTTGATTGCAGAGTGAACCTTCACGATGCCCGCTACCGAGCACTCATCGGTGACCGCGAGTGCTTTGTAACGTAAGAAATCGGCTTGTAAAACAAGCTCTTCTGCGTGCGAAGCTCCCTCAAGGAAGGAGTAATTACTTTGGCAGAAAAGCTCTGAGTATTGCTGAGACATAGCGTAATCTCACTTAATCATTGCGAGTGAACATGATTGAAAAGAGGCGTTTAAATGGAACAAGTGGCAAGAACGACTTACCAAACTGTCTTACTGACTAGCTGAACAAACCGTGCAAGAACCACTGTTTATCTGGTGTTCTAAATACCCATAACCACCGCCCGTTTTTGCTGTAAGCAATAAAGTAGTCACGAATGATTTTATCTCCGTCCCACCACCCAGACACAATGCGTTCAGGGCCTTGAGACAAGGTGACGCTCTCTGTTAATACTTCAGGCTCAGGTAGCAGAATACTCGGCCTGAGTCGCTGTTGATTAATACTGATAGCTGTTGTGGTTTGTTGATTGGCCTTTTGGGGAGTCAGAGCATTTTTTGTCACATGACTTAGTGTTGGTAGTGAATATTGATTGTTTTTTTCTGGCCTAGGATCCTGTTGTATTTTCGGAGTTTGAATACAGGCTTGCCCAAGCTTCGCCTGTAACAGTGAAAGTAGGTCTAGCGCAGCAAGTGTTCCGGTATTGCCATCAAAAAGATCATGGTAGGTCATTTGGGGGGCTCCATGACGAATCAAGGAGAGAGTTAGCCCTTGAACGGGTGCCGTGAGCTTTAGAGACTCTAAGGCGAGATGGGTAAGGTTCGCCCATTTTCTTGCAAGATAATCGCCCTGTGCTGAATAAAAAGAGACATGGTGATCGTCTTTATCTCTTAGATGCAAAGTCAGCGTCAACTCGAAAGCTACTCGGTCACGTAGCTTCAAAAAACACTCGAGTTGATTCAGTAATTTCAGTAACGGCTTTTCGATAAACAGGATGTTTTCAATATCAAACAATAGCTCGAGATATTGCTGAAAATTCTCCGGTGGATGGTAGAAATCAATCGGGTGCTTGAACTGTCCGTTAAGGCGACCAACATAATTCACTAAGTCGATATCAAAGCGACGTGCGACTTCTTGCAAAGGCAGCTTTAATAGGTCTTCAACGATATTGATACCAACACGATTCAGGCGCTCAACTTGCTTAGCTGGTAATTCGCTTGAACTTAGCGCCTGCTGACTTACCCAAGCTTTCATTTGCTCAACATTGTTCGTTGCTTGGTTGATGGATTGTTTGCCTAAAAGGATTGCAGAAAGCGGCGAATAGCCTGTAGCAAAGCTGAACTGGATATTGAGCGTTTCTAAATGGTTTTTTAGTTCATGCCAGTAATTGTCTAGCCCGTTGTAAAGCGACAGCATGTTAGAGGCTTTAATTAATAAACCATTGGGCGGCAGTAACGCCATATCTGATGTAACTAAATATGCCCATTGAGCGATCTCTTTCAGTTTATTTTTCTCTAGCTCAATACTGTAAGGGTGGACGTGTAAGTTGTGGCAAAGTGCCGCCGCAGACCCGAGTCCCATGCCTAGTGTGATGCCTGATTGCAGTGCGGCTGGGTTAGCTTGCAGCACACGGTGATCTTTTTCATCCACGATGATAATAGGTTGCTCGTGTGATGTTTCGTTCAAACCCAACTCATTAGAGTTAAACAAGGTATCTAACTGCAGAGATGGAAAGTGTAGATAAAGCCACAACATACGTTAGCCTTGCTTCGCAATAGGGAAAGCCGGCACCGTATTACTAGACAAAGCGTGAGTCGAACTGTTTTGATTGATGACTTTTTCTGTGAGTAACGGCCAATTTTGGCTCATGTCGAGAATAAAGCTGCCATACGACCAGCTGCCTTTTCTTTTCGTGACCTCAACCTTTAACCCCTGCGCGTGAGAAGAGAGTTTCATGCTTAAAGAAACGGGTAGGGACAACGGATTATGGCTGGTGGCTTTAAAGTGAAATAGCAGGCACTTACCCGTTTCACTGGCTGCTTGTAAGCGCTTGATTTGGTGTATTTCTAGATTGGCTCCCCATAGCAATACAGAATGACAAGCACCACTCTTGAGGCATTGTTCAGCGGCCCATAGTGCATCGAGAGCACGCTGAGGTTGGATGACTAGGATGTTCTCTAATGGAATATCTTGGTCGTTGAAAAACTCGGCACAGATCTTCCCTGGTGGGTTGATGAAAATGGCCAGTTTCTGTGAGTTTTGTTGAGCTAAATAAGGCGTGAGTAGACGAAGTTCGCCGATCCCTTGTTGTGATTCCACCTCAATAACGCCGTGCATCGGAAAGCCTCCATCAAGCTGTTTATCCAATTGAGGATAGCCTGTCGAAGTGGTACTTCCTTGCGTTGTTGATTGTAATCCTTTCCAGATTAACTGGCGGTCTTGTAAGTTTTTTATGAGTTCATGCATAATCAAATACCTGTATATATATACAGTATATTTAACAATGAAAAAGATGCAAAGCAAAATGACGAAAATCAGATGAACTAACTGTTAGATACTTGATTTAGATACAAAAAAAGCCGCGATTAAGGCGGCTTCTTGCTATTGGTTATAATATCAACTACTTAGGTTGAGCATCTATACATTGGCCATTAATGTCGGTCACACTTGGGTTCATTAAGTGTAGATACAGCGGGATGATGTCTAATGGCGTTTTCAGCTTGTTAGCATCCTCACCTGGGTACGCTTTTGCACGCATACGTGTTTGAGTACCGCCCGGATTAATTGCGTTAACACGGATGTTGGTGTCTTCAAGCTCATCCGCTAAGATCTGCATCATACCTTCGGTAGCAAACTTAGAAATCGCGTAAGTACCCCAGAATGCACGGCCAGAGTGACCAACCGTTGAAGAGGTAAAGACAATGCGACCTGCTTCCGCTTTCTTAATGACAGGCAGGAGTGCTTGAGTCATTAGAAACTCAGCTTTAACGTTGATTTGCATGACGCCATCAAAGGTCTCTTCATCGATTTGATCAAATGGACTTAACGTGCCAAGCACACCTGCGTTATGCAGTAGGCCGTCTAAACGACCAAACTGTGATTCAATGGTTTCAGCCATATCGACGTAGTTCTGTTTTGTCGCGCCTTTTAAATCCAATGGGATAATCGCAGGTTGTGGGTAACCAGCGCTTTCGATTTCGTCGTAAATCAATTCAAGGTTTTTGACATTACGGCCTAACAGAATGACAGTTGCGCCATGTTGAGCGAAGCTTAGTGCGGCTTGGCGACCAATGCCAGCACCGGCACCTGTAACCAAAATTACTTTATCTTTGAGGGCATCTGTAGAGATTGGGTAATCCACTGTGCTTATCCTTCTTTCTTTTATTATGTTCGTCATTCCATTGATGTTTAATTACACAGATAACCGCAGGAATGATGAGAAATTCTTGGTAATCGTGACAAGATGGTTACAATACACTAATTCATACAATAGGGGATATGACATTGGAATTTTTGTTGGACTACGGCTTGTTTTTAGCCAAGATTGCGACCGTTGTAATCGCCATCATTGCCATTTTAGTGATTGCTAAATCGGTGGGTGGTAAATCAAGCGCAATTAAAGGTGAGCTGGAAATCACTAACCTATCGGAACATCACAAACAGACTATTGAACAATTAGAGCACCATTTGCATGATGATACTTTCATCAAAGCACGTGATAAAGCAGAAAAGAAAGCGGAAAAAGAGAAAATAAAGTCACGCGGTAAAGAAGTGAAGAAAGCAGCGAAAGAGGGGGAGCTTGATAGCAAGCGTGAACCACATCTATTCGTTCTTGATTTTAACGGCAGTATTGATGCGAAAGAAGTGGCTTCATTACGTGAAGAAGTAACGGCGGTTCTAGCTGTGGCTCGTGAAGGTGATGAAGTATTGCTTAAGCTTGAATCTGGCGGTGGCATGGTTCACGGCTATGGTTTGGCCTCTTCTCAACTTGATCGTATTAAAGCGGCAGGCCTACCTCTGACTATCTCGGTAGATAAAGTCGCAGCAAGTGGCGGTTACATGATGGCATGTATTGCAGACAAAATCGTATCTGCACCTTTTGCTATTGTTGGTTCTATTGGCGTTATCGCTCAATTGCCTAACTTCAATAAATTGCTTAAAAAGCATGATATTGAGTTCGAACAGTTAACGGCGGGTGAGTACAAACGCACGCTAACTATGTTTGGTGAGAACAGCGATAAAGCACGTGAGAAGTTTAAAGAAGAGCTAGAAGAGACACACGGCTTATTCAAAGACTTTATTCGTGATCACCGTCCAGCGCTAGACCTTGATAAGGTTGCAACGGGCGAACACTGGTTCGGTACACAAGCTCATGAACTTGGGCTGGTGGATGAGATCAGCACTTCTGATGATTTAGTCGTAGCAGCATGCAAAGACAAGACGGTTCTAGCAATTCACTACGTACAGAAGAAAAAACTATCAGACAAGCTAGCGGGCGTGGCAGGTAAATCAGCAGACAGCGTGCTGATGAAGCTGATCGAACGCGGTCAAAAACCGATTGTTTAAGTTTTTTATACCAATTGTAGTAAATAATTGCTCGTCTTAGCTTGTTAAAAGGCTCGATAACTTCACTAGAATATTTGATTGTAGAGTAACTACTTATCGAAAAATTCTGCTTGGTTTTCAAGCCTTTTCCAGCACCATTCCTGAATGTCTTTTTACATATAGAGTATCAACGTTAGCGAGTTAAGCGTTAAATCTTGGTTCCATAATCATTACGTTTTGGACAAGTGGTCAGGATCTCTCTATGACCCGTATCGTTGAGCTCTTCCAAAATGACATCAAAACCCCATAAGCGGTATAGATGTTTCATGACTTCATCATAGCCTTTATCAAGAGGAATCCGGTCGTGAGGCCTATATTGCAGTGTCATCGAGCGATCACCACGGACATCTACATTTAGCACCTGAATATTAGGTTCAAGGTTACTTAAGTTATATTGTGCAGCGAGCTTCTCTCGAATCAAACTGTAGCCTGGATCATCATGGATAGCGCTGACTTCAATCGTGTTCTTATGGTCATCGTCGAGCACAGAGAACAGCTTAAAGTCCCTAATGATTTTTGGAGAAAGATACTGGCTGATAAAGCTTTCATCTTTGAAGTTATGCATAGCAAAATGCACGGCTTCTAACCAATCACTTCCGGCTAACTCAGGGAACCACTCTTTGTCTTCATCGGTTGGTTCTTCACAGATGCGTCGGATGTCTCTAAACATCGCAAACCCAAGCGCATAAGGATTTATGCCATTGAAGTAAGGGCTGTTGTAAGCCGGTTGTGCGACCACGCTAGTATGGCTGTGTAAAAATTCTAAGATGAACTTATCACTTACTAAGCCTTCATCGTAAAGGTGGTTAAGGATGGTGTAGTGCCAGAAGGTTGCCCAACCCTCATTCATTACTTGGGTTTGTTTCTGTGGGTAGAAATACTGGCTGACTTTACGGACGATACGGACACATTCACGTTGCCAAGGTTCAAGCAGTGGAGCGTTTTTTTCGATGAAGTAGAGAATGTTCTCTTGAGGCTCGCTAGGAAAACGAATCGTTTCCTTTTCTTCTTTGTCTTGACTTTTAGGCACCGTTCTCCATAACTCATTGACTTGAGATTGCAGGTAAGCCTCTCGCTCTTCCTGTCTTGCGGTTTCTTCTGCGATTGAAATCTTCTCTGGACGTTTGTATCTATCTACGCCGTAGTTCATCAGTGCGTGACAAGAATCGAGAAGTTGCTCGACTTCTGCAACGCCGTATTTTTCTTCGCACTCAGTAATGTATTTTTTAGCGAACAATAGGTAGTCGATGATGGAACTGGCATCGGTCCATGTTTGGAACAGATAGTTGCCTTTAAAGAAAGAGTTATGGCCGTAACAAGCATGAGCCATAACGAGTGCCTGCATAGTGACGGTGTTCTCTTCCATCAGATAAGCGATACAAGGATCTGAATTGATGACAATTTCGTATGCTAAGCCCATTTGGCCGTGTTTGTAGTTTTGTTCGGTTTGAATGAATTTTTTACCAAAAGACCAGTGGTTGTAATTGATGGGCATACCAATGCTGGAATAAGCGTCCATCATCTGTTCTGAGGTAATCACTTCAATTTGGTTCGGGTAAGTATCTAAACGGTAATGCTGCGCCACACGCTTAATTTCAACGTGATATTGCTCTAATAGGTTGAACGTCCAATCGGGTCCGTCAGGTAGCATCTTCTCGTTTTTCTTCTGCGTAGCTTCGTTCTTTTCTACAACGTTTGATTTCGCTGTCATGGCAAGCCCCCTTACGCTGTTTCTTTTTGGAATAGCTCTCTAAACACAGGAAAAATATCATCCACTGTTCTAATATTTTTCATCGCAAAGTTGTCAAAGCTGTTTTCGAGTTTTTCGTATTCGTGCCAAAGGGTTTGATGAGAGCGGCGTGTTATTTCTATGTATGAGTAATATTGGCAGATAGGCAGAAGCTTATTCACCAGCAGTTCTTTACAGCGAGGGGAGTCATCAGCCCAATTATCGCCGTCAGAGGCTTGAGCGGCGTAGATATTCCATTCACTCGCTGGGTAACGGTCAGCTACAATTTCTTTCATTAATTTCAGTGCGCTGGAAACGATAGTGCCACCCGTTTCTTGCGAGTAGAAGAACTCATGTTCGTCGACTTCTTTCGCCTGAGTATGGTGACGAATAAACACCACATCGACATTTTCATAAGTGCGATTGAGGAACAGATACAGCAGTACGTAGAAACGTTTTGCGATGTCTTTGGTGGCTTGATCCATTGAGCCCGACACATCCATCAAACAGAACATCACCGCTTGGCTAGATGGAATAGGGCGCTTCTCATAGTTTTTAAAACGTAAGTCGAAGGTGTCAATGAAGGGCACGTTTTCAATTTTTTTGCGTAGCTCGGCTATCTCTTCTTTTAAGCGACTTTCTTCGAAGGGTTGTGCCGGTTCCGTCATTTTAACTTGGTCAAGTTGCTCCATCAGTAGGTTAAGCTTGCGTTTTTTACTAGCTGTCATCGCGGTTCTTCGAGCTAGAGACTGCTGCAGTGAACGCACGATAGCGATGTTGGATGGAATCCCCGCGCTTTGGTAACCAGAGCGGTGTGTTTTCCATTCGGTGATTTTATTGACTTGATTCTTTTCTAGATTAGGCAGGGCTAAATCTTCAAATAGAATATCAAGATATTCATCTTTTGAAATTTGGAAGGTAAATTCATCTTGGCCTTCGCCATCAGGGCTCGCGTCCCCTTGCCCCGAACCACCACCTTGGCCCCCACCTTTAGGGCGCTCAATTTTATCGCCAGTAATGAACTGGTCATTACCTGGATGTACGCGTTCTCTTACGCCGCCTTGACCTTGATGAAAGCTTGGCTCTTTGATGTCTTTATGAGGAATAGTGACGTCTTCACCAGTTTCAGTATTGGTGATTGAGCGTCGGTTGACTGCATCGGCCACAGATTCTTTGATTTGCTCTTTATGGCGTCTTAAGAAGCGCTGCCTGTTTACAGCGCTCTTATTTTTGCCATTGAGCCTCCGATCGATAAATTGTGCCATAAGAACTCCCTCTCAGCTGATGTCGCGATCCTACTTTTATTTAGGTTGTACGAGCGGTTCACTTGAACTGCTCTGTACAGTTTAGTTATGAGGATTTACGAACTCTTAGGTACCACTCAGATAGTAGCCTAACTTGTTTTTCGGTGTAGCCTTTCTCCATCATACGAGCAACGAAGTCGTCGTGTTTTTTCTGATCATCCGTAGAGGTTTTAGCATTGAACGAAATAACAGGAAGTAGTTCCTCTGTGTTAGAGAACATTTTTTTCTCAATCACAGTGCGCAGTTTTTCGTAGCTTGTCCAAACGGGGTTTTGCCCGTTATTATTGGCTTTGGCACGAAGCACAAAGTTCACAATCTCATTTCGGAAGTCTTTAGGGTTACTGATTCCAGCTGTTTTTTCGATTTTTTCTAGCTCAGCATTCAGAGAAGCGCGATCAAATAGCTGTCCTGTTTCTGGATCACGGTACTCTTGGTCTTGAATCCAGAAGTCAGCATAGATGACATAGCGGTCGAAAATATTCTGACCGTACTCAGAGTAAGACTCTAGATATGCGGTTTGAATCTCTTTACCGATGAATTCTACGTATCGAGGCACTAAATATCCTTTCAAGAACTCGAGGTACTTCTCGGCGGTTTCTTGAGGGAATTGCTCACGCTCGATTTGCTGTTCGATGACGTAGAATAGGTGAACAGGGTTAGCTGCTACCTCAGCTTGGTCGAAGTTGAACACACGAGAAAGGATCTTAAAGGCGAAGCGCGTCGATAGCCCTGACATACCTTCGTCGACACCGGCATAGTCTCGGTACTCTTGGTAACTCTTCGCTTTTGGATCGGTATCTTTCAGTGTTTCGCCGTCGTAGACACGCATTTTGGAGAACAGTGATGAGTTTTCTGGCTCTTTGAGTCGAGACAAAATACTGAATTGTGATAGCAGTTCTAGTGTACTAGGTGAGCAAGGTGCTTTAGACAATTCACTGTGCTCAAGCAGTTTCTGATAGATCTTCACTTCTTCAGAAACACGTAGACAGTAAGGTACTTTTACAATGTACACACGGTCTAGGAAAGCTTCGTTGTTTTTGTTGTTGCGGAAAGTTTGCCATTCTGACTCATTCGAGTGAGCTAAGATCATGCCATCGAACGGTAATGCAGAAAGTCCTTCGGTACCGTTAAAGTTACCTTCTTGTGTTGCCGTTAAGAGAGGATGTAGAACTTTAATCGGCGCCTTAAACATCTCTACGAATTCCATTAAACCTTGGTTTGCTTTACACAGCGCACCAGAGTAGCTGTAGGCATCAGGATCATCTTGAGAGAAGTGCTCAAGCTTGCGAATATCAACTTTACCAACAAGAGATGAGATATCTTGATTATTTTCATCTCCTGGTTCTGTCTTCGCGATCGCTACTTGATCGAGAATCGAAGGGCGTAGTTTGATGACCTTGAATTTGGAAATATCACCGCCAAAATCGTGCAGACGTTTTGCTGCCCACGGAGACATAATAGAACGGAGGTAGCGCTGCTCAATGCCGTATTCGTTCTTCAGTAAGTCACCATCTTCGTTTACATCAAATAGGCAGAAGGGGTGATCATTCACAGGGCTTCGTTCACCGTTGGCAGACAGCACATAGATGGGTAGCTTTTGCATTAGTGCTTTGAGCTTTTCGGCAAGAGAAGATTTACCACCACCCACGGGGCCAAGTAGGTAAAGGATTTGTTTACGTTCTTCTAGGCCTTGTGCGGCATGCTTTAGGTAAGAAACAATCTGCTCAATCGCGTCTTCCATCCCATAAAAATCTTCAAATTCACGGTAACGTGCTATCACTCTGTTGGAGAAAATACGACTTAGATGAGGATCTTGAGCTGTGTCAATCACCTCCGGTTCGCCAATAGCTAGCAGTAAGCGCTCAGCAGCGTTAGCATAAGCACTCTTATCGTCTCTACACAGCCCCAAGAATTCTTGCAATGTCAGCTCTTCTTCCTTGGCCGCTTCATAACGTGATTGATAGTGGTCAAAAATACTCATAGTCACATTCCCCTTGTTAACCAGTCAAAACTGACGAGCGATTGAAAAATAGGCTCTTCCTACATTTTAAGGTTAGACCCGCTTCCACAATTTTGCTTAACAATTATGTATTTATTTACAATTTTGCGTGTGAAAAGCTCGGCGAAAGCAATAGGTAACTTGAAGCGAGCAAAATCAAATTATTTTGCATTCGAGAGGGGCTAGCCGTTTGTTTTATGATTTTAGGCAGCTTTCCAATTCTTGAACTGGATTTATGTGTATTAGACGTATAATCGAGCTTGATGTTTCTTTTTCGAATGAGCCTCTTTATCGTGCGCTGCGTTATCATAAATTGATGGCTGAATAGGTCGAATCAGTGAAAAAATCCTTCGTTAAAACAGCCGATGTGAGACAACCATATAAATGGCAGTGACAACACATGAAAAGTGGAAGGCGCGAGAAACGTCAGTGTGGAATCCATTCTCAAATAATTATATGAGTAGGGCTGTAAGCAATAGTGGATTCAAGCCTAGTATTTAAGATTCAAGTAATAAAAAGGGCTACTCAGTTGAGTAACCCTTCTTTGTATATATCAATGTTGTAAATCAGTTGGTGTCGCTGCAATCTAGTGTTGTTTATTAAGCTTAAGCATTAAAGATTTGAGATAGCTCTGTCGCACATAGGTGGTACTGACGAGGGCAATTGCGCCATGTCATTAACATGCGACGGTATTTCTCTAACATTGGCATTTGGCTATTAAAATGGTGGTCAGCTTTGTCGAATTGAGGGTAAAGCCCTTCAGAGCCCACTAGGAAGCGTACGTAGTGTGTTCTCTGCACTTCAGAAGAGATATCAAAACCGAGAAACTGTAGACGACGTTGGTCAACCTCAGTACGTTCTTGATTTTCTAGCATTTTGTGTGATTCTTGCATTGCATGGTACATTTCCATGATGTCGATAATTTCACGACACTCAGCTTCAGTTAAACAACCAAATTCTTTGTTAAGCTCTTGCATTTGGAGTTCGTAACCGCGCTCTACAATCGTTTGTAGACGTTGGTATTTAGCTGAATTCTCAGGATCCATTTGAGACATTAGGTAGTATTGATTCGATAGAATTAGACGCTGAGCATTGGTCATTTCCATGGGAGGAGCCTCACTAAAAACTAAATGTTGTATTCTTTTGTTGCAGTAAGAGTAACAGCATTCCTACGAGTGGAAACATGATCTCAACACGGATTTAATATGATTTTTTGAATTGATAAACAAAAGTTGTAAAGAAAAGTGAAAGGATTGTTTGGCTCGAAAAAGAAAACGCCCCAATCGAAATTGAGGCGTTTGAAATCACTATCAACGTAAGCTTAGATTAGTATTTGACGTTTGGATGATACTGACTAAGTACGGCTACAATCTCGTCCATTTTCTCTTTACTTGGAGGTTGTATACCTTCAAGAGGGTAGTCATGGCCGAGTGCTTCCCACTTGTGAGCACCAAGCTTGTGATATGGAAGTAGTTCTATTTTTTCAATGTTGTCCATGTCTTTAATGAACTCACCTAAAAGGTGAGCATCTTCTGGAGTATCGGTGTAACCCGGAACAATCACGTAACGAATCCAAGTGGTTTTTCCGATCTTGTGTAGGTAGCGTGCAAAATCAAGCGTACGTCTATTCGATACACCAATGAAGTCGTGGTGAATCTCATCTCGCATATGCTTAATATCCAGCATCACTAAATCTGAGGCTTCTAGAACTTCATCGATCACTTCAGTGTGCTTGCGAATGTAGCCATTAGTATCGAGACAAGTGTGAATGCCTTCAGCCTGAGCAGCGCGGAAAAAGTCACGGACAAACTCAGGTTGCAACATTGCCTCACCACCTGAACAGGTGATACCACCACCAGAGGCTTTCATGAAATGACGGTACGATTTTGCTTCGTTGATGATCTCTTCGACCGTTACTTCCTTTCCATCATGAAGATCCCATGTGTCGCGATTATGGCAGTACATACAACGCATTAAGCAGCCCTGAAGAAACACAATAAAGCGGATACCAGGGCCATCGACAGTACCACAAGATTCGAATGAGTGAATACGACCAGTTGTAGACATGAGCTATTCTCGTAGAGGAATTTATGCCCCTTATTTTATTACAAAAACGGTACATAAAATAGGGTCAAATGGTAACGAGGTCTTTAAAAGTAAAGGCAACTATCGATGAAGATGATTGTCTTTCTTAAACTGGAAAAGTAAAGGACAAAAGGCCTTATGGTGCCTAGAAGAAAGCAAACATGGTGATGCCACCCGTGGTGTACACTGACTCTTTCGCTTCTTTGTAATCAGGCGTTTTTGCCGTTAGCGCCAAGGATGCACCAACGTGTTGGTTATACCAAGCAAAACCCAGAACGGCTGTCGCTTGTATGTTCTCTAATGTAACATCGTAAATAGCAGGATCTTCGTTGTTTTTATTCGCATACTCGTCCACACCTGAACGATCACCTTCGATAGTCAGGTCGTTAAATCGGTAACGACCTTCAAGGCCAGCATAGGTAAACCAACCCGTGTTTGACGCGCCGATCATACCTGCCTTAAATGGGTTTTCTGTGCTGATGTTTGCTGCGCCAAAGTTGCCACCTAAGTCTGTACCCCAACGGAACATGAAGCCTGTTGAAATATCACTTCTAAAGTTACCCACGTTGATTTCTGAAACGTTAGAGATTTCGAAGTCAGTGTTTACTAACGCTTGATTGCGCATTAGGTTGAAATGACTCAGATACCCCACACTACCGGCGTACTCATTATCAACTTGATATTCCCAACCCATAGGTTCGTCTGATTTCGTGATCGAGTGGACTAGCTTTTGAGCGTCTTCAGAAAGTGCACGTTCACCCGTTGTACCAAACGTGATGTTAAAGCGTTGGGCTTGCTGCGGATTCAAGCTAATGTAGTTGAATTCTGTGTGTAGGAAACCGGCATATGGGCGATCATTGGCTGATGGTGTTTCCAATTCAATATCAGAAGGGGTATACATTTTGTGGCCAATGGTGATCTCCCACTTATCTAGAGAGTTTGCGCCCCAATAAGAAAGACTTAATGGTTTCACCCAATTGTACGGAATAATACTTGATGATGTGTAACCCAGAAATAAGCCGTTGGTGTAGTCTTGGTCGACACCAAAGATACCATCATTGTCTAAAGCGAAAGTTAATGTAGAACGTTCAGATGCTAATGATGCAAAAGAGAGAAGAATCAATGGTAAACAACGAAGGTAATTCATGTAGCAGTTACTCTAAAATTATGAGCCAAGATAGTACCGTAGTTTGAGTTAATCTATAGAAAAAAAGTGAATAGAAAGGGAGATTTCTGCTCAATCTAACACTTTGGGATATTGGTGAGGTCAGTACTATTTATATCGAATATAAAAAAAGCCTCGCACATTGGCGAGGCTCATTATTACTGAATGGTCAGTTTAAACGTTGATGTTTATAGAGACTCAGTAAATGTACGTGCGATTACGTCAGCTTGCTGCTCTGTAGTCAGAGAGTTGAAGCGTACAGCGTAACCAGAAACACGAATCGTTAGCTGAGGGTATTTCTCAGGGTGCTTAACTGCGTCTTCAAGAGTTTCGCGGTTAAGAACGTTAACGTTAAGGTGTTGACCACCTTCAATGCCAGCTTCGTGGTGGAAGTAACCATCCATTAGGCCTGCAAGGTTAGCACGTTGGCTGTCTTGTTCTTTACCTAGTGCGTTTGGCACGATAGAGAACGTGTAAGAGATACCATCTTGTGCGTCAGCAAACGGTAGTTTACCGACAGACGTTAGTGAAGCTACAGCGCCTTTCTCATCACGACCGTGCATTGGGTTAGCACCAGGAGCGAAAGGAGCGCCAGCACGACGACCGTCTGGAGTGTTACCTGTTTTCTTACCGTATACCACGTTAGACGTGATAGTAAGAACTGACTGTGTAGGGATAGAGTTACGGTAAGTCTTAAGCTTACGGATCTTGTTCATGAACGTAGAAACGAGTTCACAAGCAATGTCATCTACACGAGAGTCGTTGTTACCGTATTTAGGGTAATCGCCTTCGATTTCAAAGTCAGTTGCGATGCCATCTTCGTCGCGGATTGGTTTAACAGTCGCGAATTTGATTGCAGACAGTGAGTCAGCTGCAACAGATAGACCAGCAATACCACAAGCCATAGTACGACGAACGTCACGGTCATGAAGAGCCATTAGAGACGCTTCGTAGCTGTACTTGTCGTGCATGTAGTGAATGCTGTTTAGTGCAGTCACGTATTGCTTCGCTAACCAGTCCATGAAGTGATCTAGACGGTCCATTACTTTATCGTAATCAAGAACAGCGTCAGTCATTGGAGCTTCTTTAGGACCAACTTGCATCTTAAGTTTTTCGTCCATACCACCGTTGATTGCGTAAAGCATTGTTTTCGCAAGGTTAGCACGAGCGCCGAAGAACTGCATTTGCTTACCAACGATCATTGGAGATACACAACAAGCGATTGCGTAATCATCAGAATCAAGGTCAGGACGCATTAGGTCATCATTTTCGTACTGGATAGAAGAAGTATCGATAGATACCTTCGCACAGAAACGTTTGAAGCCGTCAGGCAGTTGCTCAGACCAAAGAACAGTGATGTTTGGCTCTGGAGAAGGACCCATAGTGTATAGAGAGTTAAGGAAACGGAAGTTCGAACGCGTTACTAGCGTACGACCGTCGATGCCCATGCCACCCATAGACTCTGTTGCCCAGATAGGGTCGCCAGAGAATAGCTCATCGTACTCAGGAGTACGTAGGAAACGAACCATACGTAGCTTCATTACGAAGTGGTCGATCATTTCTTGAGCTTGGTCTTCTGTGATTTTGCCAGCAGCGATATCACGCTCGATGTAGATGTCTAGGAAAGTCGAAGTACGACCTAGAGACATTGCAGCACCGTTTTGAGACTTAACAGCAGCTAGGTAGCCAAAGTAAGTCCACTGGATAGCCTCTTGAGCAGTTTGAGCTGGCTCAGAGATATCGAAACCGTATTTAGCTGCCATTTGCTTGATTTGACCTAGAGCACGATGTTGCTCAGAGATTTCTTCACGCAGTTGCATTGTTTCTGCTAGGTTTTCGCCGTTTTCGAATTGCTCTTGAAGAGAAGCAAATTGAGCTTGCTTGTCTTTCATTAGGAAGTCGATACCGTATAGAGCTACGCGACGGTAGTCACCAATGATACGACCACGACCGTATGCATCAGGAAGACCAGTCAGAACACCAGACTTACGACATTTTAGGATATCAGGCGTGTAGATATCGAAAACGCCAGCATTGTGTGTTTTGCGGTATTCTGAGTAGATTTTTGAAACCATTGGGTCAAGAGTTTCACCGTATGCTTTACAAGAACCTTCAACCATACGTACACCACCGTTAGGGATGATGGCACGTTTTAGTGGTTTCTCAGTTTGTAGACCAACGATAGTCTCAAGATCTTTCTCAATGTAACCTGCATCGTGAGCAGTGATGGTAGAGATAACAGAAGTATCGAAATCTACAGGTGCCTTAGTTGCGTTTTCCTGTTTGATACCTTCCATTACCGAAGACCAAAGCTTGTTAGTTGCTTCAGTACCCTCAGAAACTAGGAAAGACTCGTCGCCTTCATACGGCGTGTAGTTCTTTTGAATGAAATCACGAACGTTTACTTCGCTTTGCCACTCACCTGCAGCAAAATCTTCCCAAGCTTTAGCAAATTGCTCTGCCATGACATACCTACCTTTTTAGTAGAAAAAACACGTACATTAACACTGTTGAGCCAGTGCCCCTGGTAAGGGTAGTACACTCTTATTAATAACAATATGTATGAGCATATTCGCTTCATATGATTATATATATTGTCACTACTCTTTATATGTTGTCTTTACTCTATGTAATTAAGACTACGCTAAAAAATTTCTGTAAACCTTAAACTAAATCAATAAATACCAACAAAAGTTGAAAAAATTTGAGTAGCAGGGGTTGCTACCCAAACTTTTTTTTAATCTTAATACTACTTTTGTGTAGTAAAAGAGGTTATAGCCAAGATGTTAGGCCATACTGACTCTCTAGCATACCAACTGCAAGCATTGCTACTAGACAGATAACTAAAACGCCAACTGGGATAACAATTTTGTCTACAAATGATAGACGCTTCGCACGCTCTTTATCACCAATTAGGCCGTTGTTATCAAGAAGCATAGTTAACGCCCAAGCTAATACTGGGTTAACAACTGCAGAACCAAAGATACAGATACCAGCGGCTTGAGAATCTTTCGAATCCTTAACCATTTGCATACCCGCTTCCAGTAGAGGTAGAGATACACCGACAAGTAGCGCAACACGCATCACAGGTGGCCATACCGCAACGTCCATCGGGAAACCAAGAATCGCAACAATAATACATAGCGAACCAAGTAAGATTGCGCCACCAGGAATGGGACGTTTCGCGATTGCAGCTGGGATCATATAAGTACCCCAAGAAGAAGTGATATTACCACCACCTACTGCAGTACCAACCATTTGACGAACTGAACACATAGTCATTGTGTCATCTACGTCCATCAGAACTTTTTCAGAACGTTTAGGGTAGTTCAACTCTTGGAAGATACGGTGGCCTAAGAAATCAGGTGACCACATTGCTACTGCAAGAATTGCGAACGGTAAAGAAGCGATAAAGTGTTCAATGTTTGGCAAGCCAAGCATCCAACCTTCAGAAGTCGAACCCCACCAGTAAACTGGGTTTAGGTTTGGAATACCCATTTCAGTTTCGAACACGATATCGAAACCAGCGCCTAGTGCTAATGCAATAGCAAGGCCTGTAAACGCACAGACTGGGATAGCTAACCAACGCTTGTTAACTTTTGCTAGGAAAGCGTAAATAGCAATAGTAATGGCAAGAACGATAAGACCCACGTAACCCATGCTACCCGCTTCAACAGTAGAAGATTGAAGACCAACCGCCCATGCTTGAATTGAGTTGATTTGGCTCATAGTACCGGTTAGACCTAAGAAAATGAGCAAGCCACCAGCAGTACCTTCTGAAGTTAGGTTAACTAGCTTGGAGCCGCCTTTTAGGAAGCTTAGGATTAGACCGAAAATACCGATAAGGATAGCCAATGCAAGAGGGTGAGCACCAGCTAGAGCGATGGTACCAATAAGAGGGATCATTGGGCCGTGGTTACCGGCAAGGTTGGCTTTTGGATTAAAGAAACCAGAGGCAAGGATACAGAACAGCAGTGCAGGGATAAGCATTTCTACACGAGCGACTTCAATCGCAAATTCTTTACCAAGGTTTACGTGATCCCAAGCTTGAGTGAGGCCATCAGCCCAAGACATCATTACTGCAGAGTACATTGCGATGATACCAATGGTGCCAGCAAGTGCAGGAACAAGGTCTTCAAGTTCAAAGCGGAAATCACGGCCTGGAAGGTTTAGGCCAAAACGACGAGGCTTCATGATTTGAAGTTCGTGGTCTAGGTAATCTGAGCGGCTCTCAAATTCAGAAGAAGGGCGGTGTAGCTCTTTATAGCTTTTCTCTTCTACTTCAGAGTTCGCATTATTGACAACGTCTGACATAGATTCCTCATATTTTTGTGTTAGTAATTCTAAGATTGAATTCTATAATTTCGCATAATTGCGTTATTTCTTAGTTTTAACTTGTTAGCACTATGTTGCGCAGTTTTAATGTGCATTATGCTGTGAAGTTAAAAGAAACATTTGGCATTTTTTTATGCCTTATTGTGTGTCGAGGAGTTTAACAAGCTTACTCTTTAGGGTGATTGATCTTGATCACTTTAAGAGTGTATGTGAAAGAAAGCTACAAAATGAAGCGATTCATTAACGTACCATTGATGAATCATGTAATTTGTTTTCACAAGTTAACGTTTACTATCTTCTTTAAACTCTGTTGCCACAGCGTTCGTTGATGTGCCTAAAACTTACTGGATTGTTTAATTACTACCTGCTTGTCCTGCTTATTAGGGAAACTCTTACAATCTAGTCCCTTTATAATAATTGTGATTTATGTAATGACTTGTGTATTTATGTGTGCGCTATATGTTGTCGGCAATAAAGCATCTTAGTCACATAACTTGTTTTCCTTACCGAGTATAAGGTTACGACAATCTCATTTTGGTTAACTTTATTTAAACAATGTAAGAGAGGGTATTACGAGTTATTGATATAACTCATTCATTAAATTGAGGGTAAAACGCTACATAGTGCATAATAAATCAGTGTGAAGTGCTATTTATTCTGAATTTACTAGGTTAATAATTTGTTGCATGTTGATCCGTGTGGTGCTAATTTGTATCGCATGAAAAGGTCGGAGTACCTTGCATTTTCACAAACTTGGGAGAGAAAGCGCATGAAAGATGTACCAGCGCTGGACATAAAGGATCTACACAAAACGTTTGGTCAAAATGAAGTTTTAAAGGGAATTTCACTTTCAGCGCATAAAGGCGACGTGGTATCAATTATCGGATCTTCAGGATCGGGTAAAAGTACTTTCCTTAGATGTATCAATCTTTTAGAGACACCTACCGCCGGCGAAATTTGGGTTAATGGCGAATTAATTCAAATGAAAAATAATCGTCAAGGTGTTTCTGTTCCTACCAATGAAAAACAAGTTCAGCGAATCCGTTCTCGTTTGGCAATGGTTTTTCAAGGTTTTAATCTATGGTCTCACCTGACCGTTCTCGAGAATGTTATTGAAGCACCTGTTCACGTATTAGGTGTGCCTAAAGCACAAGCGATTGAAAATGCAGAGTTACTATTGAAGAAAGTAGGGCTGTATGAGCGCAAAGACTACTACCCAGGACACTTATCCGGCGGGCAACAACAGCGCGCTGCGATTGCACGAGCGTTAGCGGTCGACCCCGAAGTGATGTTGTTTGATGAACCAACATCGGCACTCGATCCTGAGTTAGTTGGTGAAGTTCTTGGCGTAATGCGTGATTTGGCTGAAGAAGGAAGAACCATGCTTGTGGTAACACATGAAATGGCTTTTGCTCGCGATGTATCAAATCACGTAATGTTTTTGCATCAAGGGCTAGTGGAAGAGCAGGGCGATCCAGCTAAACTGTTTACGGAGCCTGAATCTGAGCGTTTACAACAATTTATCTCATCGATTTACTAATCAGAATTGAAATACCGTTGCCAAGGTAAATAGCAACGGTGTGAACAATGAAACACAACACGTAAGTTAATAAGCAACAACAAACACAATATTAAAACTAGCAAAACATAAAAACCTAAATCACAGGAGTAGGGATATGAAAAAGTGGTTATTAGTCGCGGCACTTGCTGCAACTGCTGCAACGGGCGTAGCTCAAGCAAAAGAATGGAAAACAGTACGCTTTGGTATTGAAGGTGCTTACCCTCCATTTAGCTGGACAGAAGCTGACGGTTCACTGAAAGGCTTCGATGTCGATATGGCTAACGCGCTTTGTACTGAAATGCAGGTGCAGTGTAAGATCGTTGCACAAGACTGGGATGGCATCATTCCTTCTCTACTTGCTCGTAAATATGATGCGATCATTGCGG
The DNA here is from genome assembly GCF_027587105.1 of Vibrio sp. RW. Taxonomy (NCBI): domain Bacteria; kingdom Pseudomonadati; phylum Pseudomonadota; class Gammaproteobacteria; order Vibrionales; family Vibrionaceae; genus Vibrio; species Vibrio sp. RW. The sequence goes on from NZ_JAPPTM010000005.1 coordinate 25,368, forward strand.
CAATGTCTATCACGGAAGAACGTAAGAAAAAAATCGACTTCACTGGCAAATACGCACTTATCCCAAACAAGTTCATCGCTAAAAAAGGTGCAGGCCTTAACTTTGATGATCTAAGTGGTCAAAAGATTGCCGTTCAACGTGCAACAACTCACGATAAATACCTAACAGACAACTATGGCGACACAGTAGAGATCGTTCGCTACGGTTCATTCGACGAAGCTTACCTTGATCTAGCAAACGGTCGTGTTGCTGCTGTACTCGGTGATGCATCTGCTCTAGAAGAAGGCGTGCTGAACAAAGCGGGTGGTGAAGACTACGAATTCGTTGGTCCATCACTAACTGATCCTAAGTGGTTCGGCGAAGGTTTTGGTATTGCTCTACGTAAGCAAGACAAAGATCTGACTAAGCAATTAGATGCGGCAATCCTTTCACTACGTGAAAAAGGCATCTATCAAGATATCGCGGCTAAATACTTCAACTACGACGTATACGGTCAGTAATCTCTAGCGTCATTTCTTAAGGGAGAGGTTCTCCTCTCCCTGTCTTACCAACTTTTCGCAGTTCTGTTGGAATTCATTATGTTTGATTTACAAGGATATGAAGCGTCGATCCTAAAAGGAGCGGTGCTTACAATCGAAGTTGCTTTATTGTCGCTGATTTTAGCTATGGCGCTTGGCATGCTAGGCGCTTTGGCAAAGCTTGCACCCTATCGTTGGGCTCGCGCCATCGCAACCCTCTACACAACCGTCATTCGAGGCATTCCAGATCTCGTATTGATGATGCTGATTTTCTTTGGTGGACAAATCCTTTTAAATAACAGTTTGTACTCCATCAATGAGTGGCTCAATGAGTGGTTCACATCAAGTGATCCTAACCATGAATGGACCGCTTACTTACCCGATTATATTGATGTCAGCCCATTTATTGCTGGTGTTTTAACGATAGGCTTTATCTTTGGCGCTTACATGGCAGAAACATTCCGCGGCGCGATCATGGCGGTGGATAGCGGTGAAATGGAAGCGGCGAAAGCTTACGGCATGAGCCCTGTACTGGCATTTCGTCGTATTCTATTGCCACAAATGATTCGTCACGCCTTACCGGGTTTTGGCAACAACTGGTTGGTATTACTTAAAACCACCGCGTTAGTTTCCATTATCGGCTTAGAAGATATGGTGCGTGTTAGCGCATTAGCCGCGGGTTCAACCAAAATGCCATTTACCTTCTATATGACAGTGGCGCTTATCTTCCTATTCTTCACCAGTGTTTCGACGGGCTTGCTTAAGCTGGTTGAACGTAAATTCAGTATCCACGCGAGGTAGTTATGGACTTTTCATTGATAATTGAAAGCCTGCCGATTTACCTTAGTGGTTTATGGACAACGGCTTGGATGGTTTGCTTAGCTTTGATCATTGGCTTATTTGTCGCCATACCATTAGCTATCTCTCGCAACAGCCCAAATATGCTGATTAATGCTCCTGCTTGGTCATTCATCTATTTCTTTCGTGGTACGCCGTTATTGGTGCAGTTGTATCTTATTTACTACGGTATGGACCAGTTCTTCCCAGTAAAAGACACATTATGGGAAAACGCTTGGTTCTGTGCTCTGGTGGCATTCATTCTTAACACATCAGCATATACAGCAGAGATCATTCGCGGTGCTATTAATGGCTTACCAAAAGGTGAAGTTGAAGCGGCAAAAGCATACGGTATGAGTACAGCGAAGACTTATAGACGTATTATTCTGCCAAGCGCTCTACGCCGCGCACTACCGGCTTACAGTAACGAAGTTATCTTCATGCTTCACGGTTCAGCGGTAGCCGGTATCGTAACGATTATGGATCTTACGGGTGCTGCGCGTTTGGTTAACTCACGTTACTACGCTCCGTTCGAGTCTTTCCTAACGGCAGGTCTGTTCTACATGGCACTAACGTTCATCATAATCGCGATTTTCAAATTCGCAGAGAAACGTTTCTTAGCTTATCTAAGACCGCTTAGCTAATAAGCACACCGCAATAATTTCAGTTAAACAAACGGCGCCTTTCATAGCGCCGTTTTTTTATGGATAAACTTGTTTGCATAGAGCTAGTTAAACGTCGACCAAATTGGCGCGTGATCTGACGGTTTTTCGATGCCACGTAGCTCGTAGTCGATGCCTGCTTCAGTACATTTATCAGCAAGTTTCTGTGTTGCTAAGACTACATCAATACGTAGGCCACGGTTGTCTACGAAACCTTTCGAGCGGTAATCGAACCACGAGTATTGATCATTCACTTCAGGATGTAGCATGCGGAAGCTGTCCACAAAGCCCCAGTCCATCAATGTTTTCAACCATTCGCGCTCTTCTGGTTGGAAAGAACATTTACCGGTTTTCAACCAACGTTTCGCATTAGGTTCACCAATACCGATATCAGCGTCGATAGGGCTGATATTAATGTCGCCCATCACAATCACTTGTTCATCTTTGTTGTGGTAATCGTTTAGGTAAGTCATCAAGTCTTTGTAGAATTGACGCTTGTACGGGTATTTGGTTTCGTGCTTGATGTTATCACCTTGAGGGAAGTAGCCATTTAGCACAGTAACCTTTTCACCATTTTCATCTTCAAACGTCGCCATGATCATGCGCTTTTGATGGTCTTCATTGTCTGTTGGAAACCCCTTCTGCACAGAGATAGGCTCTTGCTTACACAACATAGCCACACCGTAGTGTGCTTTTTGACCGTGGAAGTAAACCTTGTAGCCCATTGCTTCAACATCAGCAATTGGGAAAGCTTCATCGTGTACTTTTATCTCTTGCAGACCGATCACGTCAGGTTGATGCTTGTCGATAACAGCTTGCAGTTGGTGAAGACGGGCTCTCAGGCCGTTGATGTTGAAGCTAATTACTTTCATTTGTTTTTATACCTCTCGTAAACCTTTGTCACTGCGAGTTTTTAAAGGTTTTTTGATTTGGTGGATTTCATGGTATGTCGTATTTAACCACGCTTAATAATTTCTGTCGCCATTTTGTCGAGACTAAATGGCGACGTTAAATTGTGTGAATACCTACAGTTACGCTGAGTCTACTGAGTTTTTAGTAAGTCTAAAAAGAAGGCGTATTCAAGAGCATCTTCTTTTAATCGCTTAAATCGACCAGAAGCGCCACCGTGACCGGCTTCCATATCGGTTTTGAACACCAGTACATTGTTGTCTGTTTTCATTTCACGCAGCTTCGCGACCCACTTCATTGGTTCAAAGTATTGCACTTGTGAATCATGTAGGCCTGTTGTCACCAACATGTTCGGGTAGTTTTGTACCTTAATATTGTCGTACGGTGAGTAACTCAGCATGTAGTCATAGTAGGTTTTATCGTTTGGGTTGCCCCATTCGTCATACTCATTGGTGGTTAGAGGGATCGATTCATCAAGCATGGTTGTCACAATGTCTACAAACGGAACATGTGCACCAATACCCCGGTACAGTTCTGGCGCTTGATTGATGATTGCCCCCATTAGTAGACCGCCAGCAGAACCGCCCACCGCAAATACTTTATCTTTAGCGCCATAACCTTCTTCAACTAGGCCTTTAGTTACATCGATAAAGTCATTGAACGTGTTTTGCTTGGTCAGCTTTTTGCCGTCTTCATACCAAGGGCGCCCCAGCATTTCTGAACCGCGTATGTGAGCTATCGCATAAACGAAGCCTCTATCGAGCAGGCTGAGACGAATCGAGCTGAAGGTCGGTTCAATGGTGGAGCCGTAAGACCCATAACCGTATTGGTAGATTGGGTTAGTGCCGTCTTTTTTGAACAAATCTTTACGATACACCAAAGAGACAGGGACTTGCTTACCATCGCGAGCCGTAACCATGATTCGCTCTGATTGGTAGTTATCCGCTTCAAAGTCACCTAATACTGGTGTTTGCTTTTTGATTTCAGACTCACCCGTGCTGAGGTCGAAATCATAGTAAGTTCCTGGCGTAGTCAAGCTGCTGTAATAGATACGAACTTTTGAGTTATCTAACTCATAGTTACTCGTTAGGTAAGCGGCGAAAGCGGTGTCGTTAAATTCAAGTGGGAACTCTTTACCTGTTGAGAGTTGGCGAACCTTGACTGTCGACAAGCCATCCGCACGTTGCTCGTAAACAAGATGGTCATCAAACAACTCGAAATCAACAAGTTGAGTGTTGTCGTCTGCTGCGATGACATCGACCCATTTTGAGCGGTCATGCATGTCTTCGGCTGTGACTTTCATTAAACGGAAGTTGACTGCTTGGTAGTTGGTGTAGATGTAATACCAATCACCCAGTTTAGCGATGCTGTACTCAATTCCAGTCTCTTTTGGGTAAAAAGCTTCAGCTTTAGCCTTCGGGTTGTTGGCATCGATGACTGAAACCCCACTGGTTTCTGTACTCGAGTGCCAAATGTAGACCTGTTCACCATCTTTGCTTTTATTTAAAGAGGTGTAGTAAGCGCTGTCGGCTTCTTCGTAGATTAGCTCATCGCTTGTTTGAGGTGTGCCTAATACGTGGCGGTAAACTTGATAACCTAGCAGCGTTTGTGGATCTTTCTTAATGTAGTAAAAGGCTTGGTTATCGTTTTGCCACGCGATAGCACTCGAAGCACCTTCTATTTCGTCTTTTAGGTATTCACCAGTGGTGAGGTCTTTAATCTTGATGGTGTAAATGCGGCGACTCAGGGTATCTTCGCCATAGGCCAACAAGTTTTCGTCTGGGCTGATTGTTAGGCCACCAATACTGAAAAATTCGTGTTCTTTTGCTAGTTCGTTAACGTCTAAGATGACTTGCTTGTCTGTGCCTAAAAAGTCTTTTTCACGCAAGTGAACTGGGTATTCGTTGTCACCTGTAACTTCATTCGAGTAGTAGTAGCTGCCTTTGCGAACTGGTACCGAATTGTCGTCTTTGGCGATTCGACCTTTGATCTCTTCAAATAGCTGTTCTTGCAATGCTTCAGTGTGTTTGAGCACAGTGTTGGCGTACTGATTCTCTTGCTCGAGGTGGTGCAAGATCTCTGGATCTTGGCGCTTGTCGTCACGCATCCAGTAGTAATCATCGATTCGGGTATCACCATGAATCGTCATTGCATGAGGGACTTTCTTAGCAACAGGAGCTTGTGTTTGCTGAGCGATGAGTTGCGATTGAGAGTAGTGGTTCATGGTTGGTATTCCTTGATTGCTGCATCCGGCGACAAGCGCGCCCGATACAGCTAATGTGATTAAAGCGAAACGCATCTGTATATCCTTAGTCTGTACCTTACTCGCTTTTATGCCAGCATCCTTATTAATTAGAGCCTGGGTACGTTGATGTTCTTCCAGTGATGTTATTTATAATCGGATTCTGGATATGCACTTTCATCGTAAGTTTCTGTTATTGTTTTCAAAAAATCAAAGTAATGTTAAATGAAATTGCTGATGGATGAGGAAAAAGGGGAAAACGTGTAACAAAAAAGGGACACACTTGCTGGTATGTCCCTTTTGGATGATGAGAGCGCTGTTTTAGATTGCCAGTGGCATTTCGTTTGAGTGGCCAGGCTTACGATTGACCCAACGTAAACCAAGCATCACGATAAATGACATTACAATCATCAAACAACCGAGTGGCAGTTGGTCTTGAGCGGGGAAGAACGATGCCAATAGTGTTGCGATACCAGCTCCTAAGTTCTGCATGCCACCTAAAATAGCACCTCCCGTGCCTGCATGGTATGGGAATGGCGAAAGCGCCCCTGTTGTTGCGGCTGGGAATAGGATGCCAGCGCCCAAGAAGTAAATAGTTGCACCGCCAATCAGAGTTAATGCTGTCGTTTGACCAAACAGGCCCGGAATCAATACCACGGTTGAGCCTACTAAGATCGCCACTAGACCAACATTCAGTGAGCGGCGCTCAGAGCGACGTTGTGCGATGTAACTCGATAAGCCAGCACCGACTAAGTAACCCGGAATGGGTAAGACAAACAACAAGCTTACTGTGGTCGCTGGTAAGCCTAGTACGCCGCCAAGCAGTACGCCTGCCGCAGCTTCAAATACGGCTACTCCAGCAAATGTTGCGACCAATATCAGTAAGAAACCTTGGAAGCGTTTGTCGGACAGAACGAATTTGTAGCTATTGACCACCGATTCATGTTTGCGTCGCTCTTTTGGTAGGGTTTCCATCATGCTCGTCATCATGGTGATCACAACGGCTATGCCAAACAGCGCAAGGAATAGATAGCTAGAACGCCAACCGAAAACTTCTGTTAGATAACCACCCAATACAGGCGCCATCAATGGTGAGAAAATCACACACATGCTGATTAAACTGTTTGCACGGTGCAGCTCTGCGCCTTCAAAACAGTCACGAGTCAATGTACGAGACATCGCCCCACCACAACCGATTCCCAACCCTTGGATAAAGCTACCCGCTAAGAACCAGTCATATTCATGAGCGAATAATGCCATCAAAGTACCAATGATATAGATGACCAACCCAGCGACGATGATTGGTTTACGACCTAGGCGATCAGAAAGCGGACCGTAGACAAATTGCGACAGGCCATAAGGGATCAGGTAACACGCCATCACCGCTTGAAGTGAAGACGCTGATACTAAGAACTCACCCGCCATATGACCGATAGAAGGCACATACATCGTTTGAGTCATTTGACCTACGGCAGTCAGAATTGCGATTAAAAAGGTGAGTTTCGCTAATGGAAACGAGGCGGACATTTGCGTATCTCTCCAAAAAAATAGGACGTAAAAAGCCTTAGCGCTCCATTAAGGAGAGCCAAAAGAATAAAGTATTCAGGGAATCTAGGCGCGAGATATTAGAACTTGAGTGGCGACTTAGCAATCAAAAAATGTGAAGTTGAACAAGATAAAAATCTATAACTTGGATTACAAAAACTAATCCGAAATTAGTGCGGTTTAAAGATAAAAAGGGTGAATAGGTTTCCTTGAAATATCACAATTATGATGACCAACTTGAGGTATTCATAACCTGAAGTGCAGACGAAAAGAAGTTTAAGGAGAAAGGTTTCAGTAGCCGAGTGAAATATAACCGTTTTTATCAGAGTGACGATGTAGAAAATAAAAAAGGTTGCCTTGATAAAACAGCATTCCCATTAATGATGACAGGTTAAACGTCTCTCTAGTTGCGTCTATCTTAGTTGCGAACACTGTTAGTTGGGCATTCTCGCTTCAATCATTTAACTTGGCGTGAAAGCTGAAAGCTCTTGAAATCACAGTAACAAAAGACAAAAACACGACTTATTAACATTTATGTAAACTTTCGTTTTATATGTCTGCAAATTGTGCTGTAATTATCCGCTAAGCTATTCGTCTAACCTCATTAGCATTGTATGCAGGTAGTTATCAATGTGAGAGTTAGGGTTAAGGAAGTCTTTTGGCTTAAATAAGGATATTCAATGCGCTCTCTATCGGTACAGTGGAAAATAACCCTCTTAGCAGGTTGTTGCCTACTCATTACTTCACTGTCTCTTATTGGTTTCTCGATCTACAATGCGACGAGCAATCAACAAGTCATCAAATCTCAAAGTTCAGAATCGGTTATCAATAAAACTCAGCAGTTGTTGGCGTCTGTTTCTCAGCTCAATGCTCAAGAAACGCAACGTTATATCGACGAAGCTATTTACCGCGCCGAGATGCTAGCGGCGAATGCTCTGTTTCTAAAGAATAATGCGGATGAAAACTTTACCCCAAGTGAAGAACTTCGTACTGCATTGGATGAAATGGTGCGTCGTTCAGTTTTAAATTTTGATTCGATTCAAGGGGCATACTTAGTCTTTAAGCCAGATTTGCTTGATAGTGAAGACGCGAACTATGTGAATGCTGATTATGTCGGCTCTAACGAAAAAGGCCGTTTCGCACCTTATTGGAAGGTGGCTGATAACGGTGAGAATGTTTTGCCGAACGTGATCTCAGAATCAACATTGAGCGATGATAGCAACAGTGAGCGTTTTTATTGTCCTTTGTCATCAGGGCAAACGTGTATTAGTACACCAAAAGTTGTAAACAGCGGTGGTAAAACCTTACTGACTTCCTCAATTTCTGTGCCTATTTTAGTCGATGATGTAGCCATTGGTTTCTTAGGGATAGACCTAAGGCTTGATGGCTTAGTGGATGTAGTCACTCAATCTGATCAAAGTTTGTTTGATGGTGCTGGTGCTATTTATGTCGTTAGTTTGGACGGTTCGGTTATTGCTTCTGATGATTCTAGTATTGCTGTTGGTTCGACTTTCCAGAGTGACCACACGAACAGTGATTTGATGACCGACTTTATCTTTGGTGGCGAAGTGACAACGCAATGGAGCAAAAACGACGAGTGGTTACTCGCATTTGCTCCTGTTATAGCGGCTAACCAAACTTGGGGAGTTCTATTCGAGATCCCAAGAGAGAGTGTCGTCGCTGATGCAAACCAGTTGGATTCCATCATTAGTACTAAGTTAAGTGAAGGTATCAAAACAGAAGTCATTGCAGGCACTGTCTTTACTCTATTTGGCTTGGCCATTATTGCATTTGCTTCACTGTCCATTGTTAAGCCAATTCGACAGGTGGTTGAGAGGTTGAATGATATTGCTTCTGGTGAAGGTGATTTAACGCAGCGTTTAGAAGTGAAATCTCAAGATGAAATAGGTCAGCTATCGAAAGGCTTTAATCTGTTCCTAGATAAGCTTCAGCACACAATCAAAGAAGTGGTTTTAACTACAGAGCAAGTGGCGAGCACAACAGGCCAAGCGAAAGCATCCGCATCAAGCACACGTGAAAGCAGCGAATCTCAATTCAAAGAAGTGGATTTAGTTGCAACAGCGGCAGAAGAGATGACTCAAACATCAGGCTTGGTGGTACAAAACGCAGAAGTGGCCGTTGATGCGGCTAGCGAAGCTAACCGTTCTGCTCAACAAGGCCAAGAAGTTATCGAGCTTTCTGCCGGTGAAATGAGAAAGCTGGTGGAACGTATGTCGAGCGCGGTGCCTATTGTTGAAGAGCTAGCAAAGAATAATGGAAACATCACCGAGATCTTAAGTGTCATTGAAGGGATTTCTGAGCAAACTAACTTATTAGCACTGAATGCGGCGATTGAAGCGGCGAGGGCCGGTGAGCAAGGTCGAGGTTTTGCGGTTGTTGCGGATGAGGTGAGAAACCTAGCAAGTCGCACGCATTCATCGGTTGGTGAAATCAGAGCGGTTATCGATAAGGTTCACGCAGGTACTCAAGATGTTGTTGAGGCGATACAAGAAGGTAATATTCTCGCCAATGATACCGCGTTACATGTTCAAAAAGCGGTTGAAGATCTTGGTTCGATCTTTACCTCGATAGAAGCGATCAGTGACATGAACAATCAGATCGTCAGAGCGGCAGAAGAGCAGCAATCCGTTTCTGGTGAAGTGAATCAAAGCGTGGTTAACATACGTGATTTGAGTGCTAAGATTTTAGAGCAAGCTGCGGCGTCTGAACAAGTCGGAAGTGAAATTGATCAGCTGTCTCAACAGCAACAGAAATTAGTTAATCAGTTTAAGGTCTAGTGGTTTAGAACTGATTAAAAAGTGAATTAAAAAAGGACAAATGGAGATTTCATTTGTCCTTTTTTGTTACTTCTGAGGTTTGGTCTAACGTTCTAGCTTCTAAAACTCAGTAATTTTCGCCGAAACCTCTGCTAGCGAAGTTAGTCTTCAATGAACCAGTACCCTTTGTTCACTAACTCTGTCACAACCGTTACGCCCGAAGGAGATAGAGTGGCAGCTGAATTGATAACGCCTTCATCGCAAAGTATGTTGAGTAGTGATGAGTCAGCTTCGTCAACCTTAACCACTTCACCATTGATGTAAGCCGTGTTGCTTTCATTTTCATGGTAGAGCGCTTTTAAGCCAGATACACGATGGATCTCGCCCTCAGACTCTAAGTGTTGAGCGATCTCTTCTTTAGTCCACAAAGGCTCAGGTGCAACGATATCAAGTTGGTGTCGTGATTGGCTCAGTAAACAACCCATGAAATCACTGAGCGTTTCTGGTTCTTCCAAGGCTGACTTCAACATATCAGTCAGGTTATCTAAGTCTGATGAACGAATCTTGCCGTAGCCTTCTTGCGTTTTGAACTCTGGATCATGCAGGTGAACGTCACCCATATCATGAGCAAGTACAAAGTCGGCAAAGTTGCTGATCAGCTCTTGTTCTTTAGGGGAGCGATAGCCAATAGAGTAGCTCATTGACGGCTCTAACGTGTTCCCTTCATGCGGGAAACCTGGTGGGATATAAAGGATATCGCCAGGTTCTAAGATTTCATCAATGATTGGCTCAAAGCCTTCTATTTGACGAAGTGCAGAGGCTTGAACGGATTCTGTGTACTGACCTATATCCTTCGCACCAACCTTCCATTGACGCTTACCTTGACCTTGGATGATGAATACATCGTATTGATCAATGTGAGGGCCTACACCGCCTTCAGGTGCTGAATAGCAGATCATGAGATCGTCGAACAACCAGTTTGGTAATTGTTGGAATGCTTCAGTCAGCTGATGTGCACCTTGATGCCAGTGGTTCGCCGCTTGAACAATCAATTGCCAATGGCTTTCAGTGAGTTCACCAAACTTTTCTTCAGAAAACGGGCCATGTTCTGCTGTCCATTGGTTGTCGAGGTTAGAAACAAAGCGAGAATCCACTTCTTCTTCCATCGATAAACCAGCAAGTTCTTCCGGCGAAATGGGGTCGACGAAGTTTTGGAAGCCACCTTTTAAGATAGTTGGTTTTTTATGCCAGTAATTTTCAAGAAATTCGGGCATAGAAAAGCTAAGTTGGTACATGTGAATCCTGTATATTTTAATGCTAGATGCTAGATGCTAGATGCTAGATGCTAGATGCTAGTTTGGCTTGTAAATCTTGCTGGACAATTTTGATTGCTTCTAACGCTACTTTTGGATCGATTTCGTTGCTTTCGAGCAGATAGATCAAGTCGACAGCCAACTTAACTTCTTCTGGTGCGTTATCCAGTGGTGATGGTGTGTTATCAGTGTTCATTTCGCTTAGGGTTCTCTAAGTTAATCAGTCTCTCAATATTTTTCATTGAGTCTTCACAGCGCTCTAATCGTTCTTTTGCTAACTGCCAAGCCTCTTCCGCTTTTTTCTTACTGTGGCGAGGCGCAGAATCAAACGCTAACTTTCGTGCTTGAACTAAATCGACGAGCCGCTTTTGCCAATCTTGATGCTGTGCAAGTTCATTGTATAAATCGTTTAAACTTTTCCCTGATTTACTTTTTCTATCTAGACGCAAATCGTGATTCGCTAACTCTCGTTGAATCGCAGCAATCTGGTTGGTCAGCTTTTCAGTTAGATAATTCGCTCGTGATGAAGTGAGTTGATTGGTGCTCTGTTCACGAATGATTGTGTTATAAGTCGCCTGAGTTTCGAGTGCATAGGGAAGCAGAATAGAGGAACCACACTTAAACAAGGCTCGATCAAACAGTGCTTGATGGTAAGCACCACGAGATTTATCGACCTGAGAGCAATGGCCAATCAAGGTGTCAATAACACTTTTTAGTTTTGAAAACTGATTCATGTTGCTTCCTGTTTGCTGGTGGCTATAAGTTTACAAACCACGCTTCGTAAGCCAGTTTAATGGCAAGAACACTGACCACAGTCACAAAGACAGGTCGTATAAACGTCGCACCAAAACGAATCGCAGAGTGTGCACCAACAAATGCCCCTGCCATTAAGCAAACACCCATGGTTAAACCAAGAACCCAATCAATATGACCCAAAATGGCGAAAGTTACCAAAGAAGTGAAGTTACTAGTAAAGTTCATTGCTTTAGCTAAGCCAGAAGCAAGTAAGATATTCAGGCGGTAAAGTGCCATAGAACTTACGGTCCAAAATGCGCCGGTTCCTGGGCCTGCAACACCATCGTAAAACCCAAGAATGAACCCTTGGTACTTTTGTTTTCTTTTAAGTACCGGACACGGTTTAGGAGACACATCGTGGCTCACGTCTGGAGTCTTATGGAAAATGGTATAGACCGCCGCCGCTAAAATAATGAGCGGTAAGACTTTCTCTAACCATTCAGTACTGATTGCATCAACGGTTAATGTGCCAATAGTCGCACCTATTAGCGTTGCTATGAATGCGTTGACCCAGCACTCGGGTTTAAATAATTTCTTACGGTAATACGTAAAAGCCGCTGTCGATGAGGCAAACGTCGCAGCGAGCTTATTGGTACCCAGCGCAATGTGTGGTGGTAGGCCAAGTGATAACAAAGCGGGGACGGTTAACATCCCACCACCGCCTGCTACAGCATCAATAAAGCCAGCTGCAAATGCAACCAGAGCAAGAATAACCAACATGGTTGGTTCAATCATTTCCATAAATAGCTAGTGTTCTCGTTGTCGGCTGGTCGTACAGCCACACGAATAATCGATGGATTAGTCATGTTGGGTTGTGAATGCAGGGCCTAGCGATAACTGGCCATAACTACCTTAAGGGTAGGAAAATTAGTAATTTATTGTTCTTTTAAAAGGCGGTAGCGAGTCGAGTAGGGACTTCCCGTATCGCTTCGTCACTATACGTCTATCAAGGATGGTGACTTTACCAGAATCTCGTTCTTTTCGCAGTAGCCGACCGACAGATTGAATAAGCTTTTTACTCGCATCTGGAACAGTAATCTGCATAAAGGGATTACCGCCACGTGATTCAATATATTCTGAATGTGCTTGTTCTACTGGGGAGGTTGGAACGCCAAAAGGAATCTTGGTAATAACTAGGTTTTCAAGAAGTTCTCCTGGTAGGTCAAGGCCTTCTGCAAAGCTGCCAGTCCCAAAAAGAACGCTTGTTTTACCTTGGTCTATGAGTTTTTTATGTTTTTTTAGGATTTCAGTGCGTGAAGTGTCACCTTGAACCTGTAAAGCCCATGACTTTTTAACAAAATCTGTTGCCAAAGCTTCTGCAACTTTATTCATTTGCCAGTAAGAAGAGAATAGAACGAGATTGGCTTTGTTTTCTTCTATTATCTTAGGCAAAATTTCAATAAGATAGTCGGTAAACTGAGGCGCTTGCGGTTCGTATTTCATGGCTGGAACGATCAGCTCTGCTTGATTCTGATAATCAAACGGTGATGCCAAAGCCAGAAACTGCACACCATCTTCCGCTTTTTGACTGATCCCCGCTTGATGACTGAAGAAGCTGAAGGAATTGAGCGCTCTCATTGTCGCAGAAACTAAGACAGCTCCAACACAACGGCTCCAAATCTGTTGGTCAAGTTGCCAGCCCACCTCTAATGGTGAAACATTCACGACGATATCGCCTTCACTCTCTTTGTTTAACTCAAGCCAACGCGCTAACGGCGCCCCCTTTTCTCGCTTAGGTTCCGCCATTAGGCGCCATACTTGCGCTAGATTCTCTGTCCTTTGTATATAGAAACCTATTTCAGCGAGCGCGGGCTCGGCTAATTTCGCTGAAAGTTCTCCGTCTTTAACGCGTTCAGCAATGAGGTCTGCAACTTTTGCGACGGCTTGACTCGCCTTTTGAGTGAGCTGCTTGAGATCTTTAGATTCACTTTCTAGCCATTCGGGTAGGTCGCCGTGCTCAAAACGAAACAACCCGTCTTCAAAATGGGCGGTGTCAAATTGTTTGTTTAGCTGATTCAAAGTGGGAATCAGCTGTTGTACTGAATCTTGCAGTTCATTTCTGAATCGATTAACGCGCTTTTCATCCGCGAGGCCTGAAAGCTTGGTGATGGATTGATTTAAGCGCTCTAACCAAGATGCGGCGCCTTTTAAGCTCGCCGCTGCAGACGAGTGATCTCTTGCTACGTGAGGTAAATGATGAGCCTCGTCGAAGATATAGATACTATTCTCAGGTTCTGGAAGAATAACTCCACCGCCTAGGTCTGCGTCTGCCATCACCAGGCTGTGATTGGCAATAATCACGTCCGCTTTATCTAGTTCCGAGCGTGCTTTTTGGAAAGGACAGTCTCTATGAGTAGGCATACTGTTATTACAGCTGTGTTTATCACTGACAATCATTTGCCAAATCATGTTGTCGATCGGTTTCGGCCATGAATCACGGTCGCCATCCCATTTACCTTGAGTCAAGCTACGGTACATGGTTTGTAATTGTTCGATGTCTTTTTTCTTTGGTTTGGCGTCGAACATAGCCATTTGTCCACCATCAACTCCACAAGCCGCGGCTAACTTCTCGGTACAGCAATAACGCTGTCTACCTTTGGCGAGTATAAAAGAGAACTCTCTATCAGTAAGTCTTCTATATAGAGGGAGGTCTTTATTGACGAGTTGTTCTTGAAGTGCAACTGTCGCCGTTGAAATGACGATTTTTCGATTGTTGAGCACCGCAACAGGAATCGTCGCCATTAAATAAGCCAGTGATTTACCAATCCCCGTTCCTGCTTCAGCAACAATCATGCGATTACTTTTGTGGTATTGCCCACAAAGTGTCTTTGCTATTTCTGCAACAAGGTAATTTTGAGCACGTCGAGGTACAAAGTTGTCCAACTGATCTTGGAGGTTTTGATAACTGGTGCGGATAGAGTTTTGAATTTTAGTAGTTAGCATACTGTGACCTACGTAACGGAGCGAGGATAGTAGCACATATCACTAGCCGGTACATTTATGGCAAAATAGCTCGCTTTTGAATCAAAGGTAGATCTCGTTCACAAAAAAAAACTGAACCATCAGGAACTTAACTATTTTATTTATCTTGTGAAATATAAATATTAAAAAAGACTGGCTATTAGGTGTAATATTCTTATTTAGTGGTTTTTTTTATACCTTTATGGTTTTTAATGCTGTATTTTTTATTTTTATAGTTATTATATTTCCCAGTTAAACTAAGGATAAGTTACTCGTAAAACAATGAAAAAAAATGTAAGTGTTTGATTTTTAGTTGTTTATGTTTTTTTTGAGTGTTTTTTTAGTTTATTTGACACGCAGGATAATCTTTTGCAATCTAGACCTCGAAATTTAGTGACAGTGGTTAGCCAACAAAGAGTGGTAATTACTAGTCACAAAAATAATAGGGAACCGGGCAAGGATCTCCCATTCTTAGAAAAGGCAGTGGATTTATTATGAAAAAGACTCTAATCGCATTAGCACTAGCGGGTATCTCAACTTCTACGCTAGCAGCAGGCAACATTTATGACGACGGCACTACAGCGTTCAACGTTAAAGGTGAAATCGATACTTACCTAAGTACTGCTGAATCAACAACAACAGCTAGTGGTACAGCGACAAAAACCAAGTCTGACATTGACGTGGATCTATGGGCAAAAATCCAAATCGATGCAACGCATAAGTTGAACGATAGCGTATCTGCATTCGGCTCTTTCGAAATCCAAAACGGTAACGGTTTTGATGGTTGGAAAGGTAAGGTAAGCGACGATAATTCAATGCAAACTGATGACCTTTACTTCGGTTTCAATATTGGTGAAAACTTCGGTATTGCTGCTGGTGAAGTAGGTGACTTCGGTGACTCTCTAGACGCAGTAACACTAGACAACACTAATGAAGGTTTAGGTTACATGGATGACTTTGTTAGCTCTCTTGAGTCTGCTGGTCATGCAATTTCAGCTAAGTACACAACTGGTGGTCTTAAGTTAATCGCTGATACTTACCTATCTTCAGATGAAAATGAAGATGCTGCATACGGTGTATCTGCTGAATACACTTTCGACGAGATGTTCACTCTTGGCGCAACTTACCAAGATCAAGGTAACCGCGGAAAAGGTACTGACCACAGCATCATGGGTGCAAAAGCTGGTCTTACTCTAGGTAACTTCGGCGCGGCTGTGAACTACATCTTTGAAGACATCGATGGTGCTTCAGATCTAGACACAATTTCTGCTGCTTTAGATTACCAAATCGAAAAAGCACGTCTATACACGTCATTCGGCTTCACTGACGGTGATAACGATGAAGAAATCAACTACTACACTATCGGTGCTGATTACTCAGTTTCTAGCAACATCTTAGCATTTGTTGAATATACTGATGCAGAAGATGTAGCTGATAACAACAACAAAGTTGAAGGTGACGGTGTTGTTGCTGGTATGTACTACACATTCTAATCACTTGATATCAAGTTGAATGTAAACAAAGGTCGCATTTATGCGGCCTTTTTGATTATATAAGAAAGCTGTCAGTGTTATACCCAACTGAGCTTAAATCTCTGGCTAGTAAGCTATATTTTTATGCATGGTGTTAGCGAGACCTCGAGGTTATTTGGGTATAAGACTTAATGATAAAAAAGGGTTAAATCATGAAACGTACTATTTGGACTTCGATTTTAATGGCGCTTTCCGCGTTGAGTGTCCCGAATGCATATGCAAACACCAATTCGTCGACCGAGCTAGATGCGGCTCAAGGGGTTGAAGTGTTATTTATCAATAGTCAAAAGCAGATGGATGAACCGTTTATGCTTACCACGGGATCGAATCAAATCGTGTTACGCATTGATACGATGTTGGGGCGAGGTGAGCAGCGTGGCAACTTCACTTCAGCGCCTTATATTCTTACCTTGGATGTTAATGGTGGCGAACTGGAAATCGACGGTCCGAAACTGAAGGACGTACTTCAAGCAAGAAAAGTGTTTGAAGGCGATACGATTGACTGGAATGTGAGCCTCAATGGCAGCGATATAGATTACGACCAAATCAAAATGGTGGGGAAAAAGGGCATGCTCCCATATTCAAACCTTGACGAACAACTTGCGATTTATAACGCAGCCAATGGCATCAGCTTTGCGGGTAATGTCATTGCACCTGTTGCCGGTGCAAGTTTAGTAAACGGTAAGCAACAAGCAGCTAAGTCTGTAGGCCAAGATAGCCTAGAAATGCAAAAAGCAAAAATGTCGTATTTGAAATTGTCGCCAACTGAGCGTAAATCACTCCGTAAATGGTTGGTTGATCAGCAGTAAACGAACTCAATCAACGTTGATGACTGTTTTTAGGAAGCGAAGCCAGGAGCACTAGCTGCTGGCTTTATTCGTTCAAGCGGTTAAAGCTTTACCTCTCTCCACTCACCAGGCTGAAGCTCACCGACGTTCATATTACCCATCGAATAGCGAATGAGGCGTAGGGTAGGGAAGCCGATATTGGCTGTCATACGCCTTACCTGACGGTTACGTCCTTCAATGATAGTCATTGCTATCCATGTAGTCGGTATTGCAGCTCTAAACCTAACTGGAGGGGTTCTTTCCCAAACCTCTGGCTCTTGCATCACTTCTACGTTTGCAGGCAGTGTCATACCGTCTTTTAGTTCGACACCTTTTCTCAATTTATCTAAATCTTCCTCAGAGGGGCTTCCTTCAACCTGCACCCAATAAGTCTTTGGTGACTTTGAGTTGGGCTGAGTTAGTTTAGCTTGAAAGATGCCATCATTGGTTAAGACCATTAACCCTTCGCTGTCGCGGTCAAGTCGTCCTGCGGCATAAACATCTTTAATTGGTATAAAATCAGCCAATGTTTTTCTGCCTTCACCATCAGTGAACTGGCTGAGAGTATCAAAAGGCTTATTGAACAGAATCACTTTTCGCTCTTCCAATGTTACCTTGGGTTTGGTACTCATAGGTTTACTCTTGTAACGGTGTTTACTTGAGTGAGGTTTTTTATGTGAATTACCAGTGCTATGTTTATCACTGCTTCGGCTCTGCCTATTACCGCTTTGTTTTAATGTTGCGCCAGAACGAGTTGGTTTGTCTGAGCGAGATGCGCTGCGTGAGCGAGTAGACATGTTAACTACCTTGCAAAAATGTAAATGAAGTGTGCTGAAAAGTTTTCACTGAAACGGAATTGAGCTATCATTTGCGCGCCTAAAAGACACAAAATCGAACAAGTTGATGGACTCTTAAGCCTGATTTGTTTAATTATACCTTCGTGTTTTATTATAACAACGCACTCACGGATTTGGTTCATGCTGCCATCAAGATAGCATGAGGAATAAGATAGAGTACGACTACCAAGTAAGCAGTTTTCACTCTCAGAGTCGCTTATTGGTCAATTTATAACATGCTCACTACTTTAGGTGAGCTTGTAAGAACTATAGGGAAATTTCATGCCTACTGAAAAACCAACTATCATCTATACCATCACAGACGAAGCTCCGGCACTAGCAACTTACTCTCTGCTGCCAATCATTCAATCTTTTACGGCTTCTTCTGGTATTGACGTTGATACTCGCGATATTTCACTTGCAGGGCGCATTATTGCCAACTTCCCTGACTACTTGAATGAAGAGCAGCGTATAGGTGATGCATTAGCCGAGCTAGGTGAGCTGGCTAAGACACCAGAAGCGAACATCATTAAGCTTCCAAATATTTCAGCATCTGTACCTCAACTTCAAGCAACGATCAAAGAGCTACAGTCAAAAGGTTACGCACTTCCTAATTACCCTGAGGAAGCGAATACTGATGAAGAAAAAGCAGTAAAAGCGACTTACGACAAGATTAAAGGCAGTGCAGTAAACCCAGTACTACGTGAAGGTAACTCTGACCGTCGTGCTCCACTTTCTGTTAAGAACTACGCGAAGAAAAACCCACACTCTATGGGCGCTTGGTCTGCAGACTCTAAGTCACATGTTTCAAGCATGGACGACAAAGACTTCTTCGGTAGTGAAAAGTCAGTGACAATTGAAGGTGCTACTCAAGTAAGCATTGAGTTTGTTGGTAAAGACGGTTCTAAGAAAACGCTTAAGCCAGCTTTTGCACTGCAAGATAAAGAGATCATCGATGCATCAGTAATGAACAAAGCTGCTTTGGTTGCGTTCTTTGAAAAAGAGATCGTATCGGCTAAAGAGCAAGGTGTACTGCTTTCTCTTCACATGAAAGCGACGATGATGAAAGTCTCTGATCCAGTGATTTTTGGTCACGCGGTTAAGGTTTACTACAAAGACGTATTCGCTAAGCACGGCCAACTATTTGAAGAGTTAGGTGTTGATGTTAATAATGGCATCGGTGATGTATATGCGAAAATTGCTGAGCTTCCTCAAGCGGAGAAAGAAGCAATAGAAGCTGACTTACAAGCGGTATACGAGACTCAGCCTCCACTAGCGATGGTTGATTCGGACCGTGGTATTACTAACCTACACGTACCAAGCGATATCATTGTTGATGCATCTATGCCTGCAATGCTGCGTTCTTCAGGTCAAATGTGGGACCCAGAAGGTAAGCAAAAAGATACGAAAGCAATGATCCCAGATCGTAGCTATGCAAGTATCTACCAAGCAGTTATTGATTTCTGTAAAGAGAACGGCGCTTTTGACCCTACGACTATGGGTAGCGTACCAAACGTTGGTTTGATGGCTCAAAAAGCGGAAGAGTATGGTTCTCATGATAAAACTTTCATTCTTGAATCTGCTGGTCAGGTTCAGGTTGTTGACGCTTCAGGCTCAGTGCTTTTGGAGCAAGACGTCGAGGAAGGCGATATCTTCCGTATGTGTCAGGTTAAAGATGCGCCAATTCAAGACTGGGTTAAACTGGCGGTAACTCGTGCTCGAGCTTCGGGTGTTCCAGCGATATTCTGGCTAGATGAGTCTCGCGCGCACGACGCTCAGCTTATTAAGAAAGTTGAAACGTACCTTTCTGAATACGATACTGATGGTCTTGAAATTAAGATCCTTGCTCCACTTGAAGCAACTCAATACTCATTGGCTCGTATTAAAGAAGGTCTAGATACGATTTCAGTTACAGGTAACGTTTTACGCGATTACCTAACTGACTTGTTCCCAATTCTAGAGCTTGGTACATCAGCTAAGATGCTATCAATTGTTCCGCTAATGAACGGTGGTGGTTTGTTTGAAACAGGTGCTGGCGGCTCGGCTCCTAAGCACGTGCAGCAAGTAGAGAAAGAAAACCATCTGCGCTGGGATTCTCTCGGTGAATTCTTAGCATTGGCGGCGTCACTAGAGCACCTAAGCGTAGTGACAGGAAATGCTAAAGCGCAAGTTCTAGCTGATGCACTTGATAAAGCGACGGGCGAATTCCTAGATAACAATAAGTCACCTTCACGTAAAGTGGGAGAGCTTGATAACCGTGGTAGCCACTACTACCTAGCTGCATACTGGGCTAAAGCACTTGCTGAACAAACTGTTGATGCTGATTTAGCAGCAGAGTTTGCTAGTGTGGCGCATCAACTGACGGAAAACGAAGAAGCGATTGTTGCCGAGCTAAACAACGCTCAAGGTGTAGCTGGTGACTTAGGTGGTTACTACCTACTTGACGACGCATTGGTTTCAACTCTAATGCGCCCAAGTGCAACGCTAAACGCATTTATTGATGCATAGTGATTGTACTCATAACTATCAAGTCATAAACATGGTTTGATAGTTACCTTTTAGTCAGGTAAGAAATGTATTTACTGGCTAAACCAAAATTGAAGACGCTTTAATGAAACCGTTAAAGCGTTTTTTACTTGATGTCTATTGTTCGAAAAAAAACGCCCATTTAAGACTGTATGACAGTGCTAAATGAGCGGTTTCTGTGTAACTTAGTCGCCTTTAACTAGGACTAATGAACGTAAACATGTGTTGGCAGTGAACCTATTTACTGGCGTTACCTTCTACAGGAACAACAGAGCTAGCATGCGATCCTTTAGGTCCACTTTCTACTTCATAGTCGACCTGCTGACCAGCCTTTAAGGTTCGATAACCTTCCATTTGTATTGTGGAGTAGTGCGCGAAAATATCGCCGTCTTCACCTTCTGGACAAATAAAACCAAACCCCTTGGCGTTGTTAAACCATTTTACTGTACCTGTAGCCATGCTATACATCCCTCATGCATTTTATTACTAACGTTGTTATATCAATTTTTGTAAGTGAGATTGATATCATTCTTATCAGCGAAAAAACTTCAGCTGATAGCTTGAACCTCGTACATTGCTTACGGAAATTAACGCTACCCTGCGTAACTATTCCTTATTGTTAATTTTTAAAGCGTGTTGCTGATTTCAAATCATGTTGCAAAAATGTATTAAAAAACCTTTTAGCTCCAATGTAGCTAATGATTGAGCACAGTCAATAGCAAATTGGTATAAAATTGATCAATTTTAATAACAAATCACATTCGAGATTAACTGCAAACTATTAACTAAATAGTAACTTAGTGGCGGCTTTATTGTCAGAGTCAATAGTTGTGGTGTCTTTTTAATCAATCACATATGTTAATCCTGTTAATCGAGATCTTTTATTTGCAGCTATGGAAATGGTGGATTAGGCTCAGTATAGAGGAATATTTTTTGGCCCTGTTTCTTGGTGCAGTTTCTTAGTACACCATAAAGCGTGAATATGATAGATTTGAATGAGCTAAACATTCACGATTTCCGGAAAATAACCCTTAGCAAAACTGATATGAGCAGAAACTTTGAATGGGCATCTCCAGGCTCAGATCTACTGGAGAAAGAGACAACTAAAGTAAAGCCACCGGCAATGTATAACGTTATATTGAATAACGATGATTACACGCCTATGGACTTTGTAATCGAGATACTAGAGCGATTTTTCTCACTAGATATCGAAAAAGCAACGGAAGTGATGCTCAAGGTTCATTATGAAGGTAAAGCTATATGCGGCACATTCAGTGCTGAAATAGCGGAAACAAAGGTAGCTCAGGTAACGATGTATTCAAAGGAAAATGAGCATCCGCTACTATGTACAATGGAGCAAGTATAAATTGCTCGAACAACACTGTTGTTCACTTAGGAGGTACTTATGCTAAATAAAGAATTAGAGACGAGTTTAAATGGTGCATTTGCTCGTGCACGAGACAAGCGGCATGAATTTATGACTGTCGAACACCTCCTACTAGCATTATTAGAAAATGATGCGGCCAAGGAAGCGCTACAAGCTTGTCAGGCTGATCTCGATGCTCTTCGCAACGAGCTCGATATTTTTATCGATCAAACAACCCCACTGATTCCAGAGAGCGATGAGACTCGTGAAACGCAGCCTACACTGAGCTTTCAACGAGTGCTCCAACGCGCTGTTTTTCATGTCCAATCTTCAGGTCGTAGTGAAGTAACAGGTGCTAATGTACTTGTCGCTATTTTCAGTGAGCAAGAATCTCACGCGGCGTATCTTCTTAAGAAAAACGACATTAGTCGCTTAGATATTGTTAATTTTATTTCTCATGGTATTACCAAGGTCAATAACGAAGGCGACAGCTCATCATCATCTGCTTCATTTGGTGGTACAGAGAGTGCAGAAGAAGCGAATTCTGAAGACCGTCTAGAAAACTTTGCCACCAACCTTAACGAAGTGGCGAAGCAAGGTAACATTGATCCACTAATCGGGCGTGATAAAGAGCTTGAACGTACAATTCAAGTACTATGTCGCCGTCGCAAGAATAACCCTCTTTTAGTGGGTGAAGCTGGTGTAGGTAAAACTGCCATTGCTGAAGGCCTTGCATGGCGTATTGTTGAAGGACAAGTACCTGAAATTATTCAGAGCAGTGTGATTTATTCTTTAGATATTGGTTCGCTGCTAGCGGGTACTAAATATCGTGGTGACTTTGAGAAACGCTTCAAAGCGATTCTTAAGCAACTAGAAAAAGAAGAAGACGCGATCCTGTTTATCGATGAAATTCACACAATTATTGGTGCGGGTGCCGCATCTGGCGGTCAAGTTGATGCAGCAAACCTAATTAAGCCGCTATTAAGCAGCGGTAAATTACGTTGTATCGGCTCAACAACATACCAAGAGTACAGCAGTATTTTTGAGAAGGAGCGTGCGCTATCTCGTCGTTTCCAGAAAATCGATATTGTTGAACCGTCATTAGATGATACGACTAAGATTCTGATTGGCCTGAAGCCAAAATACGAAGCTCACCACGAAGTGCGCTATACCAATAAAGCGTTGCGTGCCGCTGTAGAGTTGTCAGCTAAATACATTAATGAACGTCACCTTCCTGATAAGGCGATTGACGTTATTGATGAAGCCGGCGCTCGTAGCCGTCTGGCTCCTGCAAGCCGTCGTAAGAAGACGGTAAGCGTGGCTGATATTGAGTCAATGGTGGCGAAGATGGCGCGTATTCCTGAGAAATCAGTATCGTCTTCAGACAAAGATACGCTGCAGAAACTGGATCAACGCATGAAAATGTTGGTATTCGGACAAGACCCAGCGATCGATGTATTGAGCGAAGCGATCAAGCTAACTCGTGCAGGACTAGGTGCTGACAATAAACCGGTTGGTTCATTCCTATTTGCTGGTCCTACTGGTGTGGGCAAAACCGAGGTTACGGTTCAACTGTCTAAACTGATGGGTATTGAACTGCTGCGCTTTGATATGTCTGAGTACGGTGAGCGTCACTCGGTGAGCCGCTTGATCGGTGCGCCTCCAGGTTACGTTGGTTATGACCAAGGGGGATTACTTACTGACGCGGTCATAAAGAACCCACACTCTGTTGTGTTACTTGATGAGATCGAAAAAGCTCACCCAGACATCTTTAACCTGTTATTGCAGGTGATGGATAACGGTACACTAACTGATAACAACGGTCGCAAAGCTGATTTCCGTAACGTTATCTTAGTGATGACAACAAACGCGGGTGTAGCCGAAACCGAGAAGAAATCGATCGGTCTGATCCAGCAAGATCACGCAACTGATGCGATGGGTGAAATTAAGAAGGTGTTTACTCCTGAGTTCCGTAACCGTCTTGATAATATTATTTGGTTCAATAGCTTAGACCCAAGTGTGATTAGTCAAGTAGTCGACAAGTTCATCGTTGAGCTTCAGGTTCAACTGGACGCACGTGGCGTATCTCTAGAGGTTTCTGAAGATGCTCGTCACTGGTTGGCAGACAAAGGCTACGATAAGACGATGGGAGCTCGCCCTATGGGACGTGTGATTCAAGATAAGCTTAAGAAGCCTCTTGCCAATGAGCTGTTGTTCGGTAGCTTGGTTGATGGCGGTACAGTTAAGGTGTCCCTGAAAAAAGACGATCTAGACTTTGTTTATGTAGGGGCGAAAGAAGAAGTTATGCACTAAGCATTATTTCTTAATGGTTTAACTTTCTAGCGGCTTAAGCCTCAATGAACACATAGCTAAAATAAAACGCATGATTTCGGTTGTGCGTTTTTTATTTTTGGGATACGGGGAATTTTAGGTGTTAAAAAACGGAGCATATAGCTCCGCTTCTTATCGTATTCGATAATTAAAAATTAACGAGCACGGAAGACGATGCGGCCTTTAGAAAGGTCGTATGGAGTCATCTCAACAGTTACTTTATCACCAGTAAGAATACGGATGTAGTTCTTACGCATTTTACCAGAGATGTGTGCTGTCACTACGTGACCATTTTCAAGTTCAACACGGAACATTGTGTTTGGTAGAGTATCAAGGACAGTGCCTTGCATCTCGATTACGTCTTCTTTAGCCATCTAATCCTCTTTCGAAATTTGGCGGTTTTCAACGGCTTGATTGTGCCGTTAAAATCAAAATATGTAAAGTTGTCGCGTATTCTACCCTTGCCACCGTTGATTTACTAGCCTTTGATGGCGTTGAAACCGTACTTTATAGTTCATTGCAGGGCATTCATCGATTTGATAACCCAAATATAGCCATTGTTTATGCTCTTTCTGGGCATGTTGGATTTGGAATAGAACACCAAGTGTTCCCATGGATATGTCGATATCTGGATCGAAGAAGGTATAAAACGCGCTAGTGCTATGAGCCATAACATCGGTAACCGCGATTCCGATCAACTTGTTCTCGTCGTAGATATGCATGAACTTTGTCGTAAGCCACTCATTTTGTGAGAATTGTAAAAATTCTTCTTCCTTTGGTGGGTACATGGTTCCCGAACGATGACGAGCGGTTATGTAGCGGCTATATAAATCAAACCAGTTATCATCCATTGTATCTTTGAGTTCCCAGCGAAATGTTTTCGCCTTGTTGAGGGCCCGTCGCTGGCTTTTGGAAAGTTTAACTTCTGGAATCGAAATACGAATGGCCTGGCATGCTGAGCAACTGTCGCAATGCGGTTTGTAAATGGTAGCTCCACTGCGACGAAACCCGTTTGCGAGCAGAACTTCATAATTCTCTGAAGTGTGCATGTGTTCATCAAGCGTGACCGCCACTCTTTCTTGAAGATGTGGCAGGTAGCTGCAAGCATGGTTATCGGTCAATCCAATTCTGATTTGTTGTAAATCTGAACTCATGAAGGCGTTCCCTCTAGCCATTGTGATTTAAAACATCCATCGCTAAGTTGATTTTCTTTAAGTATTTTCAAAGCACTAAGGAACTCATCTCTTTCTACTTCGATAGCGCCCAAGGATTCCAAATGAGGGTTCATGACTTGGCAATCGATGAGCTTTCCTCCGAATCGTGTAAAGTGTTCACAAAAGTACCACAGCGCGATCTTAGAGGCATTGGTCTTCAAGCTAAACATCGATTCACCGCAAAAGACTTGGCCTCTTTGCAAGCCGTAAAGTCCGCCGATCAGTTCATCGCCTTGCCAAACCTCTACTGAATGACAGAAGCCTAATGAAGTAAGTTCACAGTAGGCTGATTGCATGTCACTGTTTAGCCACGTTTCTTCTTCGGGCCTGAGTGACGAACAGTAACCAATCACTTTATCGGTCGCTTGGTTAATGCTGACACGATAATTATGTTTTCTTTGAAACTTTTTAAGACTTTTTGATGGTTTGAATGTCTTAGGATTAAATATCGCTCGCGGTGCAGGGCTCCACCAAAGTATAGGCTCACCTGGGCCGTACCATGGAAATATACCTTGGCTATAAGCGTTCAAAATTCGCATTGGTGATAAATCACCACCAAAGGCGAGCAGACCGTTGGGTTCATCAAGCGCGTCGAAGGGCGAAGGAAACTCTATACTAGTAGTATCAAGTTCGGTTAGGTATATAGTCATAAGTACCGCGTTACAGATTAATCACTGACCAAGAGGTCTTTAGGAGTTTTACCATGAAGAAGTTGCTTTGGATTTTACTTGTTTTGCCCATGTTGGCAAATGCAGCTTACAACAGAAACCAAGCTCGCCCAGTGAATGAGGTGGTTTATGGTGAGATCGATACGGTTAGATACATCACTCAACAAGAGATCGTTGAATCGAAAGCGAATGGTTGGGAAACCTTATTGGGTGCTGCGATCGGTGGCTTGATCGGTAATCAATTTGGTGGTGGCACTGGTAAGGAAGTCGCAACGGCCGTGGGCGCAGTGGCTGGTGCGGGAATAGCTCGTAACCGGGGCAATACACAGTACAAAGTTGAGTACAAACTTGTCGAGTTATTGGTCAAAACCAAAGAGGGTAAGTTGGTTAACATTATTCAAGATGTCGATAACTCGATGTTGTTTAACCGAGGTGATGATGTGCGAATTCTCTATTTTTCTGATGGCGTACGTGTTGATGTCGTGTACTAGTGTCTTGGTTCAATTGATTGACCGATTAATCGCCTTTATCAAGGGGATTAGCTCTGGAGTTCGTTGGAAAAGTTAGTTAATCTGCGAGTACGAAGAATTATTCATCACCCGAAAATAAATACGCGCCAGTGACTTCGGGTGGTACAAGGACTAAAAGATTTAATGGAAAGCCTTACGTTACAACCAATTCAAAAAGTGAGTGGGGAAGTAAACCTACCTGGCTCAAAAAGTGTTTCCAACCGTGCACTTCTTTTGGCGGCACTTTCAACTGGAACAACTCGCCTAACAAACTTGCTAGACAGTGATGACATTCGCCATATGTTGAATGCCTTGACTCAACTAGGTGTCGATTATCAGTTGTCTGCTGACAAAACTGTTTGTGAAGTAACGGGTGTGGGTGGTGCATTCTCAAGCGATAAAGCTCTTGAACTTTTCTTAGGTAACGCAGGTACGGCGATGCGACCGCTTGCTGCAGCACTTTGTTTAGGTCGTGGTGAGTATGTTCTGACAGGCGAGCCACGCATGAAAGAGCGTCCGATTGGCCACTTAGTCACAGCACTACGCGAAGCCGGCGCCGAAGTCGAATACCTAGAAAGCGAAAACTACCCACCACTGAAGATCACAGGTACTGGTCTTAAAAGTGGGACGGTTTCAATCGACGGCTCTATCTCTAGTCAGTTTTTGACGGCATTTTTGATGGCTGCTCCTCTGGCTGAAGGCGAAGTGACCATCAAAATTGACGGTGAATTGGTTTCTAAGCCTTATATCGATATCACGCTACACATCATGAAACAATTTGGTGTGGATGTGGTTAATAACGATTACCAAGAGTTCGTGATTCCTACCGGGCAATCTTACTCGACACCGGGTGATTTCTTAGTGGAAGGCGATGCATCATCAGCGTCTTATTTCCTTGCAGCTGCTGCGATTAAAGGTGGTGAAATTAAGGTCACTGGTATTGGTAAAAACAGTATTCAAGGTGATATCCAATTCGCTGATGCGCTTGAGAAAATGGGTGCGGAAATCGAATGGGGTGACGACTACGTTATCTCTCGTTGTGGCGAGCTGAAAGGTATTGATATGGACTATAACCATATCCCAGATGCTGCGATGACTATTGCGACAACGGCACTGTTTGCGAAAGGCACAACGGCTATCCGTAACGTCTACAATTGGCGTGTGAAAGAGACGGATCGTTTGGCTGCAATGGCAACCGAATTACGTAAAGTCGGTGCTGAGGTTGAAGAGGGAGAAGATTACCTAATCGTTAACCCAGTAGCTGAACTGACACACGCGGCGATTGATACTTATGATGATCACCGTATGGCGATGTGTTTCTCGTTAGTCGCCTTGAGCGATACGCCGGTTACCATCAACGATCCAGGTTGTACTTCAAAGACATTCCCTGACTACTTCGATAAGCTGAAAATGCTAAGTCTATAAAAATGCAAAGCATATAAAGGTTGAGGAAGTAAAAAGCTTGCCTAAATGGCAAGCTTTTGAATTATTGCTGAAGCGTAAATTCTTTCGAAAGATGGTGCGCTAAGTATTTAAACATGTTAAATACCCCGGTTGTATGTTCTGTTGGCATTCCATTGCTGTCTAAGAAATATTCACCTTTGAAAATGAGAACATCGTCTTGTTCTACTACGCTGTTTGCGCGCATGCCTTCAATGTAGTCATCATGTGATTGGATAATTTGGTTTGCGATAAGCAGTAAATCAAATTCTGCGATTACTTTCTTTGTCATGAGTTTATCTCTGATAACTGAATATAACGTTGAGTTTATGGTGTCGAACTAGAAATTCAATGATTTCACAACCGTTTAAGAGAGTCTTTTTCGAATATCCACAATTTATTTTGTGATTTACGACAAAAATAATTGAATGGAACTCGCGTTAGATTCGCGGACAAGCTTAGTATGAGCCCGTTTAGACGTAATGCCTGATGAATAGGCTCTTGCAAGTATTCTTCGTGAGTACTTTATAGCTTCTTTATATTGTGACCCTTTATCTATGAGTCGTCGAATTGTCGAGCGATCAGATCCAATTTTGAAAAAAGCGGTTGATCTTCTAGTAATCTCGCACAATAGTAAAAAAAGAAGCAATGAATTTAGAATATCATGCGTAAAAGCCCGCAAGTTAAATTGTTGGTGCTGAAGCATCGTGATTAAGGACGTTAGAGTCAATATGGGTAAATCGCTCGTTATAGTGGAGTCGCCAGCCAAGGCTAAAACTATCAATAAATACCTTGGCAAAGACTTTGTCGTAAAGTCGAGTGTAGGTCACGTACGTGATTTACCAACGGCTGGTCAAAGTACTGGTAAAAAGGCTGCTGCAGTTTCAACCAAGGGTATGAGCCCAGAAGAAAAAGCTCGTATCAAGAAAGAAAAAGATCGCAAAGCTCTTATCAAAAAAATGGGCATTAATCCGTATAAAGAGTGGGAAGCGAATTACCAAATCTTACCTGGCAAAGAAAAAGTTGTTGCTGAATTACAAAAACTGGCTGAGAACGCAGACCACGTTTATCTCGCAACCGATTTGGACCGCGAAGGAGAAGCTATCGCATGGCACCTTCGTGAGATCATCGGTGGCGATGAAACGCGATACAAGCGAGTGGTCTTTAATGAAATCACCAAGAATGCTATTCAACAAGCTTTCGAAACTCCAGGTGAGCTAAACATTGATGGCGTGAACGCACAACAAGCACGACGTTTTATGGACCGTGTTGTTGGCTTTATGGTGTCACCTCTGCTTTGGAAGAAAGTAGCACGAGGCCTGTCCGCTGGCCGTGTTCAATCGGTAGCCGTTAAGCTGTTGGTTGAGCGTGAGCGTGAGATTAACGCTTTCATCCCTGAAGAGTTTTGGGATGTACATGCTGACACTAAAACAACAGATAAAACAGATTTCAGGCTACAAGTTGCGCAGAAAGATGGTGTTGCGTTTAAACCTGAAAACGAAGCGCAAACTCAAGCTGCAGTTAGTGTTTTAGAAAAAGCGCAATACGAAGTATGTAAGCGTGAAGACCGCCCTACGAAGAGTAAGCCGTCTGCACCTTACATCACGTCAACGCTGCAACAGGCGGCGAGTACGCGTCTTGGTTACGGCGTAAAGAAAACCATGATGCTGGCTCAACGCTTGTATGAAGCGGGTTACATCACTTATATGCGTACTGACTCAACCAACTTGAGTTCAGAAGCGGTAGAAGCCGCTCGTGAATACATTGGTTCTGAGTACGGCGCGAAATACCTTCCACCTAAAGCACTTGTATACGGCAGCAAAGAGGGCGCTCAAGAAGCCCACGAAGCGATTCGTCCTTCAAGTGTAGATGTTAAGTCGGAAGACCTAAACGGCGTAGACGCAGACGCACACAAGCTTTACTCGCTGATTTGGAATCAATTCGTAGCATGTCAAATGACACCAGCTCAATACGATTCAACGACAGTAAGCGTTAAAGCAGATGAGTACACGTTAAAAGCGAAAGGTCGTATCCTTAAATTTGATGGTTGGACACGCGTTCAACGCCCAATGGGTAAAAACGAAGACACGATTCTTCCAGCAGTGCAGATTGGCGATAAGCTCGATCTCATTGCGTTAGACCCTAAACAGCACTTCACTAAGCCACCGGCACGTTTCACTGAAGCGGCACTTGTTAAAGAGCTTGAGAAGCGTGGTATTGGTCGTCCTTCAACTTATGCATCGATCATCTCGACGATTCAAGATCGTGGTTACGTGAAAGTTGAACAACGCCGTTTCTATGCAGAGAAGATGGGTGAGATTGTTACTGACCGTCTAGACGGCAGCTTCAATGACCTAATGAACTACGATTTCACTGCTCGTATGGAGCAGAAGTTAGACCAGATCGCAGAAGGCGAAGCAAGCTGGAAAGGCGTGCTAGATAACTTCTTCGAAGACTTTACTGGCGATTTGGAAAAAGCGGATTTAGACGAAGACGCTGGTGGCATGAAGCCAAACCATATCGTGGAAACCGATATTGAGTGTCCGACTTGTAGCCGTAAAATGGGTATTCGTACCGCTTCGACAGGTGTATTTCTTGGCTGTTCTGGTTATGCGCTTCCACCAAAAGAGCGTTGTAAGACGACAATAAACCTTGGTGATGAAGAAGGCATTGTTAACGTTCTTGAAGAGGACGTTGAAACCGCAGCACTTCGAGCCAAAAAACGTTGTCCTATCTGTGAAACAGCAATGGATGCTTATCTGATTGATGATAAGCGTAAGATGCACGTGTGTGGTAACAACCCTAACTGTGAAGGTTATGTGGTTGAGTACGGCGAATTTAAAGTGAAAGGCTACGATGGCCCGCTTGTTGAATGTGATAAGTGTGGTTCTGACATGGTTTTGAAAAACGGTCGTTTCGGAAAATACATGGACTGTACGAGTGAAGATTGTAAGAACACTCGTAAGATTTTGAAGAATGGTGAAGTTGCGCCACCTAAAGAAGATCCCGTGCACTTCCCTGAGCTTCCATGTGAAAATTCAGACGCGTACTTTGTGCTTCGTGATGGTGCTTCTGGCTTGTTTATGGCGGCGAGTAACTTCCCTAAATCGCGTGAAACACGTGCGCCATTAGTAGAAGAGCTGGTTCGTTTTAAAGACCGAATTTCACCTAAATTCAAATACCTAACATCAGCACCAGTTGCTGACCCTGATGGTAAGCCGACAGTGGTTCGTTTTAGTCGTAAGACTAAAGAAAACTACGTGCGTACTGAAGTCGATGGAAAACCATCCGGTTGGACTGCGTTGTACATCGACGGTAAATGGGAAGTTACGGATAAGCGTAAAAAGCCCAAAGAAAAGTGATTGAACGTTATTGATTGAAAAAGCAGCCATTCGGCTGCTTTTTTTTGATCTAAATATGACTAATTATGCAAATGGTAGACTCCTGTTAGTTCTGAAGTTTTATTAAATGACCACAGGAAAATGAAGGAAATGATTAATCGTATCTTTTTATGTGGTTTTAACAGTATTGTAACTCAATTAAAATACTGTAACTCTCAAGTTTGGGGTTAGTTGTATACCTAATGTGTGGTGAGTGTTAATGTAATGTATCTCTGAGAGGGGGTAGTGTGAGCTGCTTTAAGTCTTAGAAAAAGCAATCGGTTACATAGCGCAGAATGGCGTATTAAAAATTGAAATCGACAGGAAAGTCGATAACGTATATAAAACTAAGTGCAAATAATAATGCACATATAATAACGTTTGGCTTAGGATATCGCCACTGTATGTGAATAGATATTCGCTAAGTACCCTGAATAAGTGTTAGTGCTCATCCCCCAGAGGAAGATACCTCTACGAGTACTGACATCGACAAGCTATAGATATATGGAGAATAAAATGGCTGGTGTATTGGGAATGATTCTTGCTGGTGGCGAAGGCTCGCGCTTGAGACCTTTAACAGAATCTCGCAGCAAACCCTCGGTTCCGTTCGGTGGTAGCTACCGCTTAATTGATTTCGCTTTAAACAATTTCGTCAATGCAGATCTTATGAAGATCTATGTGTTAACACAATTTAAGTCACAATCTTTGTTTCATCATATGAAAAAAGGTTGGAATATCAGTGGTATAACAGATCGTTTTATTGACCCTATTCCAGCGCAAATGCGTAAAGGAAAGCGTTGGTATGAAGGTACGGCAGATGCTATTTACCAAAATATGGGTTTCATGGAGTTGGAAGAACCAGATCAAGTCTGTATTTTCGGTTCTGACCACATCTATAAAATGGATATCAAACAGATGCTTGATTTCCATAAAGAAAAGAGAGCGTCTTTAACGGTTTCAGCGTTACGTATGCCACTTGCAGAAGCTTCTGAGTTTGGTGTTATTGAGGTTGATGCTGACGGCCGTATGATTGGCTTTGAAGAGAAACCTGCAAATCCGAAGTCGATTCCGGGCGATCCAGAATCAGCGCTCGTTTCAATGGGCAATTACGTATTTGAAGCGAAAGAACTTTTTGCTGAACTAACGGAAGATGCTGATAGAGAAGGTTCGACACACGATTTCGGCAAAGACATTATTCCAAACATGTTCCCACGTGGTGACGTGTTTGTTTATGATTTCAGCACCAACCGGATTACTGGTGAGAAAGAAGAAGTTTACTGGCGCGATGTAGGCACGATTGACGCATACTGGCAAGCGCACATGGACCTTCTCAAGAAAGATGCGCCATTCTCACTATATAACCGCAAATGGCCTCTACACACTTATTATCCACCACTACCACCAGCTACGTTTACTGATTCGGCAAATGGTCGAATTCAGATCATTGATAGCCTTGTGTGTAGCGGTAGTTATGTACGTGGTTCGCGTATTGAAAAGAGTGTATTGGGATTCCGTAGCAATATCGCATCAGCGTGTGATATTAGCGAAAGTATCTTACTCGGTGATGTAAAAGTGGGTGAGGGTTGTATCCTGCGCCGCGTTATTATTGATAAAGATGCAGACATCGCACCGGGTACACAGATTGGTGTAAATTTGACAGAAGACAAAAAGCATTACCACGTATCTGATGATGGTGTCGTAGTTATTGAAAAAGGAGCACGAGTTGGTTACTAAGACTCTCTCGGTACTTTTTGTAGCGTCTGAAGTTGAAGGCTTGATTAAAAGTGGTGGCTTGGCTGATGTAGCCAAGGCACTGCCGAAGGCTTTGCAAGCTCTCGACCAGGACGTTCGAGTGACTATTCCCGCATATAGAAATATTCCAAACATTGACTCAGCAGACGTTATTTTATCGACTGAACTCGATCATTGGCCTCATACTGCTTATCAGGTTAAGAAACTGACCGTAGAAGGCGTTCAAGTTTTAGGCATCGAATGTGCCCAGTATTTCGACCGCCCAGAAATGTATGCAGAGAACAACCAAGCTTACGCTGACAATGGAGAACGCTTTTCGTTTTTTAGCGCCGCGTGTTTGGATATGTTGCCAAAGCTTGGTTTCCAACCTGATATCGTTCATGCGAACGACTGGCATACGGGCTTTGTTCCTTTCTTGCTTAAGTTTCGTTATCACCAGCACGAATTTTTCGAAAACACTCGCAGTGTTATATCAATTCACAACGCGGTGTTCAAAGGCGTTTTTTCTTACGAAGAGTTGCAATGCCTGCCTGAAATGCACAGCTATAACGTACCTGAAGCTGCAGTAAGTGATACTCACGTTACCATGCTAAAAGCGGGTGTTTTGTGTGCAGACAAAGTGAATGCAGTAAGCCCAACCTATGCAGAAGAGCTCAAAACTGAGCTTGGCAGTCATGGTATGGCAGCAGAGTTCCAACACAGAGCTTCGGACTTGTTCGGTATTTTGAATGGCTGTGATTATGGTGCTTGGAATCCTGAAACGGATGATTTTTTGCCTCGCAAATACAAAGCGACTAAGCACAGCATGGTTCGTGGTAAATCGGCGTGTAAGCAAAAATTGCAACAAAATGTTGGTTTGCCAGCTATCGACTGCGCTGTGTATGGCATGGTTTGTCGTCTGACCCATCAAAAAGGCGTGCATTATTTATTGCCCATCATCGAGCAGTTTTTGAAGAATGAGCTTCAGATTGTGATTGTAGGAACAGGCGATCCAGTGTTGGCGAGTCAGTTGAAAGAGCTATCCGCACTTCATTCAGACAAGTTCTCGTTCGTAGAAGCGTACAATAATGAACTTGCGCACTTAGTTGAAGCGGGCTCTGATTTCTTTTTGATGCCTTCCGAATTCGAGCCTTGTGGTTTAAACCAGATCTACAGCATGGCTTACGGGACTTTACCGATAGTCCGTTCTGTGGGGGGTTTAAAAGACAGCGTGAATGATTACGACCAAGCTCCTGAGTTAGCCACAGGGTTTGCTTTTGAGGAGCCAACACCGCAGGCGTTACTGGCAGTCTTACATCGTTCATTGCTGCTTTATGCGCAAAATCCATCTGAAATTAAGCGTGTTCAGCTTTATGCGATGCAACAAGATTTTAATTGGGAAGTGGCGGCTAAAGAATATCTTGCCATGTACCATTCGGCATTTTAACTTTTTGATTCAGCTTTAAAATTAGCTGGCGGATAACAACAGTTCTTAATAAAAGAAGGCGCTCTGGTGGTAGAGTGCCTTTTTGTTTTCTGATCAGAACACATCACGTTTACGAAGACCAAGCTTGCAAACTCATTTTAGTCAGGTAGAAAAGGTGGGGTAGGTATTCACATGACTAATGGTAGGTTTGACACTATTATCACTTAAAGTTCTTGATAGCGTGATATCCTAGTCATCGCCTCGTGAAGAGGCATAGCTCCATTCCAATAATTAAAGCGATAGGTATGTCTGAGAGTTTACTATTTCATAAAACATTTACTCACCCTACGAGCGATGAGTGGGTTGTATTTGTGCATGGCGCTGGAGGCAGTTCCTCTATTTGGTTCAAGCAGATCAAAGCGTATAAACAGCATTTCAACTTGCTGCTCATTGACTTGAGAGGGCATGGTAAATCAGACAATATACTTAAAGGGCTGATTTCGAATCGTTATACCTTCAAATCAGTGACGCTTGATATTCTCAAGGTGTTGGACCATCTTAAAATCCGTTCTGCACATTTTGTTGGCATGTCTTTAGGCACGATCATAGTACGTAACGTTGCGGAGTTAGCTGCAGGGCGTGTGCGTTCAATGGTATTAGGTGGCGCTGTCACTAAGCTAAACACGCGTTCTCAAGTTTTAATCAAATTAGGTAACTTAAGTAAACACATTATTCCTTATATGTGGTTATACAGTCTTTTTGCGTATGTAGTAATGCCACAAAAAAGCCAAAAAGAGTCTCGTCATCTGTTTATCCGAGAAGCAAAGAAACTATGCCAAAAAGAGTTTAAACGTTGGTTCATCTTAACCGCAGATGTTAATCCCCTAATGAAGTATTTCAAAGATAGAGAGTTACCCATTCCTACTCTCTATTTAATGGGAGAGCGTGATTACATGTTCATTAAGCCAGTAAAGGAAATGGTGCAAGCACATGAGTCGAGTGAACTAGTTGAAATCGCTAACTGCGGTCACGTATGCAATGTAGAAAACCCTGAAGCATTCAATCAACATTCTATCGAGTTTATCCAAAAGCAAATTCAATAATTCTCTAGGTTTATTATCAGGATAGATGATTAGATTGAGTTGAAATAAAAACGGGAAGCTAGATTAGCTTCCCGTTTTTATTTTGAGGAGGTATCAAACCGAGCCTCTTGTCACAGTCTTTGCGTATTACTCAGGTGAGGCTGCGCCACACTGCCAACAAGAACCAAATTGTGCTTCGTTGACTTCGTGACACTCACTACATCGCCACTCTTCATAGATGATCGAATCTTGCTGCTTTTGGTAATCATTTACAATAGTGAGAGCTTTGTTGGCCAGTTCTGGTTCATACAGCCAAACGTACGGGTCAGTATCTTCTGTAAATGGGAGTTCCCCTTTTAAACCAAACAACCCCTCACCACGGACCTCACATGCAATATTCTCACTTTCTAGCAATCCACATATGATGTGGGCTTCTGTCGGATTCGATGCAACAAAGATTTTCATGACATAGAACCTTAATCAGTTATCGGTGTTGAGCGAAATTTACCCATTAGCCATTTAGCAAAAATTGGGAACACCCCGAGTAAAGCAAATGACAACAATACTGAAGGGGAAATGATACCTGAAAGTGAGTCAATCTCCGCAAGTTGAGTACCGGCGTTCAAGAAAACCGCCGTGCCTGGTAGCATGCCTATTTGGCTTGTAATGTAGTAACGACTGACCGACATTGGCGTTAGGCCCATCAGTAGGTTGATAAGGAAAAAAGGGAATACAGGAATCAGACGCAGGGAAAATAAGTAGAATGCTCCGTCTTTTTCGACCCCCTTGTTAATCGTCGTTAATTTTCCGCCAAACTTAGTTTGGACCCAGTCTCGTAATAAATAGCGACTACTTAAAAAGGCAAGCGTGGCGCCAATTGCACTTGCGAAAGATACCAGCAGCAAGCTATTCCAGAAACCAAATAGAGCAGCTCCGAGCAGGGTGACAACAGCGGCACCAGGAATTGAGAAAGCAGTAATCATTACATACGCAATAAAATAGATAGCGGCAGCTGAAATAAAGTTGCTGTCAATGTAGTCATTTAAAACAGCTTGTTGGGTCTTAGCATTTTCAAGCGTTAAGTACTGGCCGAAATTGATGCCTAACAAGACAATTGTTACGACCAACACAATACCCAATATCATTTTCTTACTCATTGATACTTCCTCTAAATTTTCAATGCATACCGATAGTATAGATAGACAGGCAAAGCATAGATTAACTTTCAGCAGATATAAAAAAAGCCGCAAGAAATGCGGCTTAGTTGTATCGATAGGTTTAAGCTAACAGCGTTAGTTAACACGATTTATAAGTTCTTCACGACGTTGCTGTGGAATTACGGACCAATGTGTACCATTAATTGCTCCTTCTAACGCCCAAAGTAGTTCAATACTGACAGAGGATGTATGTGATTCTTTAATAGCGTTAAACGCGTTTACAGAGCCAGATTCATATAAACGTTCTACGGAATCAATACCTGCTTTTTTCAACATACGTTCAGTCGCGAGTCGAAGATTCGGAAGATCTTTGAGTCGGGTCGGCTTAGCAGAAGACTGTTCAGCTTTTTCTTCTTTAGCAAAACCCAGAGACGTGGTTGCAAGCTGCAAAATTTGCTTTTGGTCTTGCCATAAGCCTTCAGGTAAAGCGAAATATTTAGTAACGACAGGGAAGCCACGTTTTTTGTAGACGTATGGTTGAAACCCTTGTTGTTCGAATTGCTTTGTTGTGCATTTGTCTGCTCGTATGTGCAGTTGGTCATTAACAACCAGAGCAAACATTGTGTCATCAGCAAAAAGACCGAATCCACCAAACATTGAGCGTGATTTTATTTTTCCTAAGGGCTCAAATAACTTCATTGAGTCCTTTAGTATCGGTTTATCCATGTTATTTATCTCGGTGTATTTGAACTACGCCACCAAATAAGCAGGTCCGAGAGATTAGCAAAATGTTGCAATAAAATTGTCAATAGGCCGTAAATTACTAAATGATTAGTCGTTACTGCATTTTGCCATCGGTAACCCCGCTACCATACCAACGAGTGGTTTAGGCCGGAAGCTTTGCGTCCCACTTTTTCAAGAGGTTTGCCCTGTGCGTGACTGATTGAATAGAATAAAGTTTTTGTTGAATGAGGCTCACACTTGTTATTTCAAAATGTGATATCGCTTCAATTAATGATCTTTGTGTTGTGCATCTAGGTTCATTTTAGTTGCTGATAAAAAAAGCGCACCTAAAGGTGCGCTTGATGAAATTAAACTCATTTTATCAATTAATTTAACGTTTTAACTGTACATCGCTCTACGATTTCAGGGTGCATTTCGAAGACACGTTTTTCATGATCTTTGTCTTTTATACGTTCTAATAAAATTTCGAAAGCATTTTTACCAACACGACGTTTCGGCTGGTGCACCGTTGTTAAAGGTGGGGAGAAGTATTCAGCCAGCTCGATGTTGTCGTAACCAATGATCGAAATATCTTCAGGAATACGAATACCTTTCTGTTGCAGTCGACTCATTAGACCTAGTGCCATCGTGTCATTAAAGCAGAATACAGCAGTCGGGCGATCTTCCATCTCAACGATTTGCTCTGCAGCAAGAACTGCCGTATCGCACTCGAAGTTGCCTTCGATGATCATGTTGTTATCGGTAGAAATCTTAGCTTCGTTGAGTGCGCGCTTGTAACCGGCAATGCGTTCAACACAGGCTGCTTTGTCTAAGTGGCCACTTAAACAGGCAATTTTAGAGTGACCGCGTTCAATCAGGTACTTGGTTGCTAGGTAGCCACCTTCTTCAGAGTTATCAATGATCTTATCAGCTTGAGAGCTCTCTGGGCCCCAGTCCATAATAACTTTAGGGATGTCAGCGTGACGGTCTAACATCACTCTTAGTTCTTCAGTTAGGTCTGAACACATAACTAAGATGCCATCTACACGTTTCTCTGCCAGCATTCGAATGTAGTCACGTTGCTTCTCATAGATACCACCTGTGTTACACAGGATCAAAGTGTAACCTTGACGGTAGCAGTAGCTCTCAACACCATCGATAACTTCAGAGAAGAATAGGTTGGTTGATTGAGTAACAAGCATGCCGATAGTGCGCGTTGTATTACACTTCAAGCTACGAGCAACAGCACTTGGCGCATAGTTCAGTTCGTCTACAGCTTTGTTTACTTTTTCTTGAGTCGCTTCTGCAACAAAACGTGTTTTGTTGATTACGTGAGAAACGGTTGTTGTCGATACGCCGGCTAAGCGAGCGACATCTTTTATCGTGGCCATGGTTTTATCCTATTAGAAGCTACTTTCCCAAAGTACGGAATAAAGTAGCCGTTAAGCTACCTAACTAAGAGCTGTAATTTGTAGGGCTCTTTGGGTACTAACGTGCTAAAAAACAAAAAACCGCTATTGAGCGGCTTGTCTTAACACCGAAATGCTCTGAACTTAAATAAGCATAGCATTTCGTGAATGTTTCATATTTTATCGTTTGCGGTCACAATTTTAGACTGACTAGAAGTTACTCGCAATAAAATTCACCCTGAAATCCGGGTGAATTGTCACATTCTATTGAATTTATTTACCTAGTCATGCAATAAGTTTAGTCACCAGCTAGATATTGAGCGTCTAAATTACAGAAGGCGAGTAACAGAGATGAGACTGAAGCGTAGAAACCGAATTCGTCAACGTCATGACATTTCACGTTGAACTTAGGTACCCAACTAAGGAGTTGTTGCTCGATAAACTGTTGTTGAACAGAAAATGATTTTTCTAGCTCTTCTTCAAGCTCTGTTTCGTTAGAGCGAATGATCAAGTTACCAAGGAAATCGAGTTCGATAGCAATGTGGTCCGCTGGCTCTTTCAGGTCTTGGTTAACCACTAAGTTGTGTTTAGCCATGATCTCTTCCATCTCTTTTGCTGGCTTATCGTTCAATAGTCCAGTTTCGCCGATGTACATAGAAGCGTACGGAAGGGCACCATGTTTATCTGTTTTTAAGAAAAGATCACAAAAGTCAGCAGACAGTTCCAGTTGAGCATCTTCACGTGTTTGCAGACGGTTTAGTGCGTCAACTAAGTTATTAATCGCAGGTTCTAGTGTTTTATTTTCGCTTAAGCCAGTTAAGAAAGAACGAATCTCAACAGAGTGGTAGTGATCGAGCTCTTCTTGAGTGAGTTCTTTGGCGAATAAGCTTGATAACCACCAGTAGATTTCTGCTCTTTGTTCGTTGAACGCTTTTGTATCTTTCATTTGATTGATCCTAATATCGTCTTTCGTATACCCGGGGTATTCAGTCTAACTAACCGTGATATTTGCTAAGCGCAAAGCTACTCGTTAGTGGTAATGCCCATATTGAATTGTTATGGACGATAAATAGCAAGGTTTAAGATTGTCTTGTATCAAAAAAAATCCATGTTTCTGGCTTTTATCTTCTGCACCACTAGAATTGTTACTAGTTATGAATAGAATAGTCATTGAAACTATTAAATAAGAAAAGTGGTGTAGATGAGCTATCACGTATTAGTCGTAGAAGATGATGTGGTAACCCGCAGTAAATTGGTTGGATACTTCCAGAACGAAGGTTACACAGTGAGCGAAGCAGAAAGCGGCGCTCAAATGAGAAGCGTGTTAGAAGAAAACAACGTGGACCTCATTATGCTGGACATCAACTTGCCAGGCGAAGATGGATTGATGCTAACTCGCGAATTACGCAGTCAATCAGACATTGGAATTATTTTAGTTACTGGACGCACGGATAGCATCGACAAAATCGTAGGCCTAGAAATGGGG
Source organism: Vibrio sp. RW (assembly GCF_027587105.1). Classification (NCBI taxonomy): domain Bacteria; kingdom Pseudomonadati; phylum Pseudomonadota; class Gammaproteobacteria; order Vibrionales; family Vibrionaceae; genus Vibrio; species Vibrio sp. RW. Next base: position 65,570 of record NZ_JAPPTM010000005.1, read on the forward strand.
GCAGACGATTATGTTACTAAACCTTTCGAACTTCGCGAGTTATTGGTTCGAGTTAAAAACTTACTTTGGCGTATTGCTGCTGCTCGTAAAATAGCGGTCGCTATGGTAGAAGAAACAGAAAATGAATCTGTGGTTCGTTTTGGTGAGTGGACGTTTGATATTCCTCGTCGCGCACTAAGCCAAAACGGTGATCCAGTTAAACTGACTAAAGCGGAATATGAGTTGCTAGTAGCGCTCTCTTCCCACCCTAACCAAGTGTTAAGCCGTGAACGTATTCTTAATATGATCAGTCATCGAGTGGACGCGCCTAATGACCGTACTATCGACGTACTAATCCGTCGTATGCGTGCCAAAATGGAGTTCGACCCTAAGAATCCACAGATTTTTGTGACGGTTCACGGTGAAGGTTATATGTTCGCTGGTGACTAATACCCTTTGGGAAATTATCATTAGTAACGATATTTGAAGGAAAAAAGCCGAGACATCATTTGATGTCTCGGCTTTTTATTACTTAACGGTTATTGCCAGTGAGCTAAGAACCTACAAATTTCTTTGCTGCTCTATCTGCTCAATAGGCTGAGCTGAGCTTATTGTGCTGCAGAAACTTCACTGTCTTCCTCAGCTAAGCTAGAAGCTTCAGGAACAACAACCGGTTCTTCTGAAATGTCCCTACTGGTGTCTAGCCAGTCACGTAGGCTTTGCCAAACCAATCCCATAGTCTCGTGCCAGTAACGCTCGGTTTGCTCAAGGTAGAGCGCCTTAGGCATGTACTTATTCCAAGGCTCAACAATCCCTTCTTGTGCAAGGTAGTTTGTGGGTGCAGGTAATGGATCCATACCTGCAGCATTGAACTCATTCAATGCACGAGTCATATGACTAGCAGAAGTCACCAATACCATTCTCTTGTGTTTAACAAACGCAGCAGCTTGGCGGGCTTCTTCCCAGGTATCTTTTGCTGTCTCAAGCAAAATGATGTCTGGTTTTGCTACGCCGAGGGCCAGGGCAACCTTAGCCATCATTCTAGCATTGCTCACTTCAGTGCCTCCTCCGTAGCCAGACAAAATGAGTTTGGCACCAGGATAAAGACGTAGAATACGAATTCCTTCACTCAAACGCATCAAACCGGTGCGGCTAAGCTCTGATGTAGGCGGGATTTGGTCGTCTACGACGTGACCACTTCCAAGCACCATCACGTAATCGACGGTATCGTCGACGGGTAAAAAAGCGGTGTGTTGCCTTTCCATTGGCATTAAAAGTTGGCTAGAAACTGGCTGGAAAGCGATTAGGAAAATACCACAGAGGGCTGAAAGGGTAATTAGGCAACCCGTCTTCCTGTTGATAGTAAACATCACTAGGGCTAAACCCAGAAAGGCGAGAATTAACATTGCTGGCAGTGGCATCAGTAACGAAGACACTACTTTTTTCAGCTCAAACATATCCGAATAGTCCGAAAAAACATCACTTAGTAGTAAAAAGAGACATCGCCTCTTTATTCCTGAAATTCCTGTGACAGAATAGCAGGCACGATAGGACATAATAACTCAAGTAGCCGTGACTGAAGACCGTAATTTCGACGATATTGCCCACAAATTTGCAAAAAATATTTACGGCTCTGACAAAGGAGAGATCCGTCAAGTCATTGTATGGGAAGATTTAGAGCAAGCTTTGAGCAAATTTGAGCATTCATCTTCACCGTTGCATGTGCTTGATGCTGGAGGGGGACTTGCACAGGTGTCGCAAAAAATTGCCGCGCTTGGACATCACGTGTCTTTATGCGATCTCTCATCTGAGATGCTTAAACTCGCAGAAAAAAGTATCTGCGAAGCGGGTTTGTTAGAGCAGTATCGATTTATTCATTCACCGGTACAAAAAGTGGCAGAACACCTCGATGAGAAAGTCGACTTTGTGATGTTTCACGCGGTCATGGAGTGGCTAGCCGACCCAAAAGAGGCGCTTGATTTATTGTTAGAACAAGTAAAACCGGGTGGCGTTGCCTCGATAATGTTTTACAACCACCACGGATTAGTCCTGAAAAATGTGATTTGTGGCAACATTCCTCATGTATTGAATGGGATGCCACATCGAAAACGGTTTAAGCTGCAACCACAAAAAGGCTTGAAGCCTGAAGAGGTTTATCAATGGATAGAAGACGCCGGTCTGGAAATCTGCGGTAAATCTGGCATTCGCTCTTTTAGTGACTACATAGGTAATATGGAGTACATGGGCGATTACCAATTTGAAGATGTATTGGAACTAGAAAAACAGCTATGTCGCCAGGAGCCATATCTGTCGCTAGGCCGTTATATTCACGTTTGGGCTCAAAAACCTGCACAATAACAGCGGTGAATGTGGTAAAAGAAGCCACAACATGCGCTATGCGATCGTAAGAAGCCCGCGTCATAAAGAAATAGGCGTCATATCTAACATGTTCGATATGACAAAGAACAGTAACAGGAACCACAATGAGTGAAATGACTCAAACTGCCGAAGAGCAGCCAATTGATGAGTTGGTGGGCTGGGTCAAGCAGCATGATTTTTCATTAAACTTGCCACCAGAGCGCTTAGCATTTTTGATTGCTATCGCAGTATTAAGCAATGAAAGGTTCGATGAAGAGTTAGGCGAGGGTGAACTGCACGATGCATTTGCCATTGTCACTCGACTGTTTGAAGATACTGGCGAAGCGTCGGCGTTTCGTGCCAACAATGCCATCAACGAGTTGGTTAAACAGAAGTTGATTAGCCGCTTTACCAGCGAAATCACTGATGGCGCGAGCATTTATCGCCTATCACCATTGGCGATTGGTATCTCAGATTATTACTTACGTCATCGTCAGTTCTCCAAATTAAAATTGTCTATCCAGCTTTCTATGGTTGCAGATGAGATGGCAAAAGCCATTGAAGCAGCACAAAAAGGCGGAACGCCAGGACATTGGAGAAAGAACGTTTACGGCGTGCTCAAGTATTCTGTTGGTGAGATTTTCGATCAGATCGATCTTAACCAACGTGTTATGGATGAGCAGCAGCAAACCGTTAAGCAGCAAATTGCCGACCTTTTAAACAAAGATTGGCGAGAGGCGATCAACAACTGTGAAACCTTGTTATCAGAAACCTCGTCCACGCTAAAAGAATTGCAAGACACCTTGCAAGCAGCGGGTGATGAACTGCAAACACAGATCCTCGATATTCAAGAAATTGTTTACGGTGACGATGAACTCGAATTCGTCGGAGAAACCCTGTTCGGCTTGCAGATGAAGCTTGATCGAATTACCAGTTGGGGTCAGCAAGCGATCGACTTGTGGATCGGTTACGACCGCCACGTTCACAAGTTTATCCGTACCGCGATTGATATGGATAAAAACCGTGCCTTTAGCCAACGCTTGCGTCAGTCAGTCACTGACTACTTTGATGCGCCGTGGTTATTGACTTACGCCGATGCTGAGAAGCTCACCGATCTACGTGATGAAGCACTCGTGCTTCGTGATGACGAAGTGATGGGTCAAGCGCCAATCGACGTAGAATACGAAGAATTTGAGCAAGTGAATGATCTGCTTTCAGACCGAATTGCAGAGATGTTAAAAGCTCACAAACAGCAAGGTTCGCCAATTGATCTTGGCCTTGTGCTACGCGACTACCTCGCTGCACACCCTCGCACACACCATTTTGATTTAGCCAGAATTGTTGTCGACCAAGCGGTGCGCTTAGGTTACTCAGAGTCTGACTATCAGGCTATTCAGCCAGATTGGCAGGCAATCAACGATTTCGGTGCAAAGGTACAAGCAAATGTCATTAACAAGTACTGATGATTACATGCCAGAGAAACTGGTAAAAGCGATAGCGAACCCACTGTTCCCCGCGCTAGACAGTATGCTGCGTTCAGGTAAGCATATTTCAACAGAAGATCTAGATAACCACGCGTTACTTTCTGATTTTGAAGTTGAGCTTCAGCATTTTTATCAACGCTACAACACCGAGCTTGTGAAAGCGCCAGAAGGCTTCTTTTACTTGCGTCCGCGTTCTACGTCTCTCATTGGTCGTAGTGTGTTGTCTGAACTAGACATGTTAGTTGGCAAGGTATTGTGTTTCTTGTACCTAAGCCCAGAACGTTTAGCGCACGAAGGCATTTTCAACAACCAAGAGTTGTTTGAAGAGCTAATGGCGTTAGCGGATGAGAAAAAACTCATGAAGCTAGCAACCAACCGTGCGTCTGGCTCTGACTTAGACAAAGAAAAGTTATTCGAAAAAGTACGTACTTCTCTACGTCGTCTACGTCGCATCGGTATGCTGATTGCGATTGGCGAAACGGGTAAATTCCGTATTAGCGAAGCGGTATTCCGTTTCGGTGCTGACGTACGTGTTGGCGACGATATGAAAGAAGCTCAACTGCGTCTTATCCGTGATGGTGAGGCTGTGGTGCATACTCAAGAGCCTAACCAAGGTAGCTTGTTGAATGAAGAGCAAACAGAATCTGTATCAGAAGTCGATGCAGACGTAGACGAAAACGGTCAACAAGACATTTTTAACGATCAAACTGACTTTGACCTTGAGTCGAACGATGGCGAACAAACAAAAGTAGAAGGTGAAGCATGATTGAAAGAGGTAAGTATCAATCATTAACCATGGTCAACTGGAACGGCTTCTTTGCGCGTACTTTTGATATTGATGGATTGGTTACAACGCTTTCTGGCGGTAACGGTGCAGGTAAGTCGACCACAATGGCGGCTTTCATCACAGCACTGATCCCTGACCAAAGCCTTCTGCATTTCCGTAACACGACGGAAGCGGGCAGCTCACAGTCGTCTCGTGATAAAGGCCTTTACGGTAAGCTTCAACCTGGCGCATGTTATGCGGCGCTAGACGTTGTGAATTCTCGTAATCAACGCCTACTGTTTGCAGTAAAACTGCAGCAAGTGGCAGGTCGTGACAAGAAAGTCGATATCAAGCCGTTCGTTATCCAAGGTCTTCCAAGCCATGTGAAACCAACGGATGTACTGATTCAGAACGTTTCAGACAGTCACGCTCGTGTGTGTCAGTTGAACGATGTGAAAGCTGCAGTTGCACAATACGAAGGTGCACACTTCAAAGCCTTCTCTTCGATTGTTGATTACCACTCACAGATGTTTGAGTACGGTGTCGTTCCTAAGAAACTGCGTAACAGCAGTGACCGCTCTAAGTTCTACCGCTTAATTGAGGCATCACTTTATGGTGGTATCTCCAGTGCGATTACGCGTTCTCTGCGTGATTACCTTCTGCCGCAAAATGGCGGTGTGAAGAAAGCATTCCAAGATATGGAATCAGCACTACGCGAAAACCGCATGACGCTAGAAGCGATCAAGACAACGCAGTCGGATCGTGACCTGTTCAAGCATTTGATCACTGAATCAACGAACTACGTGGCAGCGGATTACATGCGCCATGCCAACGATCGTCGTAACAAGTTAGATCAAACCATGAAGCTCCGTGGTGAACTGTTTGGTTCTCGCGAAACCTTGCTTGATCAAAACAACCTGCTGAATCGTGTTCAAGAAGAGCTTGAACTGCTGGTTGATCAAGAATCTGCGCTAGAGCAAGATTATCAAGCGGCTTCAGATCATCTTCAGCTGGTTCAAACTGCACTTCGTCAGCAAGAGAAAATTGCCCGCTACAGCGAAGATCTAGAAGAGCTTAATGAGCGCCTAGAAGAGCAGATGATGGTGGTTGAAGAAGCCCAAGAGCGAGTACTTCTTGCTGAAGAACAGGCTAACATGACTGAAGAAGAAGTGGATAGCCTGAAAACTCAGTTGGCTGACTATCAACAAGCTTTGGATGTTCAACAAACTCGTGCATTGCAATACCAACAAGCGGTTCAAGCATTAGAGAAAACGAAGCAGTTACTTGGTGATGAATCTATTACCGCAGAAAGTGCATTAACTCTGGTTTCTGAGCTAAAAGCCCAACAAGAATCAAGCACGCAAACGCTACTGTCTACTAAGCATAAGCTAGACATGTCATCTGCTGCGTCTGCACAGTTCGACAAAGCGTTATCTTTGGTTAAAAACATTGTTGGTGACGTAGACCGTAAAGAAGCATCCTACAGCGCTAAGCAGGCGCTAGAAAAAGGCCGTAACGCAAAACACGTTGTTGAAAATGAACAACAGTGGCGTGCTCAGCACCGTGACATGGCTCGTGACGTGGCACAACAGCGTCAAGCAAAAGAGCTTGCTACCGAGTATCAAAAACAACATAACATCTCACTGACTGACGAAGCGGTTTTTGATGAAGAACGCGAACGTCATGCAATGCAGATCGAAACGCTTGAGTATGCTCAAGAAGAGCTGCGTGAAGCGAAGAGTGAGCAACGTCGTGTGCAACAAAACCACGATCAAGAGATTCAAAAGCTTGAGTCCATTGCTCCTGCGTGGATAACGGCAAACGATGCGCTTGAAGCATTAAGAGATCAAACCGAAGCTGAGCTCGAAGATAGCCAAGCAGTGATGACTCACATGCAGCAAGTACTTGAAGATGAGAAATCTCAAGCGGCCGCGAAAGAGCGATTGGCAACTCGTCGTGCTGAACTTGATCAAGAGATTGAACGCTTAGCTTCACCGGGTGGTTCTAACGATCGTCGATTGAAAGGCCTCGCGGATATGCTTGGAGGCGTGCTACTTTCTGAGATCTACGACGATATCACGATTGGTGATGCACCTTACTTCAGTGCGATGTACGGCCCAGCTCGTCATGCGATTGTGGTGTCTGATCTCAGTGGTATTAAAGAGAAGCTGGTGGACCTTGATGATTGTCCAGAAGATCTTTACATCCTAGAAGGCGATGTCGATGCGTTTGATGACAGCTCATTCAATGCAGATGAGTTAGAAGGCGCTGTATGTGTTCAGCTTAACGATCGCCAAATGCGTTACTCTCGCTTCCCTGAGATCCCGTTGTTTGGCCGTGCGGCTCGTGAACAACGCCTAGAGAAATTACGGGAAGAGCGTGATGTGGTTGTTGAGAACCACGCGAAAGCAGCATTTGATGCACAAAAACTGAATCGCCTATACCAAGCATTCAACAGCTTTGTTGCGAAACACCTGCACGTTGCATTCAACGCCGATCCTGAACAGGCGCTAGCGTCTCTTCGTGATAAGCGTAGTCAAATTGTTCGTTCTTTGGCTGAGTTGGATTCTAAAGAACAGCAGCAACGCAGCCAACTTCTACAAAGCAAGCAAGCACTTGGTGCGTTAGACAAACTCGCGCCTATGGTGCGTATTTTAGAAGACGAAACCTTAGCAGAACGCCTGGCTGAACTAGAAGTACAACTTGAGCGTTTGAGTGAAGCGAAGTCTTTCTTGAACAATCACGGCAAAGCACTTAATTCATTGGAGCAGGTTGTTTCTGCACTGGACGCAGACCCTGAGCAATTTGAAGCGTTAGAAGCGGAATATCAACAAGCTGATAAAGCGCTACAAGCTCTAAAAGGCAAAGTATTCGCACTGTCTGATTTGATTGAGCGTCGTCACTACTTTGCTTACGCAGACTCTGTTGATTTGCTTAATAAGAGCAGTGAACTAAGCGAGCAGCTTAAAGCGAAACTGGTTCAAGCAGAACAAGCAAGAACCAAAGGCCGTGATGGCTTGAAGCAAGCTCGTGAACAGATGAACCAGTACAACCAAGTATTGGCGGCACTGAAGAGCTCGCATCAAGCGAAGCAAGAAACGGTTCAAGAGTTTAAGCAAGAGCTTCAAGAGTTCGGTGTAAACGCTGATGAAGGCTCTGAAGAGCGTGCTGTACGTCGTCGTGACGAGCTTCAAGAGCGTTTGCACAGCTCTCGTAGCCGTAAGAGTGAATACGAGCGTACGATTACGTCAACAGAGCTTGAGATGAAAGCACTGGCTAAGCGTCTTAAGAAAGTACAGAAAGAGTACACAGAGCTTCGTACCTTCGTGGTTGCAGCGAAAGCAGGTTGGTGTTCAGTGCTTCGTTTAGCCCGTGAGAATGACGTTGAACGTCGTCTCCACAAGCGCGAACTGGCTTACCTAACGGCTGGCGAGCTTCGCTCTATGTCGGACAAATCACTAGGTGCGCTACGTTTGGCGGTGGCTGACAATGAAGATCTACGCGATTCGCTGCGCCTATCAGAAGACAACGCGCATCCAGAGCGTAAGGTTCTGTTCTACATTGCAGTTTACCAACACCTTCGTGAGCGTATTCGCCAAGATATCATTCATACGGATGACCCGGTTGAAGCAATCGAAGAGATGGAAGTTGAACTGGCTCGTCTAACAGAAGAACTGACGCAGCGTGAAAACCGCCTAGCGATCAGTTCTGAGTCGGTAGCTAGCATCATTAAGAAGACGATTCAGCGTGAGCAGAACCGTATTCGCATGCTGAATCAAGGCTTGTCTAATATTTACTTTGGTCAGGTTAAGGGCGTACGTTTGAACGTTAAGATCCGTGAAAGCCACGAGATCTTATTGTCCGGGCTCGCTACCCAGCAAGAGCAACATAAAGACCTGTTTGAAAGCACCCGCTTTACCTTCTCAGAAGCAATGGCGAAGCTGTTCCAACGTGTTAACCCACATATCGATATGGGTCAACGCTCTCCACAGGTTCTGGGTGAAGAGTTACTGGATTACCGTAACTACCTAGAGTTAAGTGTAGAAGTTAACCGTGGTTCAGACGGTTGGTTGCAAGCTGAATCGGGCGCACTTTCTACGGGTGAAGCTATCGGTACGGGTCAATCCATTCTGTTGATGGTTATCCAAAGTTGGGAAGAGGAGTCTCGTCGACTTCGTAGTAAAGATATCGTCCCATGTCGCTTGCTGTTCCTTGATGAGGCAGCACGTTTGGATGCAAAATCTATCTCAACACTGTTTGAGCTTTGTGATCGTCTAGGCATGCAACTTTTGATTGCAGCCCCAGAGAACATTAGCCCAGAAAAAGGCACAACCTACAAACTGGTACGTAAGGTCTTCAAAGATCACGAACACGTGCACGTTGTTGGCCTGCGTGGTTTTGCGCAAAATAAACCAGCCTCTCCGGTTCAAGAGCTTATCGAAGAAGCTGAGCAGTAAGCTCGGTAATGGCCCAATGATATTTGTTCAAAGCCCCTAACCATTAGGGGCTTTTTTGTACCTCACATTTAATTTTTCAACTGAATGCCTCAAGCTCAATCTTCTCATCGATACTGATAAGACCTCTCATACCTTGTGGTTATTATCAATGGAACTTGTTTGAGGTCACACGTACAAATCCACAAATAATGTATGGTAATGCCATGAGTCTAATAATGTTAACGATATTGTATTGCTTATATTTTTAATTGTTGATAACTCGCGTGTGCGAAAGGCAAAGGTAGGACTAAGGTATGATTCAAATTGTCATTGATGGAAAATTTCGAATCGTTGAGCAAGGGCAAACCGTTCTTGAGGCAGCAAAAACATGTGGTTTAGAGATTCCATCGTTATGTGGTTTGAACAACACAACGGACAAAGTGCCGTGTGATTTGTGTGTGGTTGAAGTGGATGGGATGGGCGTGACACGTTCTTGTGAGCTTGAGGTAGCCAATGGCTTGAACATCACCACTCAATCTAAACAGCTAACGACGCATCGACAAGATGCGCTGAACCGTATCATGGCAGACCACTACGCTGACTGTGAAGCACCGTGCCAAACCGCTTGCCCTGCGGGTGTCGATATCCAATCTTACCTCCATCATATTGCGCAAAATGATCATACCAAAGCCATCGAAGTGATCAAAAAGACATTGCCAATGCCGCTCACAATTGGTCGTGTGTGTCCTGCTTTCTGTGAAACAGAATGTCGAAGAAACTTAGTCGATGATTCAATTGCGATTCGTCAGCTAAAACGACATGCAGCCGATGCCGATCTGGCCGCTCAAGAGAGCTACATGCCAGCGAAGAAACCAAGCAAAGGCAAGAGCATTGCGATTGTCGGCAGTGGCCCTGGTGGCTTAACAGCCGGTTATTACCTGTCTAATGAAGGTTATGACGTCAGTGTTTACGAATCGATGCCTAAAGCTGGTGGTTGGTTGCGTTATGGGATTCCTGAGTATCGTCTGCCGAAGTCGATTCTAGATAAAGAAATCGAACTCATGTGTCGTAACGGAATGGCAGTCGAGTGCGACAAGAAGCTTGGTGTTGATTTCACCTTGTCAGATCTTAGCCGTGATTTTGATGCGGTTTGCTTAGCAGTGGGTGCGTCACAAGCCGTTGAGATGAATTATCCCGGTAGTGACCTTGGTGGCTGCTATTTGGGTGTCGATTACCTGAAAGATTATGTGACTGACAAAAACTTCATTACGGGTAAGAAAGTCGCGGTAATCGGCGGTGGTAATACCGCGATTGACTGCGCTCGAACAGCCGTCCGTGATGGGGCCGATACCACGCTAATTTATCGACGAACACGAGACGAGATGCCGGCGGAAGACTACGAAATTGAAGAAGCTGAACACGAAGGAGTGAAGTTTCACTTCTTGACCAATCCTGCTGAGAATATGGCTGGTGAAAATGGCCATGTATCTGAAATCAGATTAGAGCGTATGGCGCTTGGCCCTGCGGATGCATCGGGTCGACGAAGCCCGAAACCTACGGGTGAGTTTTTTGTTGAGGCTTTCGATACTGTGATTGCCGCCGTGTCGCAAAAGCCTGATCTTAGCTTCATGGACAATGAGTCACTAGAAATCCCGTTAACACGCTGGAATACTGCGGACGCGGATCCACAAACCATGCACACAGGTACGGGCAATATCTTTAGTATCGGTGACTTCCGACGTGGTCCAGCGACAGCTGTCGAAGCGGTAGGAGACGGGCGTATTGCCGCGCAAGCTATCGACCGATTCTTCAACGGTGATATGGGGAACATTCCAACTAAACCCTTTAACTCTAGAAAGCACAAGCAGCTCAAAGCCGTTGATCCCGAGCAGTACAAGTCGATACAGCGCATGGCGCGTAAGATTATGCCAGAGCTCACCCCTGAGCAGCGCGAGCAAAGCTTTGACGAAGTAGAAACTGGTTTTGATAATGCCGACGCGATAGCCGAAGCAGCAAGATGTTTAGAGTGTGGTTGCCAAGCCAATACAAACTGCGACCTAAGAGACTACTCGACCGAATACAAAGCTACTCAAACGCATCCAAAATACAAAATCGATGTGGCTTCTAACGACAGCTGGCAAGCGATTCGCGCTGAAGAAGCGAAGGTTGGTTCGATAAGACAGAAGTTTGCTGTCGATGACAGTTCTGAATTCATCATTTTTGACGCCAACCGCTGCATCAGTTGTGGTCAGTGTATCCAAGCGTGTCGTGAACAGAATGTTCATGGTGTTCTAAGCTTCATGAACCAATCAGACGGGAAACCAGCATCGAGGCCTGAGTGTCGCCCTAATTTTGGTGCGGATAAGACCTTAATGGGCGATTCTAACTGTGTTCAATGTGGATCTTGTATTCAGGCGTGTCCAACTGGTGCGATGGTGGATGCTCGTGATAGAAAACAAGGCGATACCGACATCCTTAAAAAGGTCGACACTATCTGCACCTACTGTGGTGTGGGCTGTAAGCTGACCATGCATGTTGACGAAGCGAAGAACAAAATCCGTTATATCGAGGGCGGTGATTCTCCGGTTAACGAAGGTATGTTATGTGTTAAGGGACGTTTCGGTTTCGACTTTGTCGGCAGTGATGCCCGCCTTACAACACCGTTAATTCGTAAAGATGGCTGGTTACAACCTGCGAGCTGGGAAGAAGCCATTACGCTGATTGCCGAGAAACTCACGGCTATCAAACAAGGTTTTGGTAGTAACGCTTTAGCGGGGTTCTCATCGGCGAAAACCACCAATGAAGATAACTATGCGTTCCAAAAATTCATACGTCGTGAACTAGGCACCAACAACGTCGACCATTGTGCTCGCCTTTGTCATGCTTCGACTGTTACTGGTTTAGAGGCTTCGCTGGGCAGCGGGGCAATGACCAATGATATCCCAAGTATCAAACACTCAGATGTTATCTTTATCATTGGTTCAGACACTACATCCGCGCACCCAATTATCGGCTCACACATCAAACAGGCAGTGAGGCATAACGGTGCTCGTTTGATCGTCGCCGATCCTAAAATAATCGATATTGCCGATCATGCTGAACTTTACTTAGCACACCGACCGGGTACCGATGTGATGCTGATTAATGGTGTGATGCAGCAGATCATCAAACACGGTTGGTATGATCAAGAGTACATTGAAGATCGTGTGGATGGCTTTGATACCTTGCTCCAAGAGGTCATGTCACCAAGCTACTCTCTCGATAAAGTGGAATTGGTGACTGGCGTTAAAGCAGAAGACATCTTCGCGATGGCGCGCTTGATCGGTACGGCAAAACGCACGGCGGTGTATTACTCCATGGGTATCACGCAACACACCACTGGCCACGACAATGTTCGCTCGATTGCTAACCTGCAGCTCTTGTGTGGCAACATCGGTATTGAAGGTGGTGGTATCAACCCACTGCGTGGCCAATCCAATGTTCAAGGTGCGTGCGACATGGGCGCATTGCCAAACAACCTGCCAGGCTATCAGAAAGTGTATAACCCAATGGTCCGCCAAAAGTTCGCGATGGAGTGGGGCGTTGCTGATTTGCCTGCTGAAACGGGGTTAACGTTGACCGAGATTATTGATGGTGCGTGTAATCGAGATGTACGTGGTTTATACGTGATGGGTGAAAATCCAGTGCTCAGTGATCCAAACCAAGCGCACGTGATTGAAGGGCTTGCAGCGTTAGATTTCCTAGTGGTTCAAGACATCTTCTTAACCGAAACGGCGCAGTATGCCGATGTGGTGCTACCGTCTTGCTCGTTCGCTGAAAAGTCAGGTCACTTTACCAATACTGAGCGACGCGTTCAGCGTATTAACCCAGCGGTATTACCTCCAGGTGACGCGAAAGAGGATTGGGTGATTATCCAATTGCTGGCTAATGCGATGGGTGGTGATTGGAGCTACGATTCAGTTGCGGATATTACCAATGAGATTGCCCGCGTCACGCCACAATATGGTGGTTTACGTTGGGAGAACATAACGGTTAATGGCGTACAGTGGCCGAGTAATAAGAACAACCCAGACGGCACTCGTATTATGCACCAAACCCAATTCACTCGCGGGCGTGGTCAAATGGAAGCGATTCCGTTTCGATATGCGGCAGAGCTGCCGGATTCAGAATTCCCATTAGTGCTAACAACGGGGCGGGTATTGGAGCAGTTCCATACCGGAACCATGACGCGTAAAACAAAAGGTCTGGATAACTTAGCAGGGCCACGAGCGATGGTCAGTGTGCATGATGCTGAATCGTTAGGGATCTCGAATGGTCAGATGCTCAAAGTATTAACGCGTCGTGGTGAAATTGAAATCGCGGCGTTTGTAACCAAGCGAATGCAGAAAGGCGTGGTGTTTATTCCATTCCATTTCGTGGAGTCTCCTGTGAACCGTTTGACGACAACGGCGACAGATCCGCATGCCAAGATCCCGGAGTTTAAGGTGGCTGCTGTGCGTATTGAGCCAATTCGAGAGCTTGAAATTGAAGCTAGAGGGGATGGCCTTACGAGCTAGCTTAAACATCGGGCACTAAAAAGCCGCTTAACCGAAGTGTTCAACTTTATGGAAACACTTCAATCATGCGGCTTTTTTATTGAACTCGATTAGGTATAGAATCATTTACTCAGTGGGTTAACTCTCGGCTTAGATTAGTTTGGAACAATTTCGTTACCGTGAACACCAAACTGCTTAGCAGCGTATGCCACGCGCTCTGCTGCTTTCGGATATTCGGCGGGTGTGCCTAGGTTTTCAATATGATGCAAGCGAGGAAGCAAACCCGCGCCGTTTGCAATCTGTATTGCTAACCCAGGACGAGCGTTGAGTTCCAGTACCATAGGGCCCTCTTCTTGGTCTAAAACCATGTCAGTACCCATGTAACCAAGACTTGTCATTTCCCAAGCACTTGATGCAAGAGTTAGCAGCTTTTCCCAATGCGGCACTTGAAGTAGCGCCAGTTCTTTACCGGTATCTGGGTGGTGAGTCACAGGGTGGTCAAACTGGACCGCACGAACGGCTTTTCCGGTGGCAATACAAATACCAACCCCCACAGCGCCTTGGTGCAAGTTTGCCTTGCCGTCAGAAGCAGAAGTGGAAAGGCGCATCATAGCCATCACAGGATAGCCTTTGAATACGATGATTCGTACATCTGGCACACCTTCATAACTAAAGCCATCGAAACACTCGTCAAACTTGATGAGGTTTTCAACTACGGCTACATCGTTCTTGCCACCCAGAGAGAAAAGGCCCGCTAGAGCGTTACTGATATGGCGCTCGACATCTTCTTCATTGATGGTTGAACCAGATGGCTTGGTATAAACGCCATCCTTGTGAGATGTCACAACAAGGATGCCTTTACCACCACTACCTTGAGCTGGCTTGATTACGAAACCCGGCCACTCTTTAACCATCTTGTGGATTGTTTTCACTTCAGCTTGGTGACTAATAACGCCAATCAATTTCGGTACAGTTGCGCCAGCCTGTTCTGCAATGATCTTAGTCTTAAGCTTGTCATCAACGAGTGGATACTTGGAACGATCATTGTAGCGACCAATATAGCTATGGTTACGCTTGTTCATTCCCATAATGCCTTTGTCTTTCAACCTAAACGGTGAAGTAAACTGATCAAACATAACTTAGTCCTCCGCTAGCGGTTTAAAGCGACGAAGCTCGGTTAGACGGTAGCCAGTATAGTTACCTAGTAGCAAGATGGTCGCTAGAATAACAAGCTGTAGACCAATAAAGTTAAACGTTAAGTGCTGAATGAATGGGTTCGTCATGCCTAAATAAACAAGAATAGCGGTAAACAGAGAACCACCACCTTGTAACACGACTTCTTTCGCGCCTTCTTCTTCCCATAGAATAGACATACGTTCGATAGTCCAAGATAGGATGATCATTGGGAAGAACGTAATGGATAGACCTTCTGTCAGACCGACTTTAAATGCGACCACGGTAAACACGGAGATGATCATGATTACTGTAATGATGACGGCGGATATCCTAGCTACCAGGAGTAAGTTGAGTTTTGATAAGTAACTTCGTATCACCAGACCGGTACCGACAATTAATAGGAAACCGACAATACCCGTTATTAATTGTGTTTGAACAAACGCCACCGCAATCAGAACTGGCATGAACGTACCAGATGTTTTCAAACCGATGATCACGCGTAGGAACACAACAATCAGTGCACCGATAGGAATAAGCATGATGGTTTTGAACATCGCTTGCTCTTCTAGCGGCAGGCTGTGAATCGATAAGTTCAATAATCGATCAGCTGAAACCTTGTTGTTGGTTGCTTCAGTTGGAGATACTTCCTGAGCAATCATAGAGAAATGAACTTTACTGTTCTGACCACCAACAACATCGAGTAGAGAAACGTTGGATTCATCCCAGATAAGTAGGTTTGGTTGAACTTGTCGTTGACTCGACTCTGGAGAGAACAAAATCCACTGGTCATTGTCCCAGATTTGGATCATGTGTTGGATTGATTGTCGACGACGTCCATCTTCCAATTCAATAACACCGACTACTTTGTTGTGAATTTTGGCTGTCGAAAGTAGCTTGTGTGTCGCTTCAACTTTCGTCATATTATTCAGAATTAGCGCAGAGTTTTGGCTGTCTGGATCGTTAAGCGTTTTAATCAACTCACGAGTAAAGGTTAGGTTGTCTGCGGAACGCTTTGTCGCTCTATCAATCAGAGCAAGAGATGCCGCTTCTTCTGGACCGTCGAAGCTTGGTTTCGTTATTTCACCTTCTGGTGGTATATCGTTTACTTTAGCTTGGTTGTCGACTAGAAACTGTGTTTTGTAGTAGATGGTTTGAGGACCATCTGCATAACGAATAGACCACTCTGCGCGGCGACCTGACTCTGTATTCAAGTAGGAGATACCGTAGCCTGGTGATGAAGCTGATTCACCGATAAGTGTGTAATTAGACTGAGTGTGAGGAGCTGCTAATGAAACCTTTGCTTCTTTACCTATTGCATTGAATTCGATACGAGCTTCAATGTCCCATACTTGTCTAGTTTCTCCTGGAGTCCAAGGTACACCGTAGGTTGTATGCCTAAACATACTTAGCGTTATACCTGCCACAATGAGCAGGAAAATAGAGATATAAAATGGAATTCTTGACGTCATAGCTTGCCCTACTATTGTTATTTAGCTTCCGTTTGTACGTACGTTTTGCTTACATCCACTAGCGCGATGTCTTTGATAAATTCGCGCCCTAGTAATACAGGGTGACTCATTTGAGAGCGATCCGCCAATGTAAATTGCGCTTTTTCATGGATTTTTCCAACTTTCACCCATAATTCAATCACCGCTCTTCGCTCTGTCTGATCATTAGTTGATTGTCGGATTTTCACATAACGTATAACAGGTGCTTCGATCCATTTTTGTTCTTTTTCTGTTTCTGCTTGGTCGTCTAGGTGGAATTTAACCCAGTCCTTACCGTTACGTTCGAATTCTTTAATATCGACGGCATTTAAAGAAGAGGTGGTTGCGCCGGTATCAACACGAGCGTCAAAGCTTTGTTTTATCGAGTCGATAAACACCTTTTCGATTCCACCTAGGATGGTAGGTTGTAACGTAGGGGTGACAGGGTCAGCGGCAACGACTTGAGGTTCTTCTTCCTCTTGCTCTTCAATAACCTTGTGTTCAATACGAGTTAGATGAGCATCTAGTTGACTGGAAAGAGTCGTAATTTCATCTTCTAGGCTTTCAATATAGTCGCTTTGGTTACTCATTTGTAGTTCAAGATTCTGAACTTTATTTGCGATGTTTGCCTCTGAGTGGGAAATTGCGTCGAGCGTTTCTTGGTGGTAGGTCGCACCGTTAGTGAGGGTGCAGCCAGAGAGCAAACCCACCGCCACAATTGGCGATAATCGCTTAAACATAAAAAAACCTTTGGGAATTAGAGAATAGTTCATACTATTTAGCAGTTTATCCTACAGGAAAGGATGCGTGAAGCATCCTAATGTTAGAGTCTGGTCATATTGAATCGCAATGTGAGCGCTACGCCAATTATCGCAATCTGAAATAGCTTACTTATTAAACAGACGTCAATTTTGGGGCTCTTTGATCAAAGTGTACTGCGAAAAAATGATGGGTTCACAAGTAAAATAAACCATCATTTTCCCTCAGGAACTATTGCGTTATGGGCAGAGTATCTATGGCTTTGTTGCTACCAAAATCGCACGTCTTGGTGCAGGGTGACCTTCAACCGTTTTACTCGGATCGTTCGGATCTAGGTAATCTGGCAGAGAGTTGTGTGTCATCCATTCTGTTGTGCGTTGTTCACCAATTGTCGTGACATTTTCGTCAACGATACGAACGTCTTCAAAGCCAACCTGTTCAAGCCAACGTTTCAGTGCTCGAGCTGAAGGGAAGAAGTAGACGTTTCTCATCTGCGCGTAACGGTCAACAGGAACTAGAACTGCATTTTCATCGCCTTCAATCACTAAGGTTTCAAGCACTAACTCACCGCCAGACACCAATTGGTCTTTCAGTTGAATTAAGTGATCAAGCGGCGAACGGCGGTGGTATAGCACGCCCATGCTAAATACAGTGTCGTAGGCTTCCAGTTTTGGGAGTTGTTCAATACCTAAAGGTAACAGGTGCGCACGTTGATCATCGCCCATTAACTTACGGATCGCTTCAAACTGAACCAAGAAAAGGTGAGAAGGGTCGATACCTACGGTTAGACGAGCGCCTTCACCAAGCATGCGCCACATGTGGTAGCCATTGCCACAACCCACATCGAGCACAGAACGGTTTTTAAGTGGTGAGATATGTGGAAGCACACGATCCCATTTCCAGTCACTGCGCCATTCCGTATCGATATGAATGTCGTGAACCGTGTAAGGGCCTTTTCTCCAAGGGTGGAAAGTCTTCAGTAAGCTTTCTAACTTTTTAAGCTCACCTGTGTGGAACGGTGTAGAGCTGCCAATGGTCACTGAGTTTTTCAGATCAATTTGGTCAGGCACACCTTGTGGAATCTTGTTTAGTGCTCGTAACCAACGGTCGAAGTCACCGTGCTCTGCATTTTGCCAATCGGTCAGTTGCTGTGGCAGGACGTTTAACCACGGCTGAAGGCGAGTATCTTGGGCGATAAGTTGATAAAAATTAGCAAAATTAAACATGGGTAATATAAACCGTTGTGGAATTCATAATGTGTGTGACGCTGAGCATCACAGCACAGGAAATTAGTGGTTAAAGTCCGAATGAATCGTCTCTAACTGATTATGTTTGTGTTTTATTTGATAGCGAACATCGAACCAAAGTTGAAACACTGAAACCAAACTTCGCAACTAGAAAAACCGATTTCTTGAAAACGTTCTTTATGAACCTTGACCGAGTCAGGCCGCATAACATTTTCAATCGCGCTACGTTTTTGGCTGACTTCTAATTCGCTGTAACCGTTAGCACGTTTGAAATCATGATGCAGGTCGATAAGCAGCTCGTTTGAGCTTTCATCTTCGAATACGTATTTTTCTGACAGGATTAAGATCCCGCCCGGGCGCAAACCTGCGTGAATTTTTTCAAGCAAAGCGTATCGGTCGTCTGGAGACAAGAATTGCAGCGTAAAGTTAAGTACCACAACAGAAGCATCTTTGATTTCTACTTCACGAATATCAGCTTCGATGACTTCTACCGGCGTGTCACTGCGGTAAGCGTTAACGTGCAATTTACAGCGCTCAACCATCGCTTCTGAATTATCGATAGCGAATATCGTACAGCCTTCTTGTTGGATGTGGCGGCGCATTGACAGCGTAGCTGCGCCAAGAGAGCAACCGAGATCATAGATATTTGAATGTGGTTTTACGAAGCGCTCAGCCAGCATGCCGATCGCAGAGATAATGTTGCTATAGCCAGGCACCGAGCGTTGAATCATATCCGGAAATACTTCAGCAACCCTTGCATCAAAGGTGAAGTCTCCAATTTTATCAATAGGAGCGGAAAAGATATTGTCTGTGTTGCTCATGGCATTTTCTCTCGACAGTCAGCGTAATTGGTCCGAAATTCGTACCAAATAAAAGGGGGCGTATTTTACGTAAAAAAAAGACTGCTGTCACGAAAACTGAGATTAGTCCTGATCTTTGGCTCTATACCAGAGAGTGGGATTAAAACATTGAGATTTGGTGATTGCCTTTCTGAGCTGGAAACTGAGCGAGTTCGGGCAATAATAATGACGTATTTTCAGATACTTGCTTTTGCAATCGCTGATATATATCAATTGCAAGTTCAGGCGCGTGGTTGTTGTCTGGCGTGTGGATCATCAAATACGGTTGTTTGCCTTCACTAAGCCAGTTTGGAATTTTGTTAAACCATGGCTTAAAAAACTCGATGTTAGGCTCTTGATCAGGGTGGCCAATGAAGCGAATCATCGGGTTGTTGGCGGTTGCAATCGCATGAACGGGTACGCGTGGCTTTTTCTGATGAGCATCGATCACTGCCTCTGTGGTTGGCGGCGCGGAAAATACGGGGCGGCTATCCATAATGATGCGATTGATGCCTTCTTCTACGAGCCATTGATTGAAACGTTTTTCGGCATCACCTTTGTCAAAGAAACCCAAGTGACGGACTTCAACACCAAGCTGCATGTCTTTTGGAAATAACGTACAAAACTTTTGCAGCACAGGGAGCATGCTAGGTTCAAAGCTGTGCGGTAGCTGAATCGTCCATTGACCAATGCGATCATGCAGTGGTGACATGGTCATTAAGAACTCTTTGAGTTCGGCTTGGCAATGCCTGAGTTGTTGCTGGTGGGTGATGAATTTAGGTAGCTTGAAAGTGAACCTGAAATCATCGTGACTTGCGGCTTTCCAGTTATGAACGGTAGACATACTTGGCGTAGCGTAAAAGGTCGTGTTGCCTTCAACGGTATGAAAAACTTGGGTGTATTTTTCTAGACGTTCTGCAGGCTTTGTCCCCTTGCCATAGAACTGACTTTGCCACTCAGAATGAGACCACATGGTTAAGCCAAGTCTTAGAGGTAAAGTTTCCATTGTTATTACACCGTTAGTTATCACGCTATTAGTCATTACAAAAAATTTTAGTTGAAGTGCAAATCTACTGTACGAGACTTTTGCCGATTACGGTACTTTCGAGATATAATTATGCCAAATTTTTTGGTTTTGATGAATCTTTGTGCACTTGGTGGGCTAAAAAGCAGCAAAGCCAGATAAAACATAATAAATTCGAATGTGGAAGGTCGATTTTAAGCGAGTTTCCGCGTATAAATGTTCCTTTGCTCTGTTGTGTGGAATGACCACTGACAGCTTGGAAATTAGTAAATAATTAAGAGATTGGGAAATTCATTATGCGTACCCATTACTGTGGTAACCTGAACAAGTCCCTGGCGGGACAAACTGTAGAACTGTGCGGCTGGGTAAACCGTCGCCGTGATTTAGGCGGTCTTATCTTTATTGATATGCGTGATCGTGAAGGCATCGTTCAGGTTGTTGTCGATCCAGATATGAAAGATATCTTCCCGATCGCTAACCAACTGCGTAATGAATTCTGTATCAAATTTACTGGTGAAGTGCGTGTTCGTCCGGACAGCCAAGTAAATAAAGACATGGCTACTGGTGAAGTTGAACTTTACGCGACTGGTCTTGAGATCATCAACCGTTCAGAGTCGCTTCCACTAGACTTCAACCAAACGAACTCTGAAGAGCAGCGTCTAAAGTACCGCTACATCGATCTTCGTCGTCCAGAAATGAGCGACCGCATTAAGCTTCGTGCTCGTGCTTCTAGCTTCGTTCGTCGTTTCCTCGATGAGAACCTATTCCTAGACATCGAGACTCCAGTACTAACGAAAGCAACGCCAGAAGGCGCTCGCGATTACCTAGTACCAAGCCGTGTTCACAAAGGCAGCTTCTACGCGCTTCCTCAATCTCCTCAGCTGTTCAAGCAACTGCTGATGATGTCTGGTTTTGACCGTTACTACCAAATCGTTAAATGTTTCCGTGACGAAGATTTACGTGCTGACCGTCAGCCTGAATTTACTCAGATCGATATTGAAACATCGTTCATGTCTTCTCAAGAAGTACGTAACATCACTGAAAAGCTAGTTCACGATATGTGGAAAGAGCTTCTAGATGTTGAACTAGGTCAATTCCCAGTAATGCCTTTCTCTGAAGCGATTCGTCGTTTCGGTTCTGATAAGCCAGATTTACGTAACCCACTAGAGTTAGTGGACGTTGCTGACTTAGTTAAAGACGTTGAGTTTAAAGTATTCTCTGGCCCTGCTAACGACGAAAAAGGTCGCGTAGCGGTTATCCGTGTACCAGGTGGTGCTAAGCTAACTCGTAAGCAAATCGACGGTTACGCAGAACACGTAAACATCTACGGCGCGAAAGGCCTAGCTTGGATGAAGGTTAACGACCGTGCTGCAGGCATGGAAGGCATTCAATCTCCAGTTGCTAAATTCCTAAGCGAAGACGTAATCAACGGTATTCTAGATCGCACTCAAGCTGAATCTGGCGATATCATTCTGTTCGGCGCAGACAAAGCGGGCATCGTTGCTGAAGCAATGGGCGCACTTCGTCTTAAACTAGGTACAGATCTAGAGCTAACAGACACATCTGCATGGGCTCCACTGTGGGTTGTTGACTTCCCAATGTTCGAAGAAGACGGCGAAGGTAACCTACACGCAATGCACCACCCATTCACATCGCCACTGGGTGTGAACGCGGAAGAGCTAAAAGCGAACCCAGCAGCAGCAAACTCTGATGCATACGACATGGTAATCAACGGTTACGAAGTAGGCGGCGGTTCTGTTCGTATTCACAATGCAGAAATGCAAACGGCTGTATTCGGTATCCTCGGTATCGAAGCACAAGAGCAACAAGAGAAGTTCGGCTTCCTACTAGATGCTCTTCAATACGGTACTCCACCACACGCTGGTCTAGCATTCGGTCTTGACCGTCTAGCAATGCTACTTTGTGGTACAGAGAACATCCGTGACGTTATCGCATTCCCGAAAACAACCGCTGCAGCATGTCTACTAACAGACGCGCCAAGCCTAGCGAACCCAGCATCACTGGAAGAGCTAGCAATCGCTGTTAAACTAGCGAAGAAAGAAGACTAGTCAAACGATTAGCCTAACTTTCTAAAGAAGCTTTAAGTTTTCGATAGAGCTAAATTTTGCAGTAGAACAATGAAATGCCCGTTAATTTGACGGGCATTTTTTTTTGCGTTCGATATACTAAGCTCATAAAGCATGTATAAATAATCAGTATTTGAAGTTATGTCTATTATCTTAGGGATTGACCCTGGCTCACGCATTACCGGTTACGGTGTTATTCGTCAAAATGGCCGCCACCTCTATTACTTAGGAAGTGGTTGTATTCGCACCTCTGAAAAAGAGTTACCGGGTCGACTAAAGCAAATTTATGCGGGTGTAAGTGAAATCATCACTCAGTTCCAGCCGGATGTGTTTGCGATAGAGCAGGTCTTCATGGCGAAGAATGCGGATTCGGCGCTTAAACTTGGTCAGGCTCGAGGCAGCGCAATAGTAGCGGCTGTAAATGCAGATTTGCCCGTTCATGAATACGCGGCTCGTTTAATTAAGCAAGCGGTGACCGGTAATGGCGGCGCGGACAAGTCTTTGGTTCAGAACATGGTAATGAGCATGCTTAAGCTACCTGCCAAGCCACAGGCCGATGCGGCCGATGCTCTGGGCGTAGCAATCACTCACGCGAACACCAATAAAACCTTAGTTGCACTGGCCGGTAAAGCAACTGGGGCAAAAAAAGGGCGTTACCGTTAACCTAGATCTTAGTGCTTTCTTAAAAGCTTTAATAATATGGCTTCACAAGCCAAGCAAGCGTAAATAAATCACTCTAACAAACATAAAGAACTGGATAAGCATCCAGTTCTTTTATATTCTGTCACTTAAATTATGTTCCACCAAGAGAGTGAATTGTGATCGGACGTCTACGCGGTATTTTAATAGAAAAACAGCCACCAGAGTTATTAATCGAAGTGAGTGGCGTTGGCTATGAAGTTCAAATGCCAATGAGCTGTTTTTATGAATTACCAAATGTGGGCGAAGAGGCAATTATCTACACTCACTTTGTTGTACGTGAAGATGCACAACTGCTTTATGGTTTCAACACTATTAAAGAACGCGCGCTGTTTCGCGAAGTTATCAAAGCGAACGGTGTTGGCCCTAAGCTTGGCCTTGGTATCCTTTCAGGTATGACGGCTAGCCAGTTTATTCAAAGTGTTGAACGCGAAGATATTTCTACGTTGGTAAAATTGCCGGGTGTTGGTAAGAAGACGGCAGAGCGGCTTGTTGTTGAAATGAAAGACCGTTTGAAAGGGTGGGGTGTCGGTGATTTGTTCACACCTGCGACGGATGCTGCACCTATTGATTCTATGCCGACGGTTCATGATGCTGAAGAAGAAGCGGTAAGTGCACTACTTGCATTAGGTTATAAACCAACTCAAGCTTCTAAGGTTGTTTCTCAAGTGGCTAAAGAAGGCATGACGAGTGAACAGTTAATTCGCGAAGCATTGAAGTCGATGGTTTAAATAGATCTTACTTTTTTGCAGGGTTTTATATGCTGCAGGTAAGCCTCCACTATACTGGTGTTCAGCCTTTTCACGTTCAACGTAGTGGACAACAAAACATCGAGTTAGAAATTAGATATAACAGAGTTAGAACTCTCAAATTGGAATCCCTATGATTGAAGCAGATCGCCTCATTGCTCCTGATAATCCGGTCTTTAAAGATGAAGATGTTATTGACCGCGCGATACGACCAAAAGCATTAGCTGATTATCAAGGTCAGGATCACGTTCGTGGCCAGATGGAGATTTTCATCAAAGCGGCACAATTACGTAGCGAGGCGCTCGATCATCTGTTGATATTTGGTCCTCCAGGCTTGGGTAAAACCACATTGGCTAACATTGTTGCCAATGAAATGGATGTGAACATACGGACTACTTCAGGGCCTGTGCTAGAAAAAGCGGGTGACTTAGCGGCATTGCTGACAAACCTTGAAGAGAATGATGTGCTGTTCATTGATGAGATTCATCGACTAAGCCCTGTGGTTGAAGAGGTTCTGTATCCAGCAATGGAAGATTACCAACTGGACATTATGATTGGTGAAGGGCCTGCGGCGCGTTCTATCAAGATCGATCTCCCTCCTTTTACTTTGATCGGCGCAACCACTCGTGCAGGTTCGTTGACCTCTCCATTACGTGATCGTTTTGGTATCACTCAACGTCTTGAATACTATAAAGTTGAAGATCTACAAAATATTGTCCAGAGAAGCGCAGATTGTCTTGGTCTTTCGATGGAATCAGAAGGCGCGTTAGAAGTTGCTCGCCGTGCGCGTGGTACACCTCGTATTGCTAACCGTTTGCTGCGTCGTGTACGCGATTACGCAGAGGTCAAAGGGGATGGTCATATTTGTCCTGAGGTTGCTGATAAAGCGCTTAACATGCTGGATGTCGATGCGAAAGGTTTCGATTACATGGATAGAAAGCTTCTACTTGCAATTATGGAGAAGTTTGGTGGTGGTCCGGTTGGTATCGACAATATGGCAGCCGCAATTGGTGAAGAGAGAGACACCATTGAAGATGTACTAGAACCCTATTTAATTCAACAAGGTTATCTACAAAGAACGCCGAGAGGTCGAATTGCTACCGACAGAGCCTATTTGCACTTCGGAATAGATAAACCTTCTAATCGTTAAATTATTCATTTATAAAAATCCCAGTTGCATAAGCGCTGGGATTTTTTTGTTTTTAGTGAATAACAACTCTTTGAGTTAATCGGTGAAAAGGGTGAGTAGTGGATGTTAAAAATGGAAACTTTGATTTCAAGTTTGATTTGGTTAACAAAAAATGAAATAAGTTGTCATATATTTTGTTAATACTTTATGGGTAGTTGTAGTTCGTATGTTGAAGTGGTGATGAGCTTTTGTCACAGATATCATGCACTGTTATTAAGACAAGCTAAATTGGTGTGATTTTAATCATAACTGTTCAAAAATAACTCTAATTTGCTAGAATAAATTTGATACAAATCAACGCAGGGTTCTCCCATAAACCTTTTGAAACATACTGATTTTACCAGTAATATTAGCGCCAGCTATATTAGCTCATGCTTAACAATAATCTAACTATAACGGTACGTTTTTGCTACAAATTTCAATTTGTAATAACAATTGCATAAATTGTTTTAACATGGATTTTTGAGGTGAATAATCACAAAAGTGTCACTCAGCCGACACAAAGGAGTTACCATGATTGATGTTGTTGATCTGTCGCGATTGCAGTTTGCATTTACAGCGATGTATCACTTCCTATTTGTTCCACTGACTTTAGGGATGGCGTTTCTACTTGCCATTATGGAGTCAGTTTATGTAATGACTGGCAAGCAAATTTACAAGGACATGACTAAGTTCTGGGGTAAATTGTTTGGTATTAACTTTGCTCTTGGTGTAGCGACAGGCTTAACCATGGAGTTCCAGTTTGGTACTAACTGGTCATACTATTCTCACTATGTTGGCGACATCTTTGGTGCTCCGTTGGCTATTGAAGCGCTTGTTGCATTCTTCCTAGAGTCTACTTTTGTTGGTCTTTTCTTCTTCGGTTGGGATAGATTGTCGAAGCGTCAACACTTAGCGGTAACGTGGTTAGTCGCTCTTGGTTCTAACTTTTCTGCGCTTTGGATATTAGTAGCAAACGGCTGGATGCAAAACCCAGTGGGTGCGGAATTTAACTTTGAAACGATGCGTATGGAAATGGTGAGCTTCGCAGAAGTTGTACTAAACCCAGTAGCGCAGGTTAAATTCGTACACACAGTAGCGTCTGGTTACACAACGGGTGCTATGTTCATCCTTGGTATCAGCTCATACTACATTCTTAAAGGTCGTGATCTTGCCTTTGCACGTCGTTCTTTTGCGATTGCAGCATCATTTGGTATGGCCGCGATTTTATCAGTAATCGTACTAGGTGATGAATCTGGTTACGAGCTTGGTGAAGTTCAAAAAGTGAAGCTAGCTGCTGTTGAAGCAGAGTGGCACACGGAAGAAGCGCCAGCCGCATTTACTGTTTTTGGTATTCCAAATCAAGAAACAATGAATACTGACTACGCAATTAAAATTCCTTACGTAATGGGTATTATCGCAACACGTTCTCTTGATAAGGAAGTAACGGGTCTGCGTGACTTACGTGATGACCACGTTGATCGTATCCGCACGGGTATGTATGCGTACGATTTGCTTGAAAAGCTACGTGCAGGCGACAAGTCTGAAGAAAATATGGCGGCTTTCGATGAAGTAAAAGGTGATTTAGGTTACGGCTTGCTTCTTAAGCGCTACACAGACGATGTTGTTGATGCAACAGAAGAGCAAATCCAAATGGCCGCGGATGATTCAATCCCAACGGTTTGGCCTCTATTCTGGTCATTCCGTCTAATGGTTGCTTGTGGCTTCATTATGCTGTTTGTATTCGGTGCTGCGTTTGTTCAAACATGCCGTCAGAAGATCGAACAAAAACCATGGATTCTTAGAGCTGCACTATTCTCAATTCCATTGCCTTGGATTGCGATTGAAGCAGGTTGGTTCGTTGCTGAGTTTGGTCGTCAACCGTGGGCGGTTGGTGAAATTCTACCAGTTAACGTTGCTGCATCAGCATTAACTATTGAACAGCTTTGGAGTTCTCTATTCGCAATTCTTGCACTGTACACCGTGTTCTTGATTGCAGAAGTTTACCTAATGCTGAAATTCGCGCGTAAAGGTCCAAGTAGTCTAAAGACAGGCCGTTATCACTTCGAACAAAACGATAACTCTGTTGAAGACAAAGTTAGCCGTTCAGTCGAAGTATAAGTGAGGGAATATTATGTTTGATTACGAAAGCTTACGACTTATTTGGTGGGTACTGATCGGTGTTCTACTGGTTGGTTTCGCCGTAACTGATGGCTTTGATATGGGTGTTGCAGCCCTTTCTCCTGTTATCGGTAAGAGCGACACAGAACGTCGTGTCATGATTAACACTATTGCACCGCACTGGGATGGTAACCAAGTTTGGTTAATCACGGCGGGTGGTGCATTGTTTGCTGCATGGCCTCTGGTTTATGCGACGTCTTTCTCTGGTTTCTACTTTGCAATGTACGCGACGTTAGCCGCGCTTTGGTTACGTCCACTTGCTCTTGATTACCGTTCTAAGATTGAAAATCCAAAATGGCGTAAAGCTTGGGACTACGCACTTTGCTGCAGTGGTACAGTGCCGCCAATCATTTTCGGTGTGGCATTTGGTAACCTACTACAAGGTGTACCATTCGACCTGAATGACTTAATGATGTCTAAGTACCATGGCACATTCTTCGCTTTACTAAACCCGTTTGCATTGCTTTGTGGTGTGTTAGCTCTGATGTTGTTCGTTATGCAAGGTGCAACATGGCTTCAAATGAAGACAACAGAGGAATTACATAACCGTGCTCGTCTTGTCGCTCAGATTTCAGGCCTTGTTGCTATTGCTCTGTTCGTTATTGGTGGTTTCTGGGTTCAGTCTATTGAAGGTTATGTAATCACAAGCACGATTGACACCTTTGCAGATTCGAACCCATTAAACAAAGAGGTATCACTTCAAGTTGGTGCTTGGATGACAAACTTCGAAACGTATCCTGCAATGTGGGCAGCGCCAATTCTTGGTGTCGCAATGCCTCTATTAGCTGTGATTGCATCTCGCTTTGAGCGTGGTGGCTTTGCGTTCTTGTTCTCGAGCCTATCTAACGCTGGTGTTATCCTAACGGCTGGTTTTGCAATGTTCCCATTCGTAATGCCATCAAGTTTGAACCCTAACCATAGTTTGACTATGTGGGATTCAACAGCGAGTGAACTAACACTTGGTTTGATGACAATGGTTGCTGCGGTAATGGTTCCTGTGATTCTTGGCTACACAACTTGGACATACTACAAAATGTTCGGTCGTCTGGATAAGAAACACATCGAAGATAACGACGTTTCAGCTTACTAAGCTAGAAGTGAAATAACTTAGGAGAAATTTTATGTGGTATTTCGCATGGATTTTGGGTGTACTTCTAGCATGTGCATTCGGCATCATTAATGCTCTTTGGCTTGAGCATTCAGAAATGATGGACAAGGACAGTGAGTAATCTCGCAGAACAAATCGCTAAACTGCATCAACCAATGGATAAGACTCCGTTACGAGTTTTATCCCTGATATTGGGTTTCATGCATGTGGGTTTAGTGATGTGGGATCCTGAAGCGTATGCGACAAGTATCGGAGGTTTTAACGCGATCATTGGGCCAATGTTTATCTGGGCTGTGTGCTCAAGCATGGTTTTCGGTATCGGGTTTAAGCCAAGAGCTTGGGTCTGGCAGCTGTTGTTTAGCCCATACGTTTCACTCACTATTTTGCTCTACCTAACGGTGCTACGCTTTATCTGAAAGGTAATAGTTTAGGTTCATATCAAAGCGAATTTTTTATACTTGTTGGGTTTTTAGTCAAAAAGAGGTCATCTTATACAGATGGCCTCTTTTTTCGTCTGTTAAATCAAAAATTCACTGCCATATACTATTAATGAAAATGAGTTAGGTTATAGTAATATCTTTATCGTTTTTAGGTTGTGGTATCAATTTGCAAGGATTATCTAAGCCGTTTAAGTGGCCAGTAACCGTATATTACGAAGACACCGATGCGGGTGGCGTGGTGTACCATTCTAATTATCTCAAGTTTTTTGAACGCGCTCGAACCGAGATGTTGCGCTCAATTGGTGTCTCTCAGCAAGTATTGTTAGAACAAAGCATAGGTTTTGTCGTCCGACATATGGAGATAGATTTTATTCAAGGCGCGCGCCTTGATGATTCTTTACAAGTTATTACTAATATTTACGAATTGAAGCGAGCTACCTTGGTCTTCTGTCAAGAGATCGTAAATCCTGATGGCAAAGCATTGTGTAAAGCACTGGTTAAGGTAGCATGTATAGACAATCAAAAAATGAAACCCAAGGCAATGCCAACATTTATTCTTACGGAGCTAACGAATAGTGACTGCTGAAATCTCAATATTAGGCCTAATTTTAGAAGCTAGCTTTCTAGTTAAAATGGTCATGCTAATCCTAATGGGCATGTCTGTTGTTTCTTGGGCAATGATCATAAAAAGAAGTAAAGTGTTATCGCAAGCTTCTAAACAAACTGAAGTGTTTGAAGATAAATTTTGGTCTGGTGTTGACCTAGCTAAGTTGTATCAGGAAAGCAATAAGCGCAAAGATGAGCTGTCTGGTACTGAAGAGATTTTTTACGAAGGCTTCACCGAGTTTGCTCGCCTTCGCAAATCCAACGCTACTTCTCCTGACTTTATTATGGAAGGCACTGGGCGTGCAATGCGCGTTGCAGTAGCCCGTGAAGTAGACGAGCTAGAAACTAACTTACCTTTCTTAGCGACAGTCGGTTCTATCAGTCCTTATATAGGCCTATTTGGTACGGTTTGGGGCATTATGCACTCATTCATCGCATTGGGTGAAGTGAAACAAGCGACACTCGCAATGGTTGCTCCTGGTATTGCAGAAGCACTTATTGCAACGGCAATGGGTCTGTTCGCCGCAATTCCTGCAGTAATGGCGTACAACCGCTTCAGCAGCCGAGTAGGTAAGCTAGAACACAACTACGCGACTTTCTCTGAAGAGTTTCACAGTATTCTTCACCGTCAAGCGATGGCTGGCAGGGAATAATCGATGGCTGGATACCAACCTAAAAAACGCAAAATGACCGCAGAGATTAACGTTGTACCTTACATTGACGTTATGCTTGTTTTGCTGATCATTTTTATGGTGACTTCACCGTTTGTAACTCAAGGTGTCGACGTTGAGCTGCCTCAGGCTTCAACCGCTAAGTCTGCACAAGATCTTCTGGGTGACGATAACGCGAGTTTTATTATTGTTGAAGTGAACAAAGACGGTGAGCTTGGTTTAAGTGTGAATAACGAAGAAGTACAGCGTGGTTTATCATTGGAAGATATTATCGTCCGAGTGAAAGCTGAGTTGTCTTTGAAGCCAAACTCTCCAGTGGCGGTTGGTGGTGATGCCGCAACGCCTTACGCTGAAGTGGTTTTATTACTTGATGAATTAAGCCGTGCAGGTGTGCCAAAGGTTGGCCTTTTAACGGATATAAGGGAATAGCTCCGTAGCATTCATGAAAGCGACTAATAAGAAATCCAATAATTTTAGATCACCGCTTCTTATTTCACTTGGGCTGCACGTCATTTTATTTGTTGCGCTCATTTGGGGAGCGGACTTCACGATGTCAGAACCTAAGCCAACTGGCCAGATGGTTCAGGCTGTAGTGATTGACCCTCAGTTGGTTCGCCAGCAAGCTCAACAGATTCGTCAACAGCGAGAAGCGGCGAGTAAGAAGGAGCAAGAGCGTTTAGACAAACTCAGACGTGAAAGCGAAAGACTTGAAAAGAATCGAAAAGCGGAAGAAGAAAACATTCGTAAGCTAAAAGAACAGCAAGCGAAAGAAGCAAAAGCAACCCGTGAAGCTGAAAAGCGTCGAGTTGAAAAAGAAAAACAACGTAAAGTCGAAGAAGCGCGTTTACAGCAAGAAAAAAAGAAAGCCGCTAAAGCAGAAGCTGACCGTAAGCTGAAAGAAGCGGCGTTGGTGAAAGCTGAAAATGAGCGTAAAGCTAAAGAAGCAGCAATCGCAAAAGCTGAACAGGAACGCGTGGCAAAAGAAAAAGCCGCGCAAGAGGCTGCTGAAAAAGCTCGTAAAGAAAAAGAAGCCGCTGAACGTGCTGAAAAGCAACGCATAGCCAAAGAGAAAGAGGCTGCAGCGGCAGCAGAGAAAGCCCGTAAGGAGAAGGAAGCGGCAGCAAGAGCTGAAAAAGAGCGTAAACAGCAAGAAGCAGCATTGAATGACATCTTTGAAGGGCTTGAAACAGAGGCGACGCAGAATTCTTCAGCAAGACAACAATTTATTAGTGATGAAGCTCAGCGTTACGGTGCTATTTATACCCAACTGATTCAGCAGAACCTTTTGTTAGAGGACAGCTACAGAGGACGATCGTGCCGAGTTAACCTTAAGCTTATTCCAACGGGCTCAAATGCTATTTTGGGGAGCTTAAGTATCTTGGATGGTGATAGTCGTTTGTGCGCAGCAACCAAGCGTGCGGTGGCACAAGTGCAATCGTACCCATTACCTAAAGACCCAGACATTGTGAAATCACTAAAAGACATTAACTTAACTGTATCACCAGAGTAGAAGGACAAACTTGTGTTAAAAAAACTATTACTGAGTTGTGTTTTTGTAATAGCGACAAGCAGCCAGTTTGCACATGCGGCGCTGGAGCTGGTTATTACAGACGGTATTAACTCTGCACGACCGATCGCTATTGTCCCTTTTCGTTGGGAAGGTGCTGAACCGTTGCCACATGATGTATCAGCAGTTATTGCTTCTGACTTACAGCGCAGTGGTAAATTTAGCCCCGTTCCGACAAGCAAAATGCCTCAAACGCCTTACAGTGAAACTGAGGTGGATTTTGATGCTTGGACCAATCTAGGTGTTGATTCATTGCTGACGGGTAGTATCACTAAAAATGTCGAAGGGCAGTATGTGGTGAATTATCAATTGGTCGACATTGTTCGTGGTCAATTGACTAAAGGACAAAGCCGAGCGTTAAGTGATGAAGGTCAATTAGTGCTTTCGAAAGACCATGTGTTGTTTAATAAAAAGGCAACGGTACCTGGTAAACGCTTGAGAGAGTATGCACACCGTATTTCTGATTTAGTTTATGAAGAGTTAACTGGTGAAAGAGGCGCGTTCTTAACACGTGTTTCTTATGTGGTAGTGAACGATAAAGATAAGTACCCATATCAGCTTCGTGTGGCGGATTATGACGGCTTTAATGAGCGTTTGGTACTTCGATCTAAACAGCCTCTTATGTCGCCATCATGGTCACCGGATGGCAAAAAGCTGGCTTATGTGAGTTTCCAAAATGGCCAAGCTGAAATATTCATTATGAATATTTATACAGGTGAGCGTGAGAAGGTGACTTCATATCCTCGTCATAATGGTGCGCCAAGATTCTCGCCAGATGGTAAGACATTAGCATTGGTATTGTCGAAAACAGGCAGCCTTCAGGTGTACACACTTGACCTTGCTAGCCGTAAGCTGACTCAAGTTACCCGAGGCCGTTCGAATAATACTGAACCATTCTGGCATCCAGATGGAAAGTCTCTTATTTTCACATCGGATCGTGGTGGTAAACCACAGATTTATAATGTAAATTTGTCAAATAATTCGACATCTCGTATTACTTGGCAAGGTAGCCAAAACTTAGGTGGTCAGATCACTCCTGATGGACGATTCCTAATCATGGTAAATCGAAGCAACTCAGGCTTTAACTTGGCTAAACAGGATTTGGAAACTGGTGCGGTTCAGATACTAACAAAAACATTGTTAGATGAATCACCAAGTATTGCACCGAATGGAGGTATGGTTATCTATAGCTCTATTTACAACAAGACAAACGTACTATCGATGGTTTCTATTGATGGGCGTTTTAAAGCGAGATTACCGGCAACCAACGGACGTGTAAGAGCACCTGCATGGTCACCGTTTCTCTAGCTAAAGTGATACATTCTATTAGCTATTGATAGTGTTAACTATTGTGGCATTTAACTATCTATAGCACTTAGTCGCTGTAGAAACTAAGTTTGATAACGTAAGGAAAATAAGATGCAACTTAATAAAGTTCTTAAAGGCTTGATGATTGCACTACCAGTAATGGCAGTGACGGCATGTAGCTCAACTGATGAAGCGACATCTGCAACATCTGGTACTGAAAGCAACCAAACAACTTCAGGTTCAGAAAGCAACGTAGATACAACGGTTGTAACGCCAATTGACGCTAACGGTCAACTGTCTGAGCAAGAGCTTAAAGAGCAAGCGCTACGTGAAACTCAAACAATCTACTTCGCATTCGATAACTCAACTATCGCTAGCGACTACGAAGCAATACTAGCAGCTCACGCAGCTTACCTAAGTAAGAACGTTAACATGAACGTTACTATCGAAGGTCACGCTGATGAGCGCGGTACTCCTGAGTACAACATCGCACTTGGCGAGCGTCGTGCACAAGCTGTAGCGAAATACCTACAAGCTCTAGGTGTTCAAGCAGACCAAATTTCTATCGTAAGCTACGGTGAAGAGAAGCCACTTCTTCTAGGTCAATCTGAAGATGTGTACGCTAAAAACCGTCGCGCAGTACTAGTTTACTAATTTTAGTAGGCTATATAATTGAGGAATTGCCTCATGTTCAGTAACACAAAGCGAGTTATTTTGCTTTCGTTACTGGCAAGTGCAGCGAACACCGTGTTCGCTGCACCAGCTCCAGTATCCGATCTCAATAGCACCGCAACCAATTCATCATCTTCCTCTCGACCAGGGGCTGTATCTAACGAATCAGATATTGAGCGTTTAGAGCGCCTGCTTCAAAATCGCAACCTAGTTCAGCTTCAAATGCAGCAGCAAATCGATGACATGTCACTGGAGATCAGTGAACTTCGAGGTGCGCTGGAGCGAAACAGTTACGATATGAAGCAAATGCTAGAGCGTCAACGCGAACTGTTCATTGAACTGGATCGGGTAAGAGGGCAAGTGAAAGCAGCAGGAACCGTAACGGCAGCAGTGGCAGTAAGCGAAGGCTCTAACGATGCTTCTGGTACGTTCAGTACTGATGTGGATGAGCAAACCGCTTATCAAAATGCTGTAGATATGATTCTAAAGCAACGAGACTACACGGGTGCTATTGCAGCATTCCAGAAGTTTCAAAAAGACTTTCCAGATTCAACCTTCACACCTAACTCACATTACTGGTTAGGTCAGCTTTATTTCGCTAAGAAGCAAGATAAAGAAGCTGTGAAGAGCTTTGCGGCAGTTGTGTCATACAAAGATTCAAATAAGCGAGCAGATGCACTGGTTAAGCTTGGTGACATAGCAGCGCGCAACAATAACGCGACGCAAGCTAAGAAATATTACCAACAAGTCGTCACAGAATATCCAAACAGCGCTTCGGCAAACGTGGCTAAAACCCACTTATAAAACAAAATAGGGGTGCTTACGCACCTCTGTTTATATCCGCTGTATTCTGTTCGTTGCTGGTGGCTTGTTACGACTTGCCACTGTTAGATCTCTAGTTACTCTCTTTGTGATAGCAACATAAAGACTTGTTTATGCTTTTTGAGTATTAACGAGTAAACGTTTGCTACCAATCCTTTTTGATCCCAATCGCTGTCCTGTGTAGAATACTCTGATTCTCGGAAGAAGTTGCGTAGAGCAAGAGCAATGAGTCATATACTAGATAAAATCGATACAGTTTACCCGTTTCCGCCTAAGCCAGTTCCATTGAGCGACACTCAGAAACAGGCCCACATCGCAAACATCAAAAAACTACTTCAAGAAAAAGATGCAGTTCTAATTGCACACTACTACACAGATCCTGAAATTCAGGCTTTGGCAGAAGAAACTGGTGGTTTCGTTGGTGATTCATTAGAAATGGCTAAGTTCGGTAACCGTCAT
This sequence comes from Vibrio sp. RW, assembly GCF_027587105.1. Classification (NCBI taxonomy): domain Bacteria; kingdom Pseudomonadati; phylum Pseudomonadota; class Gammaproteobacteria; order Vibrionales; family Vibrionaceae; genus Vibrio; species Vibrio sp. RW. Next base: position 100,197 of record NZ_JAPPTM010000005.1, read on the forward strand.
TCAGCAAGCACTTTGATCATCGCCGGTGTTCGTTTTATGGGCGAGTCTGCTAAAATCCTGACTCCTGAAAAACGCATTCTAATGCCAACGCTGGAAGCGGAATGCTCACTTGACCTCGGTTGTCCAGCTGACAAGTTTACAGAATTTTGTGATGCTCACCCTGACCACACGGTGGTTGTATACGCGAACACTTCTGCGGCAGTTAAAGCTCGTGCAGACTGGGTGGTTACGTCGAGTATCGCTTTAGAAATCGTTGAAAGCCTAGACGCTGAAGGCAAACCAATCATTTGGGGGCCAGACCGTCACCTAGGTTCTTACATCGCAAATCAAACTGGCGCTGACATGTTGCTTTGGCAAGGCGAGTGCATCGTTCATGATGAGTTCTCAGCTGATGCTTTGAAGAAAATGAAGTCGGTATACCCAGAAGCGGCTATTTTGGTTCACCCAGAATCGCCAGCAAGCGTCGTCGAATTGGCTGATGCGGTAGGTTCAACAAGCCAACTGATTAAGAAAGCAAAAGAGCTTCCTCATCCACAGATGATTGTCGCTACTGATAAAGGTATCTTTTTCAAGATGCAACAATTGGTTCCTGAAAAAGAGCTAATTGAAGCGCCGACAGCCGGGGCTGGTGCAACTTGTCGTAGCTGCGCACACTGCCCTTGGATGGCAATGAATGGCCTTGAAGCGATTGAAAACGCGCTTGAAAATGGCGGCGAGCAACACGAAATTTTCGTTTCTGACGAATTACGCGTTAAGTCTCTAATTCCATTGAACCGCATGTTAGATTTCGCTGAACAGCTTAATGTGCAAGTGAAAGGCAACGCTTAATTTCATTATTGTGCTGTTATTATGAATAGGAAGCCAGCCTGTAGTGCTGGTTTTTTTGTACCTAAAGATAGGTTGCGAATATCAATCTTGTGGTCATGTATCTTTTTCTGATGATACATCTTGTTGATATCGCGTATTTTTTCTAGCATGTAAGTAAGAGAAAAAGATTTGAGGCTCGAATGATAATCTGGTTACAACTCAAACGCTGGGTCAAAGCAAATATCTTTGTTTTGAACGGAAAAAACTTGCTGTTTACCTTTCTTGGTTACGTATTTTTGTCGTGGTCGACTTTGTATCTAGCGGGTGAAACGGACCTAACCAGTTCGTTTACTACATTCGCTTACTATCTAGTCGTGACTGCGTCGACGGTTGGTTACGGTGATTTATCACCAACGACAGATGCAGGGCGATGGATCGTTATACTGTTCGTGATTCCGGGAGGGCTTAGTCTTTTCGCGGCATTACTCGGCAAGGTCGCGACAGAAGGTGTTGAATATTGGCGAGCGGGCTTGCTAGGAAAAAGGAGAGTTAGAGTGGAGAACCACATTTTGATACTTGGATGGAATGAGCAAAGAACCATTCACCTCATTCGTATGTTGCAGCACGAAGAAACGGGTAAACGACCAATTGTGCTATGTACTCGTTCAGATATTGAGAACCCGTTACCAGGCGAAATCAACTTCGTTAAAGTAAATAGCTACACTGATGGCAAAGAGATGGAAAAGACAGGCATCGAGTCGGCCAGTTGTATTCTCATTGATAATCCTGAAGACGATATAACTTTATCTGCGGCGCTTTACTGCGCGAACCGAAATCCTAAGGCACACCTTCTGGTGTACTTTAAAGATGAAGCATTGAGTGATTTGTTGCACCAGCATTGCCCTAACTCAGAATGTATTCCGGCGGTGGGGGCAGAAATGCTGGCCAAGGCTGCGGTAGATCCGGGGTCGAGTGCGCTTCACCAAGAGCTGTTGAGTACGACAAGGGGGATGACACAATATTCAACTTATTACCCTGAGGGGGCTGAACCTGTAACGGTTGCGCCAATTTTTTCGGTGTTCAAAGAGAAGTATCAAGCCACGTTGATTGCGATTGATGCGGGCAGTGGTATTGAGCTTAACCCTGATCTAGACCAAGTGGTCAACAGCGGGACTAAGTTGTTCTATATTGCAGATGAACGAATTGATCACTTCGATTGGAAAGGCTTTTAAACGATTGATATGCCCTCAGAACTAAAAAAGGCCTCATAGTGAAGTGAGGCCTTTTGTTATTGTTTGGTCGAGCGAGTTAAGCTTATTTTTTCAGAGCTTATTGATATTCTCTAGGTTATTGAGCATCAGCTAATGCAATGCCACGTTGCGTTAGACCGCACAGCATCACAGGAACCGCATTAAAGATCTCTTCGAACTGCTCTAAACCTTCAATGCCTTGCTCTGCAAGTGTCGCGATTGACGTTTCAGGATCGTAAAGCATGCTCAGTGAAAGTAGCACGCCACCAACTAGCGCGTTGTCTTCGCTGTCTTCTGGCATCAATGTTTCCCAATCATCACGAGCAATCTGCCAACCTTGAAGTAAGCCTTCACAAAAATCACGAGCAGCTGTGTTAACGACTTCTTCATCATCCAATTGACAAGCTTCAGGCCAAACCCAAGTGCCTTCAATCAGTTCTGGGCGGGTTTCGTTCCAAAGCGCGATGATAATTTCAATATAGCTTTCAAGTTGCTCACCATCAGTAAAAGGAGCGACTTCTTCACCACCCCAAAGGAACGGAAGCCATTCATGAGGAGGTAATACGTTAGGTGCCGCTGCCATTGCAGTGACAAATCCTATGGTTTTGTGTTCTGTGATTAGCTTTCCTTCCAACTCTGGAAGCGCAAGAATATCTTGTAAAGTCAAAGTGAGGTACCGTAAAAGGGAACATATTTGCGCTTATAGTACCAATGAACTTGCGCCAATCAAGCTTCAATCTAAAAAGGCTTGATGTCCTTGATGATAAACACTAGGTTTAACAAAAAAGAAAATAACAAAAAATTATGCAGATACGGTCGTCTCTTAAGAAAAACAGTATGGTAGCGCTCGGGTTATACTTGGCCATGTTCATTGCCATTGTCGGCAGCGTGACGTACCACGTCGTAGAGTCTCCTGTACGTGCCAAATTAGAACAAAACCTAGACCTACGTGCTGAATTGTTATCTGCATTGATTACAGAGCCACTCAGTAGCTCTAAAGGTGTTGTCGATAGCCTAGTCGGTTTTGCTCAGAAACAACGAAAAGGTTCAGAGGTTGCTTCGGTATTAAAGTCAATTTTGGCGGCGAGCGACGATACGATCGTTAGCGCGGGTATTTGGCCAGAACCTTATGCACTTGATCCGAATAAACGTCTGAACAGCTACTTTTTCAACAAAGCCGATGATGGCAAGATTGATCAACTGTTTTCTTATAACAACCCTAAGAATGCGCCCTACCATCAAGAATATTGGTACACTTCTGTTGTTGATGAGCCGCAGGGAAGTATCGCATGGAGCGATGTGTATATCGACCCATACACACACGTTCGAATGATTACGGCGTCTTCCCCTTATTATTACGATGGCACCTTTGCCGGTATTGCGACAGTGGATCTCTCACTGGAAGAGTTATTGGGTTTCATTAAAACCCATGCGGAAGAATATAACCTTGGTATCACTATAAGAGATAATCTCAACCAAGTTCTGGTTTCTCATAACTTCAATCTTGTCGAGGGAGTCTACATTAGTAATAACCAATTTGGTGACTTTGATTGGCAAGTCGCAGTGGTTAACTCAAAACTATTGGTGGCAGACGAGGTGTTTCGTCTGGTGATGAGTATTGAGAGCGGTATTGTTCCGCTATTGCTCGTGTGTGTCATGGCGGGTTATTACTTGTTGAACCGTTACTTGATTAGTCCTATTACCAATATAGCAATTAAGGTCGACGGTTCAAAAGCGGGTGAGATCATCGATGTTGAGTACTCAAGTGATGATGAAATCGGCCACTTGATTAAAACCTTCAACGAAAAGACCATTTATCTCGAAGCGGAAAAGGTTAAGGCTCAGGCCTCAACCAATGCAAAAACAGCGTTCCTTGCGACCTTATCCCATGAAATCCGAACTCCAATGAATGGCGTTTTAGGAACCGCCCAAATTCTGCTAAAAACCCCTTTAAACAGAGAGCAAGAGAAGCATCTTAAAAGTTTGTATGAGTCTGGGGATCATATGATGACTTTGCTTAATGAGATATTGGATTTTTCAAAGATCGAGCAGGGCAGATTAGATCTAGATGAAACCCGTTTCCCGCTCGATTCGATCATCGGAAGTATCAACAGTGTCTACTACACATTGTCTTCCGAAAAAGGACTTCAATTCAAAGTGTATTCTGAGGTGCCTTCTGGCCGTTGGTACTTCTCGGACAAAGCTCGCCTGCGCCAAATCTTGTTTAATCTACTGAACAACGCTGTGAAGTTCACTTCAAGAGGTTTTGTTGAGGTGTACCTGAAAGAAGTTGTTGAAGGAAATGATGTTTACCTTAGTATTCGAGTTCGTGATACCGGAATAGGCATACCTAAAGAAGCGCAAAAACGCATCTTCAAACCTTTCGAGCAAGCAGAATCTACGACTACAAGACGTTTTGGTGGTACAGGCCTAGGCTTAGCGATTGTGAAGGAAATTGCCCAATTTATGGGTGGCAGTATCACGGTCACCAGTGAAGAGGGGATTGGCACTAGCTTTGATGTTCGCTTAAAGATTAAGCCTTGCCAACCTGGTGAGATAGAAAGCCTACCGCATAAAAAATTGGATTACTCTGGCTTGAAAGTGTTGATTGTTGAGGATAACAGGACCAACACCGTCATCATTGAAACCTTTATGAGTAGTAAAGGGTTTACCTGTAAGAACGTTGAAAACGGCGAACTTGCGATACAAGCTGTCGTTACAGAGCACTTTGACTTGGTGTTGATGGATAACCATATGCCAGTGATGGATGGCGTGGAATCAACAACGGCTATTCGGGCTCTAATTGGCGATGTTTCATCTGTCTTAATATTTGGTTGTACCGCTGATGTCTTCAAAGAGACTCGCGAACGTATGATCGGTGCTGGTGTGGATTACATTATAGCTAAACCAATTGATGAACGGGAGCTCGACGATGCGTTATTTCGCTATTCGAATAAGCTTTACCAATTCCATGAAGCAGAAGTTCATGCTCCGGAGAGCCAAGAAGTAAAAGATCACGATTGGAAAAGTAAAAGTGAGTCACTGCCTAAGCCTGATTTACGAAGCAAAGGCAACATCGAAGAGTTGCTCGTGACACTGTACGTGGCGTTAGAAGACAACAACTTAGAGCTGATTCAATTTTCGCTAGAGAGCTTGCGTGTTCACGCTGAACCTATGAACAATACAGAACTTACATCTCAAATTGATAAAGCTCTAGAGTACGTCTTCTCGGGAACGCGCCCCTCGCAAGATGTTATTGATATCATTACTGTAAATCTACCTATGGCTTAGGTGTTGTTTTATTACAGGAAGTAAAAGTTAAATTGCGCAATTTTCAACCTTCTTGTGGTTTTTTGGTCAAAGTGACTGCTTTTAAAGTAGTTTTTGGTTGTTAATTTACCACTTGATTTGTAATTTGGAATGTATGACTGCTAATGTTGTGTTTTAATAGTGATATTAACTGGCCAGGTGAGAATACGCCTTGCTTATGTGTTACTAAATCACTAATGAAGTAGTGATATATTTTAGGTTTGTCTCTAATGAAGTCTCGTGGTCCATTTTGTATTCGTAATGCAGCTGCGGATACATTTGCTATGGTAGTTTTCTGCTTTATCTCTGGCATGATCGTAGAAGTGTTTATTTCCGCTATGACGTTTGAGCAGTCTCTTGCTTCAAGAACGTTATCTATTCCGGTAAACATTGCTATTGCTTGGCCTTATGGTGTATTTCGTGATTGGTTCTTACGTAATGGTGCAAAACTTTCACAAAGTTCATTGATGAAGAACTTGGCTGATCTTATGGCTTACGTGTTATTCCAATCGCCTGTGTATGCTGGGATTTTACTAGCAGTAGGCGCTTCAACTGACCAGATTGTCACCGCGGTTACTAGCAACGCGGTTATTTCATGTGGCATGGGCGTACTTTATGGTTATTTCTTAGATATGTGCCGTAAATGGTTTAGAGTTCCAGGTTATTATCAACAAGCGTGAATAAAGTGAAATAAGCGATACTTGGTTTGTTTTTGATCTAATGAGTTAATTTGTAATCGAACAAACTGAAAAAGGCACTTTTTTTGATAATGCCACTTGACCAAAGCAAGCAGAATCAATAAAGTAGCGCCTCGTTGAGTGACAAGCTCAACACAAAACTTGTGGAAGGATGGCTGAGTGGCTTAAGGCGCTCGCCTGGAAAGCGAGTATACGTTTATAGCGTATCTGGGGTTCAAATCCCCATCCTTCCACCACTATTCAAAACCCTAGCAGAAATGCTGGGGTTTTCTCGTTCTAGAGCCCCTATAATTCTCAACTTACAATACATTCAACATTTCGTCTGAAGTGACTCGGTGCACAAGTTAGTAAGCGCAAACGAGATCTCGATAAATTGGGATATATTTGAATGCCAAACTTATGAGACGCTTGGTTTAGGGTTAATCGAATTACAAGGTAGTTGAATGCATCACTTTAATATCCGTGCTCTTGAATATTTAAATGCGTTATCCAAATATGGGTCGCTTCGAAAGGCATCTAAGATGATGAACGTTGACCCTGCGGCAATGAGTAGGATGCTAACGCAACTAGAAGCTCAGGCGGAAATGAAACTTTGGGAGCGAAATAACCGCCACTCACTGTTAACTGAGGCGGGTAATGAACTATTGAATTATTATCGTTCTATCGTTCGCGGAGAAGCGGCAGTTTTAGCTCGGCTGACTAAGCTTAAAAACCTCCAAGGGGGTAACGTCAGTATTGCTATTGGTGAAGGCTTTATTACCAACTTGGTGGCTAAACCAATGCAAACCTTCATGACTCGTTATCCCGATATCAACCTTTCTATTGAGATTGCGGGAGCTCTTGATGCCGTCAAAATGCTTGAAGATCAACAGATAGATTTTGCAATCACTTATGCTTCTGCTCCACACCCGAAGTTGCATTCGCATGTTGAACGTAGCCACCCACTGGAACTCATCGTACCTAAAGGGCACTTCCTTACCAGTAAAGAAGCTCCTGTAACACTGCGGGATATTAAAGATGTTTCTCTCGCGCTAATCGATAACTCGACAGGAATGGGAAGGCTGGTAAAACACGCTGAGCAGGTATCCCATCTTACTTTACAACCAAAGCTTCAAACTAACTCGGTAACGGCACTTACTAACTTCGTTTCCGCAGGCCTAGGTGTGACTTTTATGCCTAAGCTTACCGTGATTGATGAAATCAAATCAGGTCAAATTGAAGTGGTCGCGACTGAGCTAGAAATGCTTTCGAAAGCAACCGTGAAGGTTCAATCTTTAAAAGGCCGAGCACTTACGCTTCAAGCCGAAACATTGTTAGGTTTTTTGCTCGAAAATGCAACGTTCTTGAGCCATGATGCCTACAATCTTTAGGCATCATAGATTTATGTAACGACTCCTCCCAAGCTTCTAAATACCTCCAATATCACAGTTCCAAACTTCCAAATTCGTTTCTAAGTTGAATTGACTTTTTATCAACGGATCCTCTATTGTTAAATCAACGCCTGCCGAATAAGTTACAAATTATTAACGAAAATAATATTTGAATTAAAAACAGTGTTTAGCCGATTGAGCTTTTGCTGGGCATTAGGGGAAGAGAATGGAAGTAATTGTAATTGGCAGTGGTGTAATTGGGTTAACCAGTGCTTGGTATCTGGCGAAAGAGGGTCACACTGTTACGGTTATTGACCGACAGGATGCAAGTGGCAAGGAAACGAGTTTTGCTAACGCCGGGCAAATTTCTTACGGTTATTCATCACCATGGGCGGCGCCGGGGATTCCTTTGAAAGCGATGAAGTGGCTCACTCAAGAGCATGCTCCCTTGAAAGTGAAGCCGTCACTTTCCCCTGAATTAGTTTCTTGGGCGACTAAGATGCTCGCCAATTGCAATGAAGCTAGATACGCCGTGAATAAGTCACGCATGTTAAGAGTGGCAAACTATAGCCGAGACTGTCTCACTCATCTAAGAACCAGTGAAGACTTGGCTTACGAGGGCAGGCAGAAAGGCACCTTGCAAGTATTCAGAAGCGAGAAGCAACTGGACGCAATTCAGCAGGATATGAAGCTGCTAAAAGAGAGTGGAATCGAGCACTCGCTGTTTGGTGTTGAGCAGTGCCTTTCAGTGGAACCGGGTTTAGCTGATGTGAAAGACAAGCTGGTGGGCGGCTTATACTTACCTCATGATGAAACGGGTGATTGCCATCAGTTCTGTTTAGCCTTAACTGAGAAAGCCAAGGCGCTTGGCGTTCAGTTCGTGTTTGATACTGAAGTGGTGAGTTTGAATCATCAGAACCAAACCATAAAAAGCATTACGACAACTCAAGGTGAATTCAAAGCGGACGCTTATGTGGTGGCTTCGGGAAGCTATTCTCGTGAACTGCTCAAGCAAGTGGATTTATCGATTCCTGTATATCCCGTGAAGGGCTACTCCCTGACACTGCCGATCGTGAGTGCAGATAAGTCACCGACCTCAACGGTTATGGATGAAACCTACAAGGTAGCGATGACTCGTTTCGACGACCGAATTCGTATTGCAGGGACGGCAGAGCTTGCTGGTTTCAATTACCTGATTCCAGAAAAACGCAAAGCTACGATTGATATGGTGATCAAAGACCTTTTCCCACAAGCGGGGGATTTTTCTAAGGCAGATTATTGGACAGGACTACGACCAATGACGCCAGATGGCACGCCTATCATCGGAAAGACGCCAATTAAGAATCTGTTTACCAATACTGGTCACGGGACGTTGGGTTGGACGATGGCATGTGGTTCAGGAAAGCTATTAGCGAGTGTGGTCAGTGGCTCGGATTGCGATATAAAAGCAGACGACTTAAGTATCCATCGTTACATGTAGTTCATCAAAAGACTTGGTCATACGAATTAGCCCATGTTTATTATTAAGCATGGGCTGATTTGGTTTAAGTGTTACGGCTTATCGGGTAGTGGTTTCTAACACATGGGTGAATCTTTCCCACGATTTTTGGTCAGCTTCATTTTGGTAATTATTAGAGCCGAACACGGTAAACGCATGGGGAGCGCCACTATAGGTGATCATTTCATGTGGAACTTTGGTCGTTTCAAGTTCAGTGGCAAGGTTGCCAAAATCTTGCATTGAAATCATGGCATCAGCCGTTCCGTGGAACACGACAACCGGAGCTTTAGTCTGCGAGTAGTCTTGGCCTTTTGGTGTTGATAAACCGCCATGGAAGGTGACATAAGCCTTCGAAGGAATCCCAGCACGAGCCGCTTCCAATACAGCAGCTCCGCCAAAGCAGTATCCTATCATCACGTTATTATCTAAGTTGCCCCCAAGTCTTTTCGCTTCCATGGCTCCAGCGTTGAGCAGCGCACGCATTTTCTCTCGGTCCTTGTACAGCTCGCCTGTGTGTTGTTTTTTGTCTTTCACTTCGGTTGGGCGAATGCCTTTACCAAATAGGTCGATGGCGAACACGTTGTAACCGAGTTCGTTGAGCATCTCAGAACGCTTCTTTTCGTAATCCGTTAAGCCATCCCAATCGTGTATTAGCAGCACCAGAGGCGCTTGGTCACTGGCTTCACTCCAATAACCTTCGTAGTCCATCCCGTCGACTTGGTAAGTAACGTTTTCTCCAGAAATTGCTGAAAAGGGTAGTAAAACTGAAAACAGGCCGAGTGTAGTGAGTTTTCGCATGCGTTATTCCTTTAGATGACAATGACGTTCCAATCGAAAGTATAGATAACACGATGATTCTCGCCAGATTTCTGTTTCTAATTTGAAGTGTAGAGGTGCAAGATGAAGGGGGAATGCTCAAACAGCCATCACGATGAAGTGTGATGGCTGTTTGACGGTGTTCTTAGATTACGGAAATTTGCATATCCAGAGCTAGGTGTGACGGGATGCAATTACCAGGAAGCGTTGGTCGTGCTAAGGCACATATCCGGATATTTTCGCTGATAGCGTGGCAACATCGATTCGTTACCTAAGATGCCACCTTGGTGAATGTAGATAATGGTTTTGGTTGGGTTATCTTGTTGCCATTGTTCTAAGCATTGCCACATCAATGGGTCGTAAAGCAGGTCAAACTCGATGTCGGTTTGCTCTTGCAGATCCAACCAAGTTTGATAGTCCTGTTGATACAACTTTCCAAAGTGGTGTTTGGTTTCAAGCGATAAGATCTGTGGATGATCGGACTCACCAAGCTCATTAAATTGTTGCGTCAGATAGTCACTGCCACCGACACAAGCGCAGGTTAATACAGGGATGTTGTGTAGCTTTAAATGCTTATGAAGATAGAGAGCAGTGCTGCCTGTCCCAGCAGGGAGTGCGACCACAAAATCGTGTTGGTTTTCGAAGCGAGTCCAGCTCAGTATCTCCATCGCCAGTTGCTTAACACCATACTCAGCAAGCTGAGAGCGTCCACCCTCAGGTAATACAATGCAGTGGGAGTCAGGTTGTCTGACTTGCTCAATATACGCTTGTGGATGAAGTTCAGAGCCTGTCTCTTTAACTGAAATCACCTTCGCGCCAAGGTCTACTGCACCACGGTAATTACCTATTGGGCGTTCTAGTAGCCACTGAGGGAGATGATCGACATAAAACTCAAGCGTCCAACCTTTGATCTTTGCCAGTGCTGCGAGTGAGAACAGAGAGTTAGCCTGCGCAGAACCAAAGCTGATCAAGGTTGTGGTCTCTGGGTGTTCGTCTTCCAGCAGCTTCATGAACTTGCGGGCTTTGTTGCCGCAAAAGTGTGAGTGAAGCTGATCGTCACGCTTTAAGAAAAAGGTGTGGTCGTTAAATTGATGCTGAGTTACAGGGCTATTATTTAGTTTCATCGCACTTAAATAAAATGCAGACTAAAGAGCCAGCATTTTTAAATCAAATAGGACGGACGAGTATCTAGTAGCCAGAGGCGACTGTAAACCAACTAAATCAAGTTTTCGTTCGATATTGATGCAGATGAATCGGCTTGAAAAGTGATCTTGGCTGTGCATCCACCACATCTGCGATTGAACAATTCAAAGTCCCAATCAAAACACTGACACAAGTCATCGACAATCAATACTCTTTGAGTATTGGTTTGATGGGGGAGTACATAGGTCGTATTTTCATCGAAACCAAAAATCGCCCTTTGTATCTGATCCAATCTGTGGTCGATACACCTTCATTAAAAACACACTTTAAATTAGAGGAGTCAGCATGAGCCTGAACCGAACGCACCTCACAAGATGGTTCGGTTTGCTGTGGCTGGTGTTGGTGGGTTTGTTGTTGATTGTACGGTGTTTGCCTTGCTGCATTACATGGTTGGTTTGCCTTTAATGACGGCGAGAATTGGGTCTTTCATTGCGGCTGCAACGACAACTTGGTTTGGTAATCGTGTGCTGACTTTCGGGTTCAAAGGGCTGGGTCGTTGGTCTGAAAAGCTGATTCAGTGGCAAAAGTTTATGTTCTCAGCGTCGATATCGGCAGTACCGAATCTATCGTGCTTCAAGTTGATGACGGAATTACTGCCAATATTTGCTGGCGCTGTGTTTATCGCGATGGCCGTTGGTATTTTGGTCGGTATGGTGACGAACTATCTGTTTAGTTGGTATTGGGTCTTCACCCGTTAAGCTCCCTAGTAGCAGACACAAAAAAGCGCAGCTAAATAACTGCGCTTTGTCTTTTATTCTTACGAAGTGTATCGGCTCACAATATTAGCGTTGTGTAGCGCGTTGACGACTCTTTCCGTTACCAGCAGGTTTGCCACTTTGACCATTACCGGCTTTGTTGCGGTTTGGTTTGCCGCTTCCGCTGCCATTGCTTTGGTTAGCGTTCCCTTGGCTACCGTTGCCGTTACCAGTAGGCTTTTTACCACCAGGCTTATTGCTACCAGATTTGGAGTGGTTGCGTGGCTTCTCGCCGCCTAAACCCGGTTGAGATTTGCTGTGCTTAGTTGCAAAACGCTGTGAGCCATGACGACCAGACTTACGACGTTGTGCAGGTGTTTGTGCATCAAAATCTTCTTCCGGAATCAAACAGCCAGGCTTGTCACCGATAAGGTGTTTCTTACCCATATCGATTAGTGCTTCGCGGATTATCTTCCAGTTCTCTGGATCGTGGTAACGAAGCAATGCTTTATGCAGACGACGTTGACGGTCACCTTTAGGCACAGGCACATCTTCACGTTTCTTATATTTCACGCGCTTCAGAGGGTTAGTCTCTGAGTAGTACATCGACGTTGCATTACACATTGGCGATGGGTAAAAGTTCTGTACTTGGTCACACTCGTAGTTATGCTTTTTCAGCCACAACGCAAGGTTAAGCATGTCTTCATCTTCTGTGCCCGGGTGAGCTGAGATGAAGTAAGGAATTAGATATTGTTTCTTACCGGCTTCAGCGCTGTACTTTTCGAACATCTCTTTGAAACGATCGTAAGTGCCCATGCCCGGTTTCATCATCAGATCCAGAGGGCCTTTTTCAGTATGCTCGGGAGCAATCTTCAAGTAACCACCTACGTGATGAGTCACAAGCTCACGCACGTATTCTGGAGATTCAATCGCAAGGTCATAACGAACGCCTGATGCGACCATTACTTTCTTAATGCCCGGAACTTTTCTCGCTGAGCGGTACAGGTCAATGGTGTGCTGGTGGTCTGTGTTTAGCTTCTCACAGATTTTTGGGAACACACATGATGGGCGACGACAGTTAATTTCCGCTTTCGGATCTGAACAACCTAAACGGTACATGTTCGCCGTTGGGCCACCCAAGTCAGAAATAGTACCAGTAAAGCCTGGTACTTTATCTTTAATGTCTTCGATCTCATCCAAAATAGATTCTTTCGAACGGTTCTGAATGATGCGACCCTCGTGCTCTGTGATTGAACAGAAAGAACAACCACCAAAACAACCGCGCATGATGTTCACAGAGGTTTTGATCATATCGTAAGCAGGAATCTTCGCTTTGCCATACATAGGGTGAGGAACACGCTTGTAGGCAAGGCCAAACACGTAATCCATCTCTTCAGTCGTCAATGGAATTGGTGCTTGGTTAACCCAAAGTTCACGGTCTCCGTGACGTTGAATCAAAGCACGACCTGAATACGGGTTTGTTTCCAGGTGTAAAATACGGCTCGCGTGAGCGTAGAGAATACGGTCGTTGTTTAGCTTTTCGAATGCAGGGATACGAACAGCAGTTGTTTTTGCATCGTGACGAGAAGGGCGAATAGCAATGGGTTGTGCCTTTACTTCTTCCACTTTTTCGTCTTTCTTGGTATCACATTGCGTTTCCACTTCGTACGGGTTTACCGGCACGTAAGCTTTGTTCGGCTTTTCGATACGAGAAGAGTCGATGATTTTGAAGCCTTCAGGGGCTGCTGCAATATTGATTGCCGTACCACGAATATTCGTCAGAGTTGACATGTCTTCGCCGTCAGCAATGCGGTGTGCTACTTCAACTAGCGCACGCTCAGCGTTACCAAAAAGAAGAATGTCAGCTTTTGCATCAAACAATACAGATCGACGGACTTTATCCGACCAGTAATCGTAGTGCGCAACACGGCGTAAACTTGCTTCGATACCACCAAGAACGATTGGCGTGCCTTTGTAAGCTTCGCGACAGCGTTGGGAGTAAACCAGAGTTGCACGGTCAGGACGCTTGCCACCTTCGTTGTTTGGCGTGTAAGCATCATCGTGACGTAATTTGCGATCAGAGGTGTAGCGGTTGATCATGGAGTCCATGTTACCCGCTGTGATGCCGAAGAATAGGTTAGGTTTACCCAGTTCCATGAAGGCATCTTTATTGTCCCACTTAGGTTGGGCAATAATGCCCACGCGGAAGCCTTGAGCTTCAAGCAAACGGCCAATGATAGCCATACCAAAGCTTGGGTGATCGACATAAGCGTCGCCCGTTACAATAATAATGTCACAGCTATCCCATCCAAGAGCATCCATCTCCTTTCTACTGGTAGGCAAAAAGGGTGCGGTTCCGTAGCACTCGGCCCAGTATTTTTTGTGTTCGTGAATAGGAGTGATATTGCTGTACATATTTCAACCTCTGATTTTTGAGGCGGGAATTATAGCGGCATGAGACTAGAGTAGCCAGTAGAACATGCCCTTGTTAATTCTAGTGTCTTTAGTCATTTTGGTGAAATAAGACACAAGAGCTACACCTCAGCATAGTTGAAGCGTTAAGTAGAGTGGCTAATTTGTTATTTTGATTAGTGTTCGCAGCAGTTTTTGATATTATTCGCGAAAATAAGTCTGAATAAGTAGATCCACAATGGTTGAATCATTATTAGTACAATTTGCACCCATGCTACTGGGAGCCCAACTGATTTTAACGTTAATCTTAGTGAAGGGCGATATTTGCCCTGGTCAACGTGGCCGTATTCACAAGATGTTACCTGCGATTGGCGTGCTTTGGCTGGCTGTTGCTTCATTGAGAATTGAAGCGTTTCTGATCGTATTCGCTATCTTTTACTTCTATTCTCAAGTTCAAACTAAGAAGACACGTGACTCAGGCCCTATCTGGGTGATGTATCTTGCGTGTGGTTTGGCGCTGTCATACGTTGCTATCCAAGCAAGCGAACAGGTAAATCCAGTTGGTATTATTACGACTGTGGTGCTGGTGGCTTTACTGGGTGCTTCTTTCGGACATTTATTGCTGACTATCGCAAGAACGCGCTTACAAGCATTTCACCGCGTTCTGCCTGTTGTGGGCGTATTAAGTGGCATGCTAGTGGTATTGGCGACCGTGATTAACGTTTATTCACTGTCTGAAGCGCAACTAGAACCTGTTATTTCAACCTTGTTGTTTAGCTTTGCTTTGCTTATCTCTTCCATCGTGGTTTGGTGTTGGCATTTACTGTTCGTTAAGACACCTGAAAAGCTTCAGCTTACGGTTTCATTGTTGATGTTATTAGCGGCAGCTGTTGGTTTAACGCCAGTTTGGGCACTGTAACCATTCATCTGATTTAAGAAGTGTGATCTGTTTTTTAGCGTGACCTTGGTAAGCGTTCTAAACTTAACTTTAGTCGGTATGTTGGTAAGGAGTACGGGATGGATTTAAGCAACGTCAAAAGTCTTGATAGCATTATTTTGCTCGGAATTGTGAATGAGAAACTTCGTTTAGAGTGCGATAGTTTTGAAGAGCTGATCAGTATGTATGAAATGGATACAGAAAGTGTTGTGGGTAAGCTGGATATGCTTGGCTATCAATACGACCCACTGACTAACCAGTTTAAGTCTTATTCGAGATAAGTCATAAATTAGCTCATGAATCGACACCATTTAAAAGTCACAGAACGAATCTGTGACCTTTTTTTGTTTCTTCCTTATAGTGCTGGCTTGAATCACATCATCATGTATGGATCTTAAACGACTTCAATACCATCAAGGTGACTCTTACTTTGCTGTCTTGCTGTGCTAAAGAAAGCTTGTAGATAGCGTTTGTCTTTTTCTGAGTTTCTTACCGCAGCAAACAGTCGTCGCGATAAGCCGTCGCCCAATGGTTTACTAGCGATTAAACCTTGTCTTGAAAATTCACTGATCGCCCAGTTTGGTAAGGCTGCGACCCCTAGACCAGCAGATACCATTTGCACCAACATTAATGTGTTATCTGCCTGTTTCCATTTCTTCGGCTCTACACCTGCCGGTTGCAAAAAGTGTTTCACTACATCGAGACGTTGCTTTTGAACGGGATAGGAAAGCATTGTCACATTACTAAGATCTTGTGGGTCGATGCTTGGCTTCTCTGCTAAAGGTGAATTAATAGCCGTGATCAAACGCATCTCGAAATCGAAAAGTGGCTCGTAGTGAACCTCTGAACGCGGTTGAATGTCTGAGGTGATCACCAAGTCTAATTCACCGGCCATTAATGCGGGTAGAGGTTCAAAACCAAAGCCTGATGAAAAATCGAGCGTTACGCTTGGCCAAGCAACTTGGTATTCCTTCAAAGCGGGCATTAACCATTGGAAGCATGAGTGACACTCGATCGCCATGTGCAAACGACCATTCACATCCTCTTTTAGGCTTGCGAGTTCGTTCTCTGCTTTAGCAATTCTTGGTTGTATCTCATCGGCGAGCTTAAGCAAGATCTCACCCTCAGAGGTGAATTTTACGGGCCTAGTTTTACGCAGGAAAAGCTGACCGCCAATACGAGCCTCAAGGTCTTTCAATTGATGAGAAAGCGCCGACTGAGTCAGATGAAGAGAAGTTGCAGTGGCTGTAAGCGAGCCGCTGTCTCTCAAGGTGGTCAATGTTCGAAGGTGTTTAAGCTCTATCATGAGTATTCCTCATATTCCCTAAGCCAATTCAATATTTCTTAATAATCACCCTACGGTGTTTTTGAACTTTTGTAAACGTCTAGATGTCCAGATGGATTTGTATTTTTCACTTTTAGGTTAATCAAGATGAAAATTATTAATAAACAAGATGAATATTTGGACGTTGTTCATTGTTCAGATTGGGTAGATAGTTTAGCCATCCAGACGCCTTTTTTGTGAGGGTGAAAATCACGATAGGCAATCTGAACAGATACTAATAATTATTGAATAAGGAACAGGTTCATGACTACGACAACGCATATTCTTGGCTACCCACGCATCGGTGAAAAACGCGAACTGAAATTCACACTAGAGAAGTACTGGCGTGGCGAGATTGACCAATCAGAACTTAAGCAGCTCGGCAGCGAACTGAGAAATCGTAACTGGAATGTACAAGCCGACGCGAATCTAAGCTTTGCAACTGCGGGTGACTTTGCATGGTACGACCATGTGTTAACAACGACTTTGCTGTTAGGTCATGTGCCAAAACGTCACGCTGGTGGATTAGAAGATGAAAAAGCCTTCCCAGACTTAGATACCTTGTTCCGCGTTGGTCGCGGGCAATCTCAAACACAAATACAATCTCAAAAGCAGCCAACTTGTTGCGGCGGGAAACATGGTTCAGAAAGCGCCAAAGGTGGTGCTGCGGCATCTGACATGACCAAGTGGTTCAATACTAACTATCACTACATTGTGCCCGAGTTCAGTAAGGACGATTCGTTTGAAGTGAGCTGGCCACAACTGTTTGATGAAGTGAATGAAGCAATTCAAGCTGGGCACAAGGTTAAGCCTGTCCTTCTCGGGCCATTGTCGTATTTATACCTCGGCAAAGAAGTAGAAGAATATTTTGACCGTTTAACCTTACTTCCGCGTCTGCTTACTGCTTATCAAACTATTCTGGCAAAACTCGCTAAGTTGGGCGTTGAGTGGGTTCAAATCGATGAACCAATCCTTTCTTTGGAACTTGAAAAGCCATGGGTAGAGTCATTCAAGTTGGCGTATCAAGTGATTCAAGGCGATGTGAAGTTATTACTTACCACCTACTTTGATTCGGTGACTGATACGTTAGATAAAATCGTAGAGCTACCAGTTAACGGTTTACACATCGACTTGGCTGCCGCACCGCAGCAACTCGATGAAGTGGTGGGTAAGCTACCTGAAGATTGGGTGTTTTCAGCGGGTGCAATCAACGGACGTAATGTTTGGCGAGCAGACTTAGCTACTCAGCTAGAGAAACTGCAACCTGTGAAAGAGAAATTAGGTGATAAGCTTTGGGTCGCAAGTTCATGTTCATTGCTGCACAGCCCGGTTGACCTTGAGTTAGAGGATACACTCAGCGAAGAAGTGAAGAGTTGGTTTGCTTTCGCGAAACAGAAAGTCACAGAGGTTAGCTTACTGGGGGCGGCGCTAGACGGCGATCAAAATGCCATTTTAGCGTGTGAGACTTACAGTCAACCGATTGTTGCCCGCAAGAGTGCGACCCATGTGAACAAGCCGCAGGTACAGGCTCGTATTAACACCATTACCAAAACCCTAACGGAGCGAAGTGCTCCTTATGCCGAGCGCGCCGCACATCAGTCTGAAGTTCTTGGTTTACCGTTGTTACCAACCACCACCATAGGTTCGTTCCCACAAACCGGTGAGATCCGTGTTCAGCGCAGTGCTTACCGCACTGGCAAACTGAGTGAAGCGGAATACAACACCGCGTTGAAAGGTCATATTGCGGATGCGGTGAAACGACAAGAAGCACTTGATTTGGATGTACTGGTTCATGGTGAAGCTGAACGTAACGACATGGTGGAATACTTTGCCGAAAACCTAGCAGGCTTTCAAACCACTAAGTTTGGCTGGGTGCAGAGCTATGGCTCGCGCTGCGTGAAGCCTGCGATTGTAGTCGCGGACATTGAACGTGAGAAACCGATGACGGTGGAATGGTCGACCTACGCCCAGTCTCTGACTACGAAGCAAATGAAAGGCATGCTGACAGGCCCTGTGACAATCTTGTGCTGGACATTCCCGCGTGAAGATATCTCGCGTAAAGAAATCACGAATCAGCTAGCGTTTGCTTTGCGTGATGAAGTGTCTGATCTACAAGATGCAGGAATCAACATTATCCAGATTGATGAACCTGCGATTCGTGAAGGTTTGCCTCTGAAAAAACGCGACCATGCCGAATACTTAGAGTGGGCAGTGGACGCCTTTAAGATTTCAGCGGCGAGTGCTAAACCAGAAACTCAGATTCATACGCACATGTGTTACAGCGAATTCAATGAGATCATTGATTCAGTGGCCGCGTTGGACGCCGATGTGATTACCATTGAAACCTCTCGCTCGAACATGGAACTGCTCAAAGCGTTTGAAGAGTTCAATTACCCGAATGCGATTGGCCCCGGTGTTTACGATATTCACTCACCAAACATTCCATCAGAAGAGTGGATTGTTGATTTGCTGAAGAAGGCGGCAGAGAAAATCCCGGCAGAACGTTTGTGGGCAAACCCAGATTGTGGTCTTAAGACGCGTAACTGGGTAGAGACAGAAGCGGCGCTGACTAACTTAGTTTCGGCGACTAAGGCACTGCGCAAAGAGTGGGAAGCTGTTGAAGCTTAAGCATAGATAAAATTAAGGTGACTCCCCAAAAACAAAGGCCTCGCAAATGCGAGGCCTTCTGGTTTTATGCTTGTTCGAATCTAGCTGCTGCTCTGACACGTCTCTTTACTGATCAGCTTTTCAACCATCAGTTGTCCGCGAGTGTTGCGAATCTTGATGTTGTAAGCCAAACCCATGTCGAGGTTTGCTCTGACTTCAGAGTTGGTGCAGTAGCTGTTCACACTCATGTCTACAACTTGGTTCAAAGGTTTCGCACCTTTAGCATCTTGGTTGTAGATCATCATGATCTCGATAACGGTGTTTTTTGCCAGTACACGCATAACTGACAGTGGACCATACTCAATCGGCAGGCCAGCAGATAACACGCCAGCACGGTGCTGCGCCATCATCTCGAGTTGTCTTTGTTGGTCTTGCTCACTTGAAGCACAGCCTGTAAGCAAAGCCATTGCTAGTGAGCCAATAATCCATTTTTTCACGTTAAAATACTTTCTTGAATGGTTTTACGATGACATTTTGGTAGACACCAGCATCAATGTACGGGTCTGCGTCAGCCCATGCCTGTGCGTCTTCTAAAGAGTTAAACTCAGCAATCACAGTAGAACCAGTGAAACCCGCTTCACCAGGGTTATCTGAATCAATCGCTGGCATTGGACCTGCTGTCAAAAGTCGGCCTTCATCGTGAAGTGTTTGTAGGCGTTCTAGATGTTGTGGGCGAACACTTAGGCGTTTTTTTAATGAGTTTTCGACGTCTTGAGAAAAAATCACGTACCACATATTGGATATCCTTATTTTACTTCACTGAATTGGGGCATTTAAATTCGCTATCTTGCTAATTTACGCGAACTAATGGGTATTGGAAGGGGGAATCATAAGAAATTGTGAAATGGTGCGAGAGAGCAGTATGGCCTTTAGCTAAACCATTTACTGAAACTAAAGACCATTCACATTAATGACTTAGCGAAAAGTACTACTTGTTGATAGGGCGAGGCTTGCCACTTTCATCAACTGCCACGTAGTTGAAGGTCGCGCCACAGACTTTGTAACGGTCACCGATGCCGTGATCAAGGACAGGCTTAACCCATACTTCTAGGTCGATATTCATCGAGCTACGGCCAATCTTAGTGCAGTCACCATAAACACACACGACATCGCCAACCGATACAGGCTGTTTGAATTCAATGCTTGATACTGACACGGTGACTATTTTTCCGTTTGAGATCTCTTTCGCCAGTATGCCGCCCGCTAGGTCGAGCTGAGACATTATCCAACCACCGAAGATCTGACCCGCTGCATTGGTATCAGAGGGCATCGCTAATGTGCGAAGAAGTAAAGAACCAATAGGGTTCAAAGTTGATTGAATCGTCATTGTAGTACTCTTGGTGGTATTGATTATCTTAAATAAAAACTGATGTGTTGACTGGTTAAGCACATTGGTAAATGAGTGCAATGAACAACAAGAAACCAGATGACCGCTAATTTAGTGAGATTGTCATTAAATAATAGGCTTTATTTTGACCAGTTTCCGCAACACAAAAAAGCCAGTGGCCAATGATCACGAGTATCATTGGCCACTGTTAAATAGCATATTGATAAGAAGTGTATCAAAAAGGGAGTGAGGACTCATCCCTTAGGGTTACTTCTCGTCGGTATTTTTATCCGTTAGCTCTTTCTGCTGGTCTTTTTGTAGATGCTGGTCTTTTGGCAAGTGCTTATAAATATATATACCTGTCAGTAATGTGAACAACAAGGTCGCGATGAGCAGACCAAACACCTTGAAGTTAACCCAAATATCCAACGGCAGGTTGAAGGCAACGTAAACATTGAGAATCGCACACAAAGTGAAGAACAGGGCCCAAGCCCAGTTGATCTTGCCCCATACAGGCTCAGGCAGTGTGATCTCTTTACCTAACATACCTTTAATAGCCGATTTACCCATAAGGTGACTGACGGTCAGGCCGATAGCGAACAGCGCATAAACGATGGTCACTTTCCATTTAATGAAGTTGTCGTCGTGCAAGAAGATAGTCATGCCACCAAATACGGCAACCATTAGAAACGTGATGATCTGCATTTTCTCTACTTTCTTGTAGATCAAGTACGTCAAAACAATTTGAACAGCAGATGCAACGATCAAAGCACCAGTCGCTGTATAAATGTCGTACATCTTATACAGCGCAAAGAAAATGATGAGGGGTATGAAATCAAGAATTTGTTTCATGTGGCACTGAATATCCAGTTAGTTGAGTTGCAAACAGTCTAACTAAAATTACTCCGATGCTAAATAGCCCAAGGCAATTGGCTCAAAACTAATTACTTTGATCGGCCAATCAATTCATCGGCGATGTTTGATAGCGATGAATGAACTTCTTTGTGTCTTCTAAATAGCCTTCACTTTTCAGACTATCTAAGGTGTTCTCTAGATCTTGCTCATTTATCAACGAGCCAATCCACCAAAGTCGATAGTGACGCATTCTGACGATTCTTAGGTTGAATTAAAAAGTAACCATTTCCGGAAAAGACACTGTCTTCACTCACTTTCACCAATCGACCCAAATCGATATCTTGCTGAGCGAGTGTGATATCGCCTATTGCAATCCCAAACCCTTGAATGGCCGCATTCATGGCTTGATCGAGCGTGGCAAATTGTTGGTTGTTCTTGCTTGCAAGGTCGAGGCTCCCTATATGCTCCAACCAAAGTCGCCAATCACTTTGCTCATTGTTGGCGTGTAACCAAGTGTACTGAGCAAGTTTGTGTGGCTTGATAACAGTCGAAGTGCTGTTTATCCGATGGCTCGGCACAATACTCTGTGCTTGGCAGATGGGGGCGAGTTGCTCGTTGAACAGCAGTTGGCTAACAATCGATTGTTGGTTGGGTTTCTTGCCATAGGTAATCACTGCATCGAAGGGGTCAAAGCTTGGCTCAAAAACGTGCTTGATGGTCGATGTAAGCTCAACATCAATCTCTGGGTAAGCCTGTTGAAACGACATTAACTTAGGTAGCAACCAAGAAGTAATACAACTTGGCGCGTTGAGTTTGATCTTAGAGGGTGAAGTGGCAATTTGATTAAGTGCCGATTGCAGTTGCTGAATGGTCCCTTGAATGAGAGGAACCAGTTCTTCCCCTTTAGGCGTTAATGACAAACCACGAGCATGGCGATAGAAGAGATCACAGCCAAGACTTTCTTCGAACGATAACACCTGACGACTCACTGCTCCTTGTGTGACATTGAGTTCATGTGCCGCTCGAGTAAAATTGAGGTGCCTTGCGGTGGATAAGAATGCGAGCAAGGTTTTGGTTGAGGGAAGGGTACGATTCATCTCTTTACCTATGATTTTTTATCATGGCTATTATGTGATTATTTCGATTCATTTATCAATAGTGTTCTGTTTGAATATAAATACTTAATCATCAATTGTGATTCAATATGTGTATAGTTCGCATTTTTTGAATATGAAGGCAGTGGTGAAGACCTCTTTATTACATGGAAGGGACAGTTTTTGACATCTTTTATTGATAGTTTAGTACCTCAGGCCGTAAAAAAATTAATACCTTATCAATCGGCAAGAAGAATTGGTGGTGATGGACGTATCTGGTTAAATGCCAATGAACTAGAGAACACTTTGTTCGAAGCTGAACCAAGCTATAATCGCTACCCAGATTTCTTACCTCAAGATATTGCCAAGGCGTATCAAAAATATTGCGCAACAGAAGCTCCTACAATCGCGGTTCGTGGCGCTGATGAAGCAATTGATCTTCTGATCAGGGCATTTTGTAAGCCAGAACAAGACAAGATTCTTATCTGTTCACCAACGTATGCCATGTATGAGTTTTGCGCTGATGCACTGGCGATTGAAACGCTCGACTCTCCTTTACAGGAAGATTTTAGCTTAAACGTTGCTGACATCGTGAATAAAGCCGAGTTGGCCAATATCGTTTTTCTTTGTTCACCCAATAATCCAACCGGCAATGTGATTCCTAAATCAGATTTGACTCAAGTACTCGAGGGGACCATCGGAAAATCTCTAGTGGTGGTGGACGAAGCGTACATTGAGTTTGAACCACAAACCTCAGCTGTGAATCTTATTGAGCGTTACCCGCATTTAGTGGTGGTCCGTACTTTGTCTAAGGCATTTGGTCTTGCCTCGGTTCGCTGTGGTTTTATTTTAGCTAGCGCAGATGTCATGCAGTATGTCGCTAAACTGATACCGCCATACCCAATGCCAGATTGTTCTTCTCAAATCGTGTTAGACGCTTTATCTGATGAACGAGTGTCAGTGATGAAAGACGCGACTTTAAAGCTTGTTAAGCTACGTAACTGGTTTGCTGGTGAGTTAACGCAGTTTGATTTCATAGAGCAGGTTTACCCATCTTCTACTAACTTCGTGTTACTACGCCACAAGCCTGAGCACGAAGTGTTTAGTGTATTAGCAAAAGATGGCATTGTGACAAGGGATCAAAACCACGAGCCCGCGTTACGTCATTGTGTTCGAATTAGTATCGGCAGCCAAGAGAGTATGTCGGAAGTGATTGAGTCACTTTCGCGCTACCAAGCCGAGCTACAACTAAAACTCAAACCACAAGATCAACAACCTCAATATCAACTTGGTAAAGATCATATCTAGGATGGCAATGATGAAAAAGATAATACTAGGACTCGCGTGTACGGCCGCTTTACTTGGTACAACGGTACAGGCGAAAGAAATCCGTTTGGCATCAGACTTTACGTATCCGCCATTCAACTACAAAAATAGTGAAGGTGTGCCTGTCGGGTTTGATATCGAGATAGCAGATGCTTTGTGTGAGCAAGCTAAGTTAGATTGCACTTGGGTATCACAAAGTTGGGACTCGCTAATTCCAAGCTTATTGGCAAGAAAGTCAGATGTGATCATGGCTTCAATGCGTATCACAGAAGAGCGTAAGCGCAAGATTTTGTTTACTGATAAGTACTACCAAACACCAGCCGTGTTTGTTGCTGCCAAAAGCGCGGAGTTTGGTATTGATGAGAAGGGCTTAGAGGGCAAAACCATCGGCGTACAACAGGGTACGATTCACGACCGTTACGTAACCGATAAGTTTGGTGACATCGTAAACATCAAGCGGTACACCGGTCAGGACGAAGTGTACCTTGATCTGCAAAATGGCCGTTTAGATCTAACGTTTGGTAACTCTGACCAACTATCACTTGCTTTCTTAGACAAGAAAGAAGGGGAGGGTTTCGAGTTCAAAGGCAAAGCGGTGACCGATAAAGCCTACATCGGCGAAGGCACGGCTCTAGCGCTAAGAAAGCAGGATTCAAAACTGGCGAAACAATTCAACACCGCAATCGAAGAGATAAGAGCGAACGGCACTTACGACAAGATCGCCGCTAAGTACTTCACGTTTGATATCTATGGTAGTGATTTGTAATTGAGCTAGCGCTTAAAATTAAATCACCAAAAACAAAAATCCGAGAGCTGTGAGGCTCTCGGATTTTTTCGCTTATGTCCGTGGTATCAATTCAACACCACCAATTTAGCGTTTATTTATTACGCTTGCTGTTTTTGTAGCTCAGCTTCTTTCGCTTCGTCTTCGATTAGAGAATCAACGATGACTGCACATGCTGCATCACCAGTGATGTTCAGAGCAGTACGGATCATGTCGAAGATACGGTCTAGAGCGAACAACAGAGGTAGACCTTCGATAGGGATACCAGCTGCTAGAAGAACCGCAACCACTAGGAAAGAAGGGCCTGGAACACCAGCTTGACCAACTGCGCCTAGTGTAGACGTTACGATGATAGCAACGTAAGCACCCATAGAGAGGTCGATGTTGAACAGCTGTGCAAAGAAGATAGCCACTAGGCCGTAGTAAATTGCGTTACCAGACATGTTGATCGTCGCGCCAAGAGGTAGAACGAATGAAGCGGTAGAGTTACGAACACCAAGCTCTTTCTCTACGGTTTCCATTGTTACTGGTAGTGTTGCCATAGAAGAGGCTGTTGATAGTGCAACCGCTTGAGGTTTCTTCATTGCCACTAGGAACTTCTTCGCAGAAGTCTTAGTGAAGATTTGAATCATCAGTGGGTAAGCCACAAAGCCGAAGATCAGGATCGCAGCGATGTAAACAATAAAC
This sequence comes from Vibrio sp. RW, assembly GCF_027587105.1. Lineage (NCBI taxonomy): Bacteria > Pseudomonadati > Pseudomonadota > Gammaproteobacteria > Vibrionales > Vibrionaceae > Vibrio > Vibrio sp. RW. Next base: position 125,256 of record NZ_JAPPTM010000005.1, read on the forward strand.
AGCTTGAACACAACCATAAGTGCGCCAAAACCGAATGTACCTACTGCTTCTGCCATTAGGCCGAACACGCCAAGTGGAGCGATGATCATAACCTTGTTGATCATCCAAACCATTGCATCAACAATCGCATTTACACCGTTGATGATAGGATCACGCTTCTCTTTTGCTTGTTTAGAGATCGCAATACCAAAGAATAAGCAGAAAACTAGAATTTGAAGAATGTTTGCTTCGTTCAGTGATTGGAAAACGTTGGTCGGGATCATGCCTGTGATGGTTGCCCAAAACGTTGGGAGCTCGCCTTTCGCAGCGTATTCAGAAGAGAACATGCCTTCTACGCCAGAAACATCGATACCACGACCCGGTTCGAATACTTCACCCATTACCAGCGCTAGGGCTACAGCAAGTGCAGACGTTAGTGCGAAGTAACCCAGTGTTGTTACACCGACTTTACCAGCCGATGAGCTATTACCTAGACCAGCAGCACCTGAAATTAGGGCAACCGCGACGAGAGGAATAACCAGCATCTTGATCAAGTTGATGAAGATAGCACCCAGTGGAGCGAACATAGTTGCGCTGTCACCCATCATCGCACCGACTACGGTACCGACGATCATTGCAATAACGACTTGAATGCCGATATTGCTTAGTAAATTCTTTTCTTTTAACACTTCCATAACCTCTGTGCTACTAAATATAAAAATCCCAGAACTACTCACCAATGAACGATGTGCCATTGGATAAATATTTCGCTAAGAGTTTTACACGTATCTTTTACATTTATCAATATGAGCTGAGGTGAAAACCCTCTAAAAACACGTGGTCTAATGTTATTTGTCGCTTTTTTGTGTCCAAGCAAACGTTTGCTTTTGGGTTTTATTGCTCGAGCATTTGTTGGGTTTATGGAATTTATGTTTAAAGATGCATTTGTGAATGGTTTCCCCCTTCGGTGGTAGAAGTGCTTTGTTAACATTTAGGTTTCATTTGTGCGCTTTTTTTTGCTCATTGGATATGGGGGAGATATTGATAAGTGTGTTGTGGGAAATTCAGCCTGAGCTATGCTTAAGATAACGAATTATTACCAAGATGTTACCTCTACGCTTTAAATAAACGTCTATTTAGCATCTCAATTGTAAGGAGAGGGGCTATGACTTTTATATTAAAGTACTTGTTTGCGTTTCTTCTGTTGTTTAGCTCTGCGAATGTTCAGGCCGATGATGTCTGGGTGATAGAGGTGAATGGAGGTATAGGTCCGGCGACCAGTGATTACCTCACGAGAGAAATAGAACAAGCCCACGATGAGCAAGCTAAGCTCATCATATTGAAAATGAACACGCCCGGCGGGTTAGATACGTCGATGCGCGACATTATTCGATCCATCACCACATCACCAGTTCCCATTGCGACTTGGGTTGGTCCTGCAGGATCACGCGCGGCAAGTGCAGGGACTTATATTTTACTCGCCAGTCACATCGCTTCTATGGCTCCAGGAACCAATTTGGGGGCAGCAACTCCAGTGTCTCTTGGTGGAGGTAAAGGCCCTTCTAATCCGTTATCCCCACAAGAAGACGCGAATAAAGACGACAACGGCACAGCCAATGAGCAAGGTTCACCTAAAGAAGAGAGCTCCGAGCAAGTAAAAGCCACCACTGCGATGGAGAAAAAGGTGATCAACGATGCTTCCGCTTACATTGTTAGCCTAGCTAAATTGCACAATCGTAATGAAGAGTGGGCAGAAAAGGCGGTGAGAGAAGCAGCGAGTTTGGATTCAGAGAATGCACTCGAATTTAACGTTATTGATTTCATTGCCAGCGATATTCAGCAACTGGTCGAGATGAGCAATGGGCGCACCATCGCAATCAACGGTGTCAGCCAGGAAATTCTGCTCAACGAGGTGGCTTTTGTTGAGCGAGAACAAGACTGGCGCTTTAGTTTGCTCTCGGTTATCACCAACCCGAACGTAGCTTATATTCTCATGCTTATCGGCATCTACGGTTTGTTGCTTGAGTTCTATAACCCTGGTGGTGGTTTACCGGGTGTGCTTGGTGGTATTTGTTTGTTGCTCGCCATGTATTCCTTACAAATGCTGCCTGTAAGTTATGCCGGCCTTGCTTTGATCTTGTTGGGTATTGCGCTAATGATCGCAGAAGCGTTTAGCCCGAGTTTTGGTATTTTCGGTTTGGGTGGCGTCGCTGCATTTACATTGGGCTCAATCATGCTAATGGACACAGAGGTGCCGGGCTATCAAATCGCCTTGCCACTAATTATTGGAATCAGTTTGTTCTCTGTGGCATTTATTGTCGTAACAATATCAATGCTAGTCCGAGTAAGAAACAGACCAGTGACCACGGGGATGGAAGCCGTGGTCGGCGAGACAGGTAAGGTGGTCAGCGGTTTTCCGGGTGCGGGTCGAGTGCTGGTTGAAGGTGAGATCTGGCAAGCTAAATGCGCCGATGAACTGAAAGCGGGGCAGAGTATCAGAGTCACCAAGCTAACAGGGCTTTCTTTGGATGTTGAGGCGCTGCCCGATGAGAGATCATCGAAACCTAGTTAGGCGCGCCATGCAGGGCAAACTTGATCGAATTATTTATTGCTTAACCATCGTTACCATTAGGGGGCGGTTATGTTTATACACATTATAGGTATTGTCATCGTGCTCGTTATCTTGTTGATAGCCAGCATGTTCAGAGTGTTACGTGAGTACGAGCGCGCAGTGGTGTTCTTCCTTGGGCGCTTTTACGGTGTGAAAGGACCGGGGTTGATTATCATCATCCCCTTTATTCAACAGATCGTGAGAGTGGATTTACGAACAATCGTATTAGACGTACCGACACAAGACTTGATCACTCGTGACAATGTGTCGGTTAAGGTCAATGCAGTGGTCTACTTCAGAGTGCTGGATCCAAAGATGGCGATCAATAATGTGGAGAACTACCTCGAAGCGACCAGCCAGCTGTCACAAACGACGTTACGTTCCGTATTGGGGCAACATGAGTTGGATGAACTGTTGTCTGAGCGAGAAGAACTCAACAGAGACTTACAATTGATACTGGATCAACACACGGATAATTGGGGAATTAAGATAGCCAATGTTGAGATTAAACATGTTGATCTTGATGAAAGTATGGTGAGAGCCCTAGCGAAACAAGCGGAAGCTGAGCGAACCCGTCGAGCTAAGGTAATACATGCGACGGGTGAGCTCGAAGCTTCTGCTAAGCTAAGAGAGGCAGCAGAAGTATTGAATAAGGCGCCTAACGCCATTCAGTTACGATATATGCAAACATTAACCGAGGTTGCGAATGAACGCACGACAACGATCGTATTCCCGATGCCGGTCGATCTAGTGGATAAAATCACCGATCCAATCAAAGCGACACTCAATGAGGCCGCGATTAACAAAGCGATGAAAGTGGACGATTAGCTAGCGTGAATCACAAACAATAAAAAAGGCGTCACATATGTGGCGCCTTTCAGGATCTAAAGTGTTTAGCTAATGCTCTAAAGATTACTTCTGTGTTGCGGCTTTCATTGGCGTTACAAACTCAGCCAATGCTTTAAGCATTGCTTCTGGTTGTTCAACGTTGTTCTCAATGATTTTTACAACTGCTGAGCCTGAGATTGCACCGGCAGCGCCAGCTTGAATCGCTTCTTTTACTTGCTCAGGAGCCGAGATGCCGAAACCAAGCAATGCTGGTGGCGCGTCGAATTTGTTCAAACGATCAAGTAGCGCGGTTACTGGCATGTTTGCCTTTGTTTCAGCACCTGTTACGCCTGAGCGAGAAAGTAGGTAAGTGTAACCACCACCTAACTCAGATACTGACTGAAGTGTTTCATCGCTTGCTGTTGGTGGAGCAATAAAGATTGGGTGAATACCAAACTTCTTCGCTGCAGCCACAAACTCACCGCTTTCGTTGGTTGGTACGTCTGCAATCAATACTGAATCGATACCTGCATTAGCACAACGCTCGTAGAAGTTCTCGATACCACGTGCGTAAACCAAGTTTGCGTACATCAGTAGGCCGATTGGCAGCTCTGGGTATTTAGCGCGAATTTGACCAATAAGATCAAAACATACATCTGGCGTTACTTTAGAATCTAAAGCACGAATGTTTGCGCCTTGGATTGTCGGGCCATCTGCAAGCGGATCTGAGAATGGGATACCAAGCTCAAGTGCGTCAGCACCAGCTTCAACTAGCGTTTCCATGATCTTAAGAGACTGCTCAGGGTTAGGATCGCCAACCGTTACGAATGGTACAAATGCGCCCTGATTCTTTTCAGCTAAGCGAGTGAAGAGTGATTGATAGCGATCCATTATAATGTTCCTTTCTCTTTAAGAATGTCGTGTACGGAGAAAATGTCTTTATCACCACGTCCAGATAGGTTAACCACTAATAGCTGCTCTTTCTCTGGGTCGTCGTGAGCCATTTTAACAGCATGAGCTAAAGCATGAGAGGACTCTAGCGCTGCGATGATGCCTTCGTTACGTGCGATAGCTTGGAAAGCTTCTAGTGCTTCGTCATCGGTTACGTTTTCGTATTCAGCACGACCAATGGCATTTAGGTGAGCATGTTGAGGGCCAACTGATGGGAAGTCTAGACCCGCAGATACAGAGTAGGACTCTTCTACTTGGCCGTTCTCATCTTGCATCAGTGGTGCTTTCATACCAAAGAAGATACCCGTTTTACCGTGCTTAAGTGGCGCGCCGTGTTGGTCGGTATCAATACCTTTACCAGCTGGCTCAACACCGATTAGGCGAACCGTTTCTTCTTCAATGAAATCAGCGAACATGCCGATAGCGTTTGAACCGCCGCCAACACAAGCGATAACAGCATCAGGCAGGCGACCTTCACGCGCTAGAATTTGGTTCTTCGTTTCTTCACCAATCATGCGTTGGAAATCACGAACGATGGTTGGGAACGGGTGAGGGCCAGCCGCAGTACCCAATAGGTAGTGTGCGTCTTCATAAGTTGCAGACCAGTCACGTAGCGCTTCGTTACACGCATCTTTTAGCGTTGAAGAGCCAGAATGAACAGGGATAACCTCTGCGCCCATTAGTTTCATACGGAATACGTTCGGGCTTTGACGTTCAACGTCTTTAGCGCCCATGTAAACACGACACTTAAGACCTAATAGAGCACATGCTAGCGCCGTCGCAACACCGTGTTGGCCTGCGCCAGTTTCAGCGATGATTTCTTGTTTACCCATACGTTTAGCAAGTAGCGCTTGACCCAGTACTTGGTTTGTTTTGTGTGCGCCACCGTGAAGTAGGTCTTCACGCTTGAGGTACAGTTTGGTTTTTGTACCTTTGGTTAGGTTGCGAGTGAGCGTTAGTGCCGTTGGACGACCCGCGTACTCTTGAAGAAGCGTCATGAATTCACTGCGGAACTCAGGATCGGCTTGTGCATCGATAAATGCTTGTTCAAGTTGGTCTAGTGCTGGCACTAGGATCTGCGGTACGTATTGACCACCGTATTCACCAAAGTAGGCATCGAGTTTAGCCATTGTGTTATTCCTTCAATTCTATTGATGTGTATTCACACCAAGTCGTTTAATCTTGATTGAGCTTCGCAAAAGGCAAAGCCCACAAATATGTTTTTCGTTTCTGCTTTCTAAGCTCTGGGCTCTAGATTTCAAGTTCTAGGTTTTAAATTCTAGAAACCGAACTAATAATTACGAATCGCTGCAAAAGCACGTTGCAGCTTGTCTGCGTCTTTTTTACCTGGAGCGGATTCAACACCAGAGTTTAGGTCTAACCCTAAGCAGCCCAATTTAGCGGCTTGGTTAGCATTTTCTGGGTTTAAACCACCTGCCAACATGATTGCGCTTTGGTTGTTGATCAGGCTCCAATCGAACGCTTGACCTGTACCACCCGTTTGAGAACCTACTTTAGTATCTAGCAGGTGGCGAGTCACGTTGCTTTCCAGTAATTCTGGTAACGCGCTTTTAGCACCGGAAGCATCGCCAGAAGCCACACCATAAGCTTTCCAAATCTCAACGCTTTCAGGCAGTGATTGTTTTAGCTCGTCGACATACGCTTGAGACTCATCACCGTGCAGTTGTACAGCAAACAAACCGAGCTCAGAAACCGTGTTAGCCACATCTGCCACGCTGTGGTTTTGGAACACACCCACGTAGTTCAGCGGTGCTCCGCTCATCGTTAAACGAGCCGCTTCGATATCCACATGACGCTTAGACGCTTCAACGAAAATCAGACCACCGAATACCGCGCCTGCTTGATACGCTTTTGCTGCATCGTCAGAGTGAGTTAAACCACACACCTTGTTTTCTCCCAGCGTTACTTTACGCACTGCAAGTTCAAGGTTTTTCTCTGCCATTAGAGAACTGCCGATTAGGAAGCCATCTGCAAACGTTGAAAGGTCACGCACTTGTTGGTGGTTGTAGATGCCCGACTCTGAAATCACGACTGCGTTTGGAGCCAATTCGCGAATCAGCGGCGCCAACTCTTTAGTACGGTTCAAATCAGTCGAAAGGTCACGTAGGTTACGGTTATTAATACCGATCACTTTTGCTTTTAAAGCGACAGCGCGGTGAAGCTCTTCTTCGTTGCTGACTTCAGTAAGCACACCCATGTTGAATGAGTGAGCAACCTCAGCAAGTGCTTGGTACTCTTCATCATCCAATACCGATAGCATCAACAAGATAGCATCAGCTGAATAGTGACGAGCTAGGTAAACTTGGTAGGTATCAACCATGAAGTCTTTACACAGAATCGGTTGCTTAGCAATGCTGCGAACCTTAGGTAAAAACTCAAAATCACCTTGGAAGTATTTCTCGTCGGTCAGAACTGATATTGCGTTTGCGTGGTTGTTGTAAACCGATGCAATGTAATCCAAATTAAACTCGTCACGGATTAGCCCTTTTGACGGAGATGCCTTCTTACATTCAGTGATAAAAACCGTTTGGTCGCCGCTCAGAGCATCATAAAAGCTGCGGTCTGTTGCGGTTAACGCCGCTTTAAACTCATCTAATGGTTGAGTCTGCTTACGCGCTGCAACCCATTGGTATTTATCACGAACGATTTTTGCTAGTACTTCCGCCATTTCTGCTTCTTTGACTGAAACGTGGGTCGACAGTTTATCGGTATTCTGTGTCATGTTCTTTGTCTCGTCATTCGTTAGGCGTGTGCAGCAAGCTTTTGTACAAGCTCGTACGCTTTGCCAGAGTTCATTGCGTCAATCGCTTGCTGTGCGTTGGCTTTCAGATCTTCGTGACCAAATAGACGCATCAGTAGAGCAACGTTCACGGCTACTGCGCCAACTTGTGCTTCAGTGCCTTTACCTGTCAGGATATCGGTTGTGATGGCTTTGTTCTCTTCTGGCTCGCCGCCCTTAATGGCTTCAAGCGGGTGAATGTTCAAACCAAAGTCAGCCGGTGTCACTGTGTATTCGTGAATCTTGCCATCTTTAATTTCGGCAACGATAGTTTCGCCATGAATTGCTACTTCATCAAGGCCGCTACCGTGAACAACCGCCGCGCGCTTCATACCCATTTGTAACATGGTTTCTGCGATAGGGCGTACTAGCTCTTTGCTGTAAACCCCCATTAATTCGATGTTAGGGCGAGCAGGGTTAATTAATGGACCAAGAATGTTGAAGATAGTGCGTGTTTTCATTGTTTGACGAACAGGCATCGCGTGACGTACACCGCCGTGATATTGCGGAGCAAATAGGAATGCTACGCCAAGTTCATCAACAGCCGTGCGAGTGTCTTCCGCTGTCATCGCTAGGTTGATGCCAAACGAATCCAGTAGGTCAGAAGAGCCTGATTTGCTCGAGGCACTGCGGTTACCGTGCTTGGCGATTTTTAATCCACATGCAGCGGCAACAAACGCAGAAGTCGTTGAGATATTAATGGTGTTATGACCGTCACCACCTGTACCTACGATGTCTGCGAAATCGTAATCAGGGCGTGGGAACGGGTTTGCATTCGCAAGTAGTGCTTTCGCTGCGCCAGCGATTTCATCGGGCGTTTCGCCTTTGATTTTCAATGCAGTTAGCGCAGAAGCCATCAAAATTGGGTCTAGTTCGCCCTTAATGATGACATCAAACAGTTGTTGGCTTTCTTCTTGAGTAAGAGACTGCTGTTCGTAAAGTTTATTAATCTGTTCCATGATCTTGTCCTATTTCCCGTTCTTCTCTAGGCGAAGAGGTTTCTCAAGAGCCCATTCGATAGCGTTTGCTAGAAGCGTTGCACCGTAAGTCGTCATAATTGATTCAGGGTGGAATTGGAATCCACAAACCTTGTCTTGTTCTTGAACCACAGACATGACCAAATCATCGACTTCAGCGGTCACTGTTAGGCTATCGGATACATGCGTTGCTACCAAAGAGTGGTAGCGAGCGATAGCCAATGGAGAAGGTAGACCTTGGTAAGTCGCATGGTTTTGGTGTTCCATCATCGACACCTTGCCATGAATTATTTCGCCAGCGCCTGCAACGGTACCGCCATAAGCTTCAACAATCGCTTGGTGGCCTAAGCAAATACCAATCATTGGCACTTTGCCTTTTAGCAACTGAATCAGCTCAGGCATGCAGCCCGCGTCTGCTGGAGCGCCAGGGCCCGGTGAAAGCAGTGCTACCGGGTTGTCTAATTCGTTGATTGCCGCTTCAACTACCTTCGCGGGAATGTTGTTACGGTAAATCTTTACGCTGTGACCTAATGAACGGAACTGGTCTACAAGGTTGTAAGTGAACGAGTCGAAGTTATCGATGAATACAATATCAGCCATGATTACGACTCCTTCTTGCTTGATGCGTGTTGGTGAAGAGCTACGTTTTTAGTATGTGCAGCTTGAATCGCTGAGATGACCGCTTGAGCTTTACCGCGAGTTTCGTCAGCTTCTGCTTGTGGGTCTGAATCGAATACCACACCAGCCCCCGCTTGTACTTGTGCTACGCCATCTTCAACGTAAGCAGAGCGAATCACGATACACGTATCTAACGTGCCTTCACCGGTTAGGTAACCGACTGCGCCACCATAGCTACCACGACGCGTTTTTTCTACATCGCGAATAAGCTGCATTGCGCGGATTTTTGGTGCACCCGTCAGCGTCCCCATGTTCATACAAGCTTGGTAAGCGTGTAGCGCATCTAAGTCTTCACGTAGCTGACCAACTACGCGAGAAACCAAGTGCATCACATGGCTGTAGCGGTCAACTTTCAGCAAGTCTGCAACGTGGCGAGTGCCAGCTTCGGCAATACGGGCCACATCGTTACGTGCTAGGTCGACCAGCATCATGTGTTCTGCGTTTTCTTTCTTGTCGGTGCGCAGTTCAAGTTCGATACGACTATCTAGGTCGAAATCGATTTGACCATCAGGGCGCTTACCACGACGACGAGTACCCGCAATTGGGTAGATCTCAATTTGGTTGGTTTCAGTTTCGTATTTCAGCGCGCTTTCTGGAGAAGCACCGAACAGAGTAAACAGCTCATCTTGCATGTAGAACATGTAAGGGCTTGGGTTGCTTTGCTTAAGCTCTTTGTAGGCTGCTAGTGGAGCAGGGCAAGGAAGCGTGAATCGGCGTGAAGGTACCACTTGGAATACGTCGCCTTTTACTACGTATTCTTTTAGGTCACGAACCGTTTGGCAGAAATCTTCGTCTGAAACGCTTGGTACGGCGTCCACGTTGTCTAGTGGCGTAACTTCTGTGATCGCTTTCAGTGATTGACACTGTGTTTGAACGTCGGCTAAACGCTCTGTCAGTTGCGCTTTAATGCTTTCATCTTGAGTGAATAAGCTTGCGTGAAGCAGGCCTTCGTTCTCTTGGTGGTCGAAACGTAATAGTGTTTCAGCCACGTAGAAAACAAAGTCAGGGCACTTGTTGGTTGCTTGTGCATCGCCTAGCGGTTCAAAGTTCGCCACGATGTCGTAAGCGAATAGGCCAGCCATGAATAACGCGTGTTTGTTGCTTGGGTCTTGCTCGAAACTGTGCTGAACCAAACGCAGAGCATCAAAAGAAGAGGCTTCTCTTAAACGCGAGTCTTCGTCCAATTCGTTGCTTGGTTCGACAAAAGTTAGCGTTAGTAAGTTATCGGTCAGATCAGATTTAATATCTGCTTTAACGTTTTGAGTTAGATGCTCGATAAGCGCTTGACCATTTTGGGTCAACGCTTGAAAGGTTACTTCATGTCCGCGACATACGATGCGAACTGCAGAATCGATAAGGAGTAGGCTTGTTAGGTTCTGTTTAGATTCAATTTCAGCAGATTCCAGCAGCAAGCTGTCTGTTTTATTTTCACATAACGTATGAAAAACACTGGTTGGATCTTGCGAGTAGGGAACTGAAGAATTGATGGTCTCAATAGCTCCCAGCTTTTTGATTTCAATGGCCTTGTTCACAAGACCTCCTTTATGATTTTTTAAATTTCCTGCCGTACATAGTCGCATAAAGATACCCTTCACCCAATATAGAATATGGTTAACTCGTTGATTTGTTAGTGAGTGGAATGTGAAATGTTCGACAAATTAAAAAGCCCGCTATGAAAGCGGGCTTAGTGATAACTTTTTTATAAACAAATCGTTTAACTAGAAGTACACATTAGCCCACCAAGAACTTGTCCAAGTGCGCCACCAATTAAGCTCAGAACTTGCTTCTGCTGAAGAAAGTTCTAAAACTTTGTCTTTATGGTACTGGTTAAATTCTTGTAACATAGTGAACCTATTAAATGTGATACTTCGTATTTGTGTACTAGTTAACTAGTTTTACTCTTGCAGGTCAAGTGTGTTGACACAAATATAACGATAAAAATTGAAAACAATGAAAAAGAATATATGAGAATTGATCTACATAGTCATACAACAGCCTCAGATGGCCGACTTACTCCACCTGAACTGATTGACCGAGCGCTAGGCTTTAACATCGAAGCGTTAGCGATTACAGATCATGATACGACTGATGGGCTTGCGGAAGCACGCAACTATATTGCTGACAACAATCTTCCTATTCAGTTGATTAACGGAATCGAGATTTCAACCGTTTGGCAAAACAAAGATATCCATATTGTTGGGTTAAACGTCGATCCTGAATCGCCAGAATTGAAAACGTTAATTGAACAGCAAAAGCTTCATCGTATTGGGCGTGCTGAGATGATTGCTCAACGACTCGAAAAGGCGACCCGAGAAGGGGTGCTAGAAGAAGTTAAACTAATTGCAGGTGATGCGCCTATCACTCGTGCTCACTTTGCTAAATGGTTAGTCGATAATGGCTACGCGAAAACCATGCAGCAAGTGTTTAAAAAGTTTTTGACTCGCAACAATCCAGGTTATGTACCACCAACGTGGTGCTCAATGAGTGACGCCGTAACGGCGATTCATGCGGCAGGTGGACAAGCTGTGCTAGCACACCCTGGAAGATATGGCCTCACCGCGAAGTGGGTTAAGCGCCTTCTCGCAGCATTTGTTGAAGCAAATGGTGACGCTATGGAAGTTGCTCAACCTCAGCAAGCGCAACAAGAAAGGCGCACACTTGCGGATTATGCTATACAATACAAACTATTAGCCTCCCAAGGCAGTGACTTCCATTATCCGTCTCCGTGGATGGAACTTGGACGTAATCTCTGGCTACCTTCTGGGGTCGAAGAAGTATGGAAAGATTGGGAGTTTCAAACGGTGTCACCATCTGATACTAATGACAGTATTTAGGTGAACCAGCTCCTTCTGATGATAGAGTCGAGAGATTCGATAACGAGGATCAACAATGAGCCAGTTTTTTTATGTACACCCAGATAACCCACAAGCGCGTTTAATCAGCCAAGCGGTTGCTATCATTCGCAATGGCGGTGTAGTGGTTTATCCAACAGATTCCGGTTATGCACTGGGTTGTCAGCTTGAGAACAAACAAGCACTTGAACGTATTTGTAAAATTCGCCGTATTGACGATAAACACAACTTCACTTTGTTATGTCGTGACCTGTCTGAATTGTCACTTTATGCACGAGTAGATAACGTGGCTTTCCGTCTGCTTAAGGCGCATACGCCAGGTGCTTACACGTTTATTTTTAAAGCGACCAAAGAAGTGCCAAAGCGTTTAATGAACGCGAAACGTAAAACCATTGGTATTCGTGTACCAGACAATAAGATTGCACTTGACCTTTTGGAAGCGATGGGCGAACCCCTGATGTCGACGTCACTGATCCTGCCTGGTAACGAGACGACGGAGTCGGATCCTGAAGAGATTCGTGACAGCCTTGAGCACGCCGTTGATGTCATCTTGAATGGCGGATACTTGGGCGAACAACCAACGACCGTTATTGACTTCAGTGACGATGACGCCGTGATTTTACGTCGTGGTGCCGGTGATCCAGCGCCGTTTGAATAATCGATTTACTGATTAACAGTCTGTAACGATACAGAGAACCTGCCATAGTAAATAACAAGTGCTTTTTGGCGGGTTATTTGCGATAATACGCGACCGCGATTTGGTCGCGAAAAATTCATTCGACGTCTGTGAAGACGACAATTAGGTAGAAAAGAGTAAATGAGCGAAAAATTACAGAAGGTTTTAGCGCGAGCTGGTCACGGCTCTCGTCGTGAACTAGAAGGTTTAATCAAATCTGGTCGTGTTAGTGTTAATGGTCAAGTGGCGAAATTGGGTGAACGTCTTGAAGACGAGAACTCAGTGATCCGTATCGATGGTCACACTGTCTCTGGTAAAGCTTCTGAAGAAGTAGTTTGTCGTGTACTTGCATACTACAAACCTGAAGGTGAGCTTTGTACTCGTCACGATCCTGAAGGCCGCCGTACTGTTTTCGATCGTCTACCTAAAATCCGTGGGTCTCGTTGGATTTCAGTTGGTCGTCTTGATGCCAATACATCGGGTCTTTTGCTTTTCACTACTGATGGTGAACTTGCAAACCGTTTAATGCACCCAAGCCGTCAAGTTGAGCGTGAATACCTAGTACGTGTATTTGGTGAAGTGACTGAGCAAAAAGTTAAAAACGTAACTCGAGGCGTAGAATTAGAAGACGGCATGGCTCGTTTCGAAGATGTAGTCTACGCCGGCGGTGAAGGTATGAACCATACTTTCTACGTAGCGATTAACGAAGGCCGTAACCGTGAGGTTCGTCGTCTTTGGGAATCACAAGATACAACAGTAAGCCGTTTGAAGCGTGTACGTTACGGTGATATCTACCTTGATAAGAAACTGCCTCGCGGCGGTTGGAAAGAACTAGATCTTCAAGAAGTTAACTACCTACGTCAGTTGGTTGAGCTCAACCCAGAGAAAGAAACTTTGTTGGATCTTGATCCTTCAAACACTTCTCGTAAGCGTGAGCGTTCTCGTAGCCAAAAAATTCGTCGTGCTGTTAAGCGTCACGAAGAGCGTGCAAATGCACCAAAAGGCCGTAGCAACCAGTCTAAGCGTAAGAAGCCAGCGACTCGTGGTACTACAACACCTGATTCAGGTCGTAGTGCTCCAGCTGCTAAAGGTAAGCCTCAGGCTAACAAAAGCAAGCCTAAGATGAACAATGGTCGTCCGGCTAAACCAGCTAAGCCAAGAACACGTCAGTAATCGCGTAAGTTATTAACGTAACGCTTTATTAGCTGAAACACTGAATACTAAAAAACCTGCTAACTGAGCAGGTTTTTTTACATCTGAAGAAATAGAAGATGCGGGATGCGAGTAACCGAGTATCGAAAATATGTTGCCATAAACGACAGTAAGCGTGCCCTTCGTGTACGCGCATCTATAATCTGTTCGTATCTCGTATCTCGTATCTCGTATCTTCTACTTATGATTCGAAAAGTTATCGCCCTTCGCTAATCTATCGTAAAGCACAACGTTCACTGATGCGGCTAGGTTCATACAACCATTAGTTGGGACGTAAATTGTCTCACGACAGAAGTCAGTGATCTCTTTCTTTAGTGTGCCGTCTTCTGGGCCAAAGATGTAAAACGCACGTGGTGGATGCTTGTAATCAGGTAGAGGCTTTGCGCCCTCAATCAGATCGACAGCAACAGGTATGCAGCCTACTGGAATAATGCTTTTCAAGTCTTCAACACCAATTAGAGGCAGCGCTAGGTGCTTCTCTTTGGTATCGGTATGGAATTTTCGCGCGTGGTCGTAGCGTGTGCCCGTGTAAAACACAGAGTTGGCGCCGTAGCAGCCCGCCGCTCGTATTACTGAGCCTACGTTTTCAGGCGTCTTTGGGTTAACTAGGCCAATGCAGGCATAGCCTTTTGATTGTGTGTCTGTTTTTGCTTTGGTCATAATCAGTGAATCTAACGTTGATGATGAAAGTGGGTAGTCACGATGAGAAATAGCGCGATAAAAATAGCCGAGCAATGGGCTCGGCTAACTTTTAACTCACGTACATGAATACTTGTTTATTCATGCAAGGAGAGTCAACAGCGGTACTAGTCGCGTTTCCACAGCATGTGACAGAACTTATGGTCTGGATCACGGCTGATTAGCATGCGAGCAAATACGTCGTCTAGAACGTCATCGGCTTCATTCACAAGACCAATGCGTACTTCAGCGTAGATTTCTTTGTCGACTTCAAAGCCAACATGTTCAACCCAATCATCGCCAGTTTCAACAAGTTCTGCAGCGCCACGATCTTCAAACTGAGCAGTGAAAAGTATTACGTCTGCAGGTTCTAGGTTATCAGGTGCCATCTCTAGAAAGATGTCGTATGCAGTGTCAATTGCGTCGTCGTAAGACATTAGGTCGTTAGCTTCGGTCATAATAAGTATCTTAGCTTGCGCGGTTCATGTATTTACGTTCAGCTGTGTTCACAACAACTTTGTCGCCAGTTGCGATGTACTCAGGAACTTGAACAGTAAGGCCTGTAGACAGACGAGCTGGCTTAGTACGAGCAGAAGCAGATGCCCCTTTGATTGAAGGGTCAGTTTCTTCGATAATAAGCTCAACTGAAGTTGGTAGCTCTAGAGTCGCAGCGTTGCCGTCGATAAGGATCGCGTACAGGCCTTGAGTGTCTTCGTTGATGAACATTAGTTCGTCTTCGATAGTTTCACCGTTGAAGATGAATTGCGTGTAATCTTCGTTATCCATGAAGATGTACTCGTTACCATCTACGTAAGAGAACATGACTGCGCGCTTAGTAACGTCGATAGTTTCAACAATTTCGTCAGCCTTGTGACGAACTTCTGTTTTAACGCCAGTTGCTACATCGCTACCACGGAAGCGGTAAATCTTTTGACCGCCACGGCCACCAGGTGTTGTTACTTCGATATCTTTAACCAGTATTGTTTTGCCATCAACGTTGATCGCAAAACCTTTCTTAATTTCACTTGCTCTAGGCATTTTGTGTTTTTCCTTAGTGGGTCTATCCGCTGATTATATCTCGGAGATGCTATAAATAGGAATAGCTTGAATCATAAAGTCACCTAAGCGATCATAGAGTCACAGTTAAATCATTACTTTATTGACCGAAACGACCTATGCAGTTACCTGTTATTGACCCAACACAGCCATTTCAACCTGAATTCCAACCTGTGATTAACGATCTGATTACCTTTCTAAAAGGTGGGCTAGGTTCTAATCTGCACAGTGTTTACATTTATGGCAGTGTGGCACGCAAGCAAGCCGTTGTTGGTCGTTCGAATCTAGATGTGGTTGTGGTTACCCATCGTTCTTTTCCAGAACAACGAACCACCTTGTTGAACACTATCAAATGGCGCTTCCAAAAGAGCTTCCCACAAGTCACTCAAGTGGCGATTAAAACGACCTTGGTTAGCGAGGTCGTCGATTTTGACAACATCTTCACATGGGGTTTTATGCTCAAGCATTTGGCTGTCTGTGTGCACGGTGAAGACTTATCGGATTGCTATGGTGATTTTGAAACGAGTTGGGAAATTGCTAAGCATTGGAATATGGATGCGGAAAACTGGCTAGCGGTGTATCGCAACAAGATTGCCCGAGCAACCACGCCAGAACAACAAGTGGCCGCGCAAGTGATCATTGCTAAGAAGCTTCTAAGAGCGAGCTACTCCTTGGTGATGTATCGCGATAAATATTGGTTTGATGATCCTGTCGAATGCGGCCAACAGTTCTTGAAGTATCATCCAGATAAAGAAGTCGAGATCCAAAGGTTGGGTATATTACTTTCTGGAAGATCGATTCCTAAGCGTTCAGTGATCGGCATTCTGGATGGTTTTGGAGACTGGCTGGTTAAGCAGTATCAGAAAACGGAATTTCGAATTGGATAAGGCTATGTCACCCATTAATTGATGTAAAAAGCAGAATGAACTGAACATACTTCTGCTTTTTGTTTTTATGGCGCTTTGAAATTAGCGCTAGAAAAGACCTAATTGTTGACCACTGACTCTTTCAAAATCCAAACCGATGAAGGGCAATATAGCCTCTGCGACTGGTTTAATCTGCTTGTCGATGTAATGCTGATAATCAATACCACTCTTTAAATACTCTTTGGGCTCAGGGCCATTCTGAGTAATCACATATTGAATACGCCCTTTGTTTTGATATTGAAGCGGACGGCCGAGCTGAGCATTGATTTCGTCGGCCATT
This sequence comes from Vibrio sp. RW, assembly GCF_027587105.1. Taxonomy (NCBI): domain Bacteria; kingdom Pseudomonadati; phylum Pseudomonadota; class Gammaproteobacteria; order Vibrionales; family Vibrionaceae; genus Vibrio; species Vibrio sp. RW. The sequence goes on from NZ_JAPPTM010000005.1 coordinate 141,760, forward strand.
CTTGCAGCTCTAACTTGTGGCGGAATGTTTTTTTGATACTCATATAGCTTACGGCGTAAACGTTTTTGGTAAACCAGTAAATCATCGTGCTCACCGGCTGCGGTTTCATTCACAAACTGCCTAACGTAGTCCGTTGGATCTTGGTCGTGAAACACCATTTCATACAAGGTTTGTTGGAACTGCTGCGCGAGCGGTGTCCAATCAGTTCGTACACTCTCAAGTCCTTTGAAAATGATCTTTTCTTGGTCGCCTTGATTGATTAGACCGGCATAGCGTTTCTTCGAGCCTGTTTCTGAACCGCGAATTGTTGGCATCAGAAACTTGCTGTAGTGAGTTTCATATTCCAATTCAAGCATGGAGGTTAGGTTGTAGGTCTCTTTGAGGTGATTAGTCCACCAATTGTTAATGTACGCAACTAGCGTATGGCCAATCTCATCGGCTTGCTGTTGGTCATAACTTCCGTGCAGAGACACAAAGGTTGAATCGGTATCTCCATAGATAACTTGATAGCCTTTATCTTCGATAAGTACTTTGGTTTGCTTCATGATTTCATGACCACGCATGGTGATCGATGAGGCTAAGCGGGTATCGAAGAAACGACAACCAGACGAACCTAGTACACCATAAAACGAGTTCATGATGATCTTAATGGCTTGAGAGAATGCTTTTTCGTTGTTCTTCTTAGCAACGTCACGTGCTGCCCAGAGGTTTTCAATCATCTCTGGAAGGAAGTGCTTTGTACGGTGGAATTGACCACCCCGAAACCCAGCCACGGCCTGACCATTTTTTGAGCCTAGCTCTAACTTCAACCCTTCAATTAGTCCCATTGGGTCGATGAGGAACGAGCGAATGATAGATGGATATAGACTCTTAAAATCGAGTACTAATACAGAGTCGTAAAGGTTGGGGATAGAATCCATCACGTATCCCCCCGGGCTAGCGATCCAATTCTCAGGCTCTAGATTAGGCGCGACATAACCCGCTCTGTGTATCTGAGGTAGGTATAAATTAGTAAAAGCAGCAACAGAACCGCCAACACGATCAAGTTCGACACCGGTTAATCGCGAGCGCTCAATGGCGAAGTCGAGTAGGTGAGTGTGGTCGAAGATTCTGTTTACCAACACACAATCTTGAAGGTTGTACTTGGCGAGTGAAGGCTTATCGAATTTAAACATCCGGTTAATCTCATCCATACGGTCATGAACATTATGAATGTCTTTGCCTTCGCCGAGCAGTTCTTGCGATACCGACTCCAGTGACCAAGAACGGAAGTGGTAGGTTGCCGTTTTTAGCATATCAATGCCATCTAAAACAACGCGGCCAGGAATGGTAATAAAGCCTTGCTGACTTTGTGCTGAAGAGCGAAAGAAGCTCGGTTGGTTGTCTCGACCAATGTTGAGCTTCACTTCATTCCATTCTGAACGTTTGTGCAGTAGCCTAAAGTCGAAATCAATGACGTTCCAACCAATGATGATGTCAGGGTCAAATTCTGAAAACCATCTAATCATGGCTTCGAGCAGCGCTTTTTCGTTGGTAACCCATTGGATGTTGGTGTCTGCTTCTTGTGGTTCGCCGACCATGATCACTCGGCTATCCATTGGGCTATCTAAACCGATGGAGTAAAGCACGCCTTTTTCTGAACACTCAATATCTAGCGAGACTATTGATAATCTAGGTACGTAGTTTCCTGAGCGGCATTTTGCGTTTGAGACTCTGCGATGCTGGTTCTTTTGTACAACCGTGCCCGTGAATTCGATGCTGCCTTTGATAAAGCGTTCCATCAAGAATCGGTCGGCAAGCCGGATGTCACTTTCAAAGGTTTGGATTTCTTCGTTATGGAAAGCTTGCGCTAAGCCGAAGCTGTTTCTTGATAGCGAGGTGTAACAAGCTGCAAGAGGCGTTTGTTCGAAGGTCGCGAGTTCTAAAGGCTTAAATTGGCAGTCTATCGATTCTTTCGCTGCAATAGCCTGACACGCTGGCACATCAGATTGAGCGACAAAAAATACAGGCTTTTCATTTTGAATTGTCAGCAGAGTAGGGCCTTGAGGGGTACTTAGCCACAAATCGATTTGTGTGCGCCCTGAAAAATCTCTCGCTTGTCTTGTGAGTACAAAGCCTTGCTGAATATCCAATGTAGTAACCTATTGAAACTGGGAATCGAATACTACCATCTAGCGCTGAATTTCGCACAATAGGCTGGCCAAATAGTCATTAATTTATCGTTAATAGCGTTGAATAACGGGACTGTATAAGCAAAAAAGTGAAATTGTCACGAATGATTATTCAATGGTATTGAAAATATCTTTATCTTATGTAATTTTATTGGAATTGTTTTAACTAGTTGATTTTTAGCAAAAGCTTGTTGTTTTAGCTGTCTTATTTATAAATAAGTACTTGCTAAAGTTCGCATTTCAGCACATATTCAACAGAGCTTTTTTTTACTAATTAAGTTAAGATGTACTCAATGCTGCGATTCACTGTTCCTTTGTTTAATTGTTTCAAACAGATGAAATGACACAGTGGTTGCAGAGCCAATTAATAGTGTGGAGATACAAGTTTGATAAATGTTTTCCTTGTAGATGATCACGAGCTGGTTCGCACAGGGATACGACGTATTATTGAAGACGTCCGTGGAATGAACGTAGCAGGGGAAGCTGAAAGCGGTGAAGATGCTGCAAAATGGTGTCGTACTAACAATACAGATGTCATTTTGATGGATATGAATATGCCTGGTATTGGTGGCTTAGAAGCAACCAAGAAGATCTTGCGCTTCAACCCTGATGTTAAAATCATTGTTTTAACTGTTCATACGGAAAATCCGTTTCCAACTAAAGTGATGCAAGCTGGAGCTGCTGGTTACCTTACTAAAGGGGCAGGTCCGGATGAAATGGTCAATGCCATTAGAGTGGTGAATAGCGGCCAACGATACATTTCACCAGAAATTGCGCAGCAGATGGCTTTGAGCCAGTTTTCGCCTGCGTCTGAAAATCCATTCGCCGACTTATCTGAACGTGAATTGCAAATCATGATGATGATTACCAAAGGTCAGAGAGTGACGGATATTTCAGAACAACTCAATCTAAGCCCTAAAACAGTCAATAGTTACCGCTACCGTTTGTTCAGTAAACTGGATATCAGTGGCGATGTAGAGCTGACGCATTTAGCGATTAGACATGGAATGCTAGACACTGAGACCCTTTAACACTGAGATCGTATAGTGACTAACTTGTTTGACTCTGTCTCATTCCTTAAGACAGTAACAGAACAGCCTGGCGTTTATCGAATGTATAACGCCGAGGCTGTTGTTATTTACGTCGGTAAAGCTAAGAACCTCAAAAAACGCCTTTCCAGTTATTTCCGTAAAAAAGTCGACAGTGAAAAAACACGTGCTTTGGTCAGTAATATTGCCAAAATTGATGTCACTGTCACGCATACGGAAACAGAAGCTCTTATCCTCGAGCACAACTACATCAAGCAATACTTACCTAAATACAATGTACTGCTACGTGATGATAAGTCGTATCCTTATATTTTTATTAGCGGTCACAAACACCCTCGTTTGTCGATGCATCGTGGTGCTAAGAAGAAAAAGGGCGAATACTTTGGTCCTTATCCTGATTCCGGCGCTGTGCGCGAGACTCTACACTTAATACAAAAAATCTTTCCTGCTCGTCAGTGTGAAGATACGGTTTATGCCAACAGAACACGCCCATGCTTGATGTATCAGATTGGTCGTTGTGCTGCGCCATGTGTCAGTTCAATTATCTCTGATGAAGAGTACAGTGAACTTATCGACTACGTTCGCCTGTTCCTGCAGGGGAAAGATAAGCTAGTTCTTGAAACACTTATCGACAAGATGGACAAGGCGAGCCAAGAGCTTCGTTTTGAACAAGCGGCTGCTTTTCGCGATCAAATCCAAGCGATCAGACGCGTTCAAGAGCAGCAGTATGTATCTGACGATTCTATGGAAGATATGGACGTGTTGGGATTTGCCCAAGAGAATGGCGTGGCGTGCATTCACATCTTGATGATTCGCCAAGGTAAAGTCTTAGGTAGCCGAAGCCATTTCCCTAAAATTCCCCACAATACGGTGAGAGAAGAAGTTTTTTCGAGTTTTTTAAGCCAGTATTATCTAGCGCACAATGAAGCGAGAACCATCCCGACTCGTTTAATTTTAAATGCCGATTTGATGGATGATGTCGCACCTATTCAAGAAGCATTGTGTGAAGTCGCAGGTCGAAAGATACACTTCAACTCCAATCCTTCAGGGACTCGAGGCCGTTACCTTAAGCTGTCAAATACCAATGCATTAACGGCAATAACTACCAAGATTAATCACAAGATGACGATCAATCAGCGCTTTAAAGAGCTTCAAGAGGTGCTGTCGATGGATGCTATCAAACGCATGGAGTGTTTCGATATTAGCCACACCATGGGGGAAAGCACGATAGCTTCTTGTGTGGTATTCAATCCAGAAGGACCCGTTAAACCGGAATACCGTCGCTACAACATCACGGATATTACAGGCGGCGATGACTACGCTGCGATGGCTCAGGCGCTGGAGAGACGCTATTCGAAGCAGCTTGATGTCGATAAGATTCCAGACATCATCTTTATTGATGGCGGTAAAGGGCAGTTAAATAGTGCCTATGAGATTATTTCTCAATACTGGGGAGATTGGCCAGTTAGACCAAGAATGATGGGTATTGCGAAAGGGGTGACTCGTAAGCCTGGCCTAGAAACCTTAGTGACCTTAGAAGGCGAAGAATTTAACTTGCCCAGCGATGCGCCAGCGTTGCATCTAATTCAACACATCCGTGACGAGAGCCATAATCATGCGATTGCTGGCCACAGGGCGAAACGAGGCAAGACGCGTCGAACCAGTGCACTGGAAGGAATTGAAGGCGTAGGACCAAAACGTCGCCAAGCATTACTGAAATATATGGGGGGCTTACAAGAACTTAAACGTGCAACTGTCGAAGAAATAACCAAAGTGCCGGGCATTAGTCATTCTTTGGCAGAAAATATTTATCAAGCATTGAAACAATAGTAAAAATCCCGCACCATTGACGCGCGATTAATAAGAGCCTAATAAAATGCGTTTAAATATACCTAACATTTTGTCCTTACTGCGACTATTTCTGATTCCCGTTTTCGTTGTGGTTTTTTACTTACCTTATGAATGGGCTCCCTTTGCTGCTGCAATGGTTTTTTGGGTTGCGGGCTTCACTGATTGGCTAGATGGCATGCTGGCACGCAAGCTTGGACAAACCTCTCGCTTTGGTGCATTTATTGATCCTGTCGCTGACAAGGTACTTGTTGCGACTGCTCTTATTCTTATTACTGAACACTACCACTCAATTTGGATTACTATTCCAGCGGTAACCATGATTGGTCGCGAAATTATTATTTCCGCGCTTCGAGAATGGATGGCGGAAATCGGCAAACGTGCAAGTGTTGCTGTGTCTTGGGTTGGTAAGGTGAAAACAGTTTCTCAAATGTTCGCGTTATGGGTACTTATTTGGCGCTATGACGATTGGATGGTTTGGGTTGGTTATATTACGCTCTATGCTGCAACGCTTCTAACTTACTGGTCTATGGCACAATACTTGATGGCCGCCAAAGATGATTTGTTAGATGAAAAACATCATTGATAAGAAAGCGAGCTGAGGCTCGCTTTTTTGATCTTAAACCTCAGGTTAAGTTATCAATAGTGGATATCTAATGTGATATAGATCTCCTTTGAATAACCTGTTCCCAGTGTGTTTTGATCATAAAGTCAGCTATTTGGGCTGTTTCGTATGAAATCTATTCAAACGAATTAAAAATACAAAAAATAATATTGACTCAATCGTCTGAATCCGTAAAATGCATCCCGTACCCAAGAGGATGGCAGTGAGCGATTCGGTTGGAGTTACTAAGGCGCCTTGGCAGAGTGGCTATGCAGCGGATTGCAAATCCGTGGACCTCGGTTCGACTCCGGGAGGCGCCTCCATTCTAACTACTCTTTTTATTTACAATAGAGAGCAAGTAGCACGAATGCAATTGCGATACTAGCTCAGTTGGTAGAGCGCAACCTTGCCAAGGTTGAGGTCATCGGTTCGAACCCGATGTATCGCTCCAAAATTTGTAGTGTTGATTGGCGTCAGCATTAAGATGGTGTTTTACTTTTCAGTAATCGGCATCGCAATAAAGAATTGCGTGCCCTGGTGGTGGAATTGGTAGACACAAGGGATTTAAAATCCCTCGGCGTTCGCGCTGTGCCGGTTCAAGTCCGGCCCGGGGCACCATCTATTAAAGTCTTTATCTCGATAAAGCAAATGCGATACTAGCTCAGTTGGTAGAGCGCAACCTTGCCAAGGTTGAGGTCATCGGTTCGAACCCGATGTATCGCTCCAAATTAGAAAGCCCGAACAGAAATGTTCGGGCTTTTTTGTTTTCTGCTATTTTAATTTCTCGTTATCCTCAAAAAATTGACACTTAAATATCGATATTTAAACTAATCACCCAACCAAATCTTGTATTTATGAAGCCATCATTAAAAATTATTGATAGTTCATTTCACTTTATGTTACTTTCCCGCTTAATCTCGGAATGGCTGATGTTCAAAAAGAACCATGATTGCTTCTGGGGGATACGCGTAATGACCATTCTTGCTGATTGGGACATTACGTAGGGTAGGTATTGGCTAGTCCTTTAGCTGATAGACGGGATACTTATGGCGCCATTCGCCATGTTAATGGGAAACCCAACATTGAACACACTAACTACAACATTGCTAATCAGCTCTGCATTTCCAAAGGGACTAGCGCTTCATAGCTGTCCGATCCTGCAAAAATGTCCAATTCTTCAAAACAGTAGCATTACTGAACCTTGAGCTTACGTTAACAATTTATCGCTGTCTAAGACGGCCTAATTTCGTGTTCGTCATTTGACTTATACGAGCGTACAGCTATATCTCATTGTCTAGACAATGCACCTACTTCATCATGAACTCTCTAATATAAACAAAGAGTTATAGTGGAATTGCGTCTGGTGAGATGAGTATCAACACATTCAAGGGGACTTTTATGACTACTGCCTTTGAAGCCGATATCAATACTATCGCAAATTCATTTTCAACTATGGTTCCTATCGTAGAGGGCACTTACGACCTAACACCTGACGCTATTTTGCTCGAGCAAGAACAGCATGAGTCGGATGTTCGTTCTTACCCAAGACGCCTTCCTATTGCTATTAAGCGAGCATGTGGTGCCTTAGTTGAAGATACTCGTGGCCAGATCTTTCTCGATTGCCTAGCCGGTGCAGGTACACTTTCTTTGGGTTATAACCACCCAGAGATTAACCAAGCACTCAAAGACCAACTCGATTCCGGTCTGCCATACCAAACTCTTGATATCACGACTCAAGCAAAAGAGACGTTTATCAAGCGAGTTAAAGCTTTTCTTCCTCAAGATTTTTCAGATAATGCGGTTCTTCAATTCTGTGGCCCATCAGGCGCTGATGCTGTAGAAGCGGCTATCAAGCTCGCGAAGCAAACTACAGGTAGTAATACCATGTTTGCTTTCCGTGGTGCTTACCATGGCATGACTAACGGTACCATGGGCATGATGGGTAACCTCGGCACTAAAGAACGTCGTAGCGGCTTGATGTCTGACGTGCACTTTATGCCTTTTCCATACAACCTACGCTGTCCGTTTGGCATTGGCGGTGAAGCGGGTGCTAACGCGAGCATTCGTTACATTGAGCGCATGTTGAATGACGACGAGTCAGGTATCATGAAACCAGCCGCGATGATCGTAGAGCCTGTGCAAGGAGAGGGCGGTGTGATTCCGGCTCCTGCTTCTTGGTTACAAGGTCTACGTCGTATCTGTGATGAACACGGCATCTTACTGATCTTTGATGAAATTCAGTGTGGTGTGGGTAAAACTGGTCATCGATTCGCATTTGAAGAGTCGGGTGTTAACCCTGATATCCTATGTTTGTCTAAAGCGATCGGTGGCGGACTGCCTATGTCGCTGCTTGTATTCGATAAGAGCATCGATACATGGAAAGCGGGTGAGCACACGGGTACTTTCCGTGGTAACCAACTGGCAATGGTGTCTGGCGCTAAAGCGTTGGAAATCATCGAACGTGATGGTTTGGTTGAGCACGCGAACATTGCAGGCCAATACCTACGTCACGGGTTAGAGAAGATTCAATCTCGCGTGAGCTGTATTGCTGAAGTACGTGGTAAAGGCCTAATGCTTGGCGCTGAGATCAAGCAACCAAACGGCGAGCTCAACAAATTTGGTGAGCCGGAATCTGACGGCGAGCTCACCCTAGCGATTCAACGCGCGGCATTAGAACGTGGCTTGATGGTTGAAAAGGGTGGGCGTGATGGTTCTGTGATTCGTTTCCTACCACCGATGATTATCTCTTTTGAGCAGATTGATTTTGCATTGCGTGTAATGGAAGAAGCCATCATTGCGGTAGGCGGAGGTGTTCAACAAGATCAAGCTTCAAGTGAGCAGGCAAACCAAGAGTGGAACAAGCATTTCATTCACACCGGCCTAGGCGGTAGCGACGAATTCGCAAACGTAATGAACCAAACCACCCAAGCAATGAAAGCGGTGTTTGAGCAGGTTGAAACGCCATACTCAGGTCTAGAACCAAAAGTGCTAGAGGCAGCAATCAAGGCTGTCGACCTAGACAACAACCAACACGCTTTAGTTGATGTTGTGGACAGCACTGCTGACTTAGTTGCAGCTAACTCTATTTTTGTGCAACATCCTGACTGTATTGCACACCTTCACACTCCTCCTCTTATGGCATCAGTCGCTGCGGAATCAATTATCGCGGCCTTGAACCAATCAATGGATTCATGGGACCAAGCATCTGCGGCGACTTATGTTGAGCAGCGTGTGGTGGATTGGATGTGTGACAAATACCAACTTGGCGATCAAGCGGACGGCGTTTTCACCAGTGGCGGCACGCAAAGTAACCTAATGGGTTTATTGCTTGCGAGAGACTGGGTTGCGGATAAGCACAATGGTCATTCTATCCAAAAGTTGGGTTTACCAGAGTATGCAAGCAAGCTTCGCATCTTGTGTTCAAACAAATCTCACTTCACGGTTCAAAAATCTGCGTCACTACTTGGTTTAGGCGAGAGCGCGGTGTGCTGTGTTGAAACAAACGCTAATGGCACCATCAAACCGGATTTATTAGACGCAGAAATCAAAGCACTTAAAGCTCAAGGCCTAATTCCTTTTGCTGTAGTCGGTACGGCGGGTACAACCGATCACGGCGCTATCGACGACCTTGATGCGATTGCAGATATCGCAAACCAACAAGGCCTTTGGTTCCATGTCGACAGTGCTTACGGTGGCGCGCTTATCTTAAGTAGCCATAAAGCTCGTCTAAAGGGCATCGAAAAAGCTGACTCTGTGAGTGTCGACTTCCATAAGCTTTTCTACCAAACAATCAGCTGCGGCGCGGTGTTGTTGAAAGACAAAGCGAACTTTAAGTACCTTCTGCATCACGCCGATTACCTAAACCGTGAACACGATGAGCTGCCGAACTTAGTCGACAAGTCCATTGCAACAACCAAGCGCTTTGATGCATTGAAAGTCTTCATGACGATGCAAAGCGTTGGGCCAAAGCAGTTGGGCGATATGTACGACCATCTTCTTGAGCAAACGCTAGAAGTGGCAGACCTGATTCAAAACCAAGCTGACTTAGAGCTACTCGCGGAGCCTTCACTATCAACAGTGCTGTTCCGATCTAAGCCGAACAATAAGCCGTCAGCAAACGGTGAGCTAGATTTAGACAAACTGAATCAAACGCTAAGACTGGAAGCGCTGACTCGTGGTGTTGCGGTGCTTGGTGAAACGGTCGTCGATGGTAAGAGCGCGCTTAAATTCACTATCTTGAACCCGTGCTTAAAGACATCAGATTTCAAATCTCTAATTAACAAAATTCAAACTCTAGCCACTGAGCTAGCAGAACAACAAGGGTAATTAATACTATGGCTATTCTACAAATTGGTGCAGGCGGCGTTGGTTGGGTTGTTGCACATAAAGCAGCACAAAATAACGAAGTACTGGGTGATATCACAATCGCTTCTCGCACAATCGCGAAGTGTGAAAAAATCATCGAATCGATTAAAGGTAAAAACAACCTTAAAGATTCAACTAAAAAACTAGAAGCTCGCGCAGTAAATGCTGACGATGTTGATGCACTTGTTGCTCTGATTAACGAAGTGAAACCAGACCTAGTCATCAACGCTGGTCCTCCTTGGGTAAACATGGCGATCATGGAAGCGTGTTACCAAGCAAAAGTATCTTACCTAGATACATCGGTAGCGGTTGACCTATGTTCTGAAGGCCAACAAGTACCACAAGCTTACGATTGGCAGTGGGGCTACCGTGAGAAGTTTGCCGAGGCAGGCATCACAGGTATCCTTGGTGCGGGTTTCGATCCAGGCGTGGTTTCAGTATTTGCAGCGCACGCGGTTAAGCACCTGTTCGATGAGATCGATACGATCGACGTAATGGACGTAAACGCAGGCGACCACGGTAAGAAGTTTGCGACTAACTTTGACCCAGAAACCAACATGCTTGAGATTCAAGGCGATTCTTTCTACTGGGAAAATGAAGAGTGGAAACAAGTACCTTGTCACTCTCGTATGCTTGAGTTTGATTTCCCTAACTGTGGTTCTCACAAAGTGTACTCAATGGCGCACGATGAAGTTCGTTCAATGAAGGAATTCATCCCAGCTAAGCGCATCGAATTCTGGATGGGCTTTGGTGATGCTTACCTGAACTACTTCAACTGCATGTGTGATATCGGTCTTCTTAGCCCAGATCCGCTAACACTGCATGACGGCACTGTCGTTCAACCTCTTCATGTTCTTAAAGCACTACTGCCAGACCCAACGTCTTTGGCTCCGGGCTACACAGGTTTAACGTGTATCGGTACTTGGGTTCAAGGTAAGAAAGACGGCAAAGAGCGCAGCGTGTTCATCTACAATAACGCAGACCACGAAGTGGCTTACGAAGACGTAGAGCACCAAGCGATCTCTTACACTACGGGTGTTCCTGCAATCACGGCTGCACTTCAGTTCTTCCGTGGCGAATGGGCTGATAAAGGCGTGTTCAACATGGAGCAGCTAAACCCAGACCCGTTCCTAGCAACCATGCCGGAAATCGGTCTAGACTGGCACGTTCAAGAGCTAGAGCCGACACAAGGTCTACCTTTAATCCATACTTTGAAGTAATTCTAGCTCTTTGCCCTCGTTGCGTTGTCCTAGTGATAAGGGCAAAGTTCTGCGAATTACATCCAAAGTCATATGATTGACAAGAGTATAATTACAGCCGACGCTCTTGCGTCGGCTTTGTTCGATTATCATGTGCCTTCGTGAACTCGAGGGCCGCAAGGTATTAACATGCAAAACAACGAACTAAAAACGCCTTATTTTATGATCAACGAAGACAAGTTGATTACGAACTTAGAGAAAGCCAAGCAGCTGAAAGAGATTTCAGGTGTGAAGCTGGTATTGGCACTGAAGTGTTTCTCTACATGGGGTGTGTTTGACATCATCAAGCCTTACCTCGATGGCACGACCAGCTCTGGTCCATACGAAGTGAAACTTGGCCACGAAACCTTTGGCGGTGAAACGCACGCTTACAGTGTGGGTTACAGCGAAGATGACGTGAGAGAAGTCGCGGATATTTGCGACAAGATGATCTTCAACTCACAAAACCAATTCGAAGCTTACCGTCATATTGTTGAGGGCAAAGCGTCTCTGGGTTTACGTCTAAACCCGGGCGTGAGCTACGCAGGACAAGACTTAGCAAATCCTGCGCGTCAATATTCTCGCTTAGGTGTTCAAGCTGACCATATCAAACCTGAGATCTTCGATGAGATTAATGGCGTGATGTTCCACATGAACTGTGAGAACAAAGACGTCGACGCATTTATCGGCCTGCTTGATTCAATCTCAGAGCAGTTTGGTGAGCACTTAGATAATTTAGACTGGGTGAGCATGGGCGGTGGTGTGTTCTTCACATGGCCGGGATACGACATCGAGAAACTTGGCCTTGCACTAAAAGCCTTTTCTGAAAAGCACGGCGTGCAAATGTACCTTGAACCGGGTGAAGCCATCATCACTAAAACAACAGACTTAGTTGTGACAGTGGTTGATATCGTTGAGAACGTGAAGAAAACGGCGATTGTGGATTCAGCAACCGAAGCACACCGTCTTGATACGCTTATCTACAATGAACCAGCATCGGTATTAGAAGCGTCTGAAAACGGCAGTCATGACTACGTTATTGGTTCGTGTTCATGTCTGGCGGGTGATCAGTTCTGTGAAACAAGCTTTGATGAGCCGTTGAAGATTGGTCAAAAGCTTCACTTGTTGGACAGTGCGGGTTACACCATGGTGAAATTGAACTGGTTCAATGGTTTGAAGATGCCATCGATCTACTGTGAGCGCAGCAATGGCGACGTTCAAAAGCTGAATGAGTTTGGCTATGAAGACTTCAAACGTTCATTATCACAATGGTCGGTTAAGTAACGAGTCTTAGGTTCAAAACAACAAATAGGGCAGCCAATGAGCTGCTCTATTTTGTTTTTAAGTGTCCGTTAGTCAGAAAATAGAATATAAAATTGAGAGCGACCAGTTAACCTTCAATTATCACTCGAGTATCTTCGCTAAGCGTTTCTAGCTCATTCACTACGTCTTCGATCTGAACTTCGATTGGCAGCTTGACCGCTATCTTGGAAGTAAATAGGCTTGAGCTTACACCGCCGCCGCCAGCGATAAAGACTCGGTGGCAGTCCATATCGAGAATGCTGATTCCTTGTCTATCCAATACATGTGTTACTTCGTTGACGATACCTGCTCGGTCGTTCGAGTCGAGTCTAAGGTGATGTATCGTGTCTTGGACATTGTGTGAATGGTCTGAATCGACAAATTGCACGATGAGATCCGGATTAGCGCTGAAGGCTTCTTTAACAATCGATTCGTTGATGGCTGGAAGTTCAACTTTGAGTACACCCGCGACTTGGTCTTCAATAAAATTCACTTTACTGATGAGCCATTTTCCGTCGTTTTCGTGAGTAACCGCAGCAAGTTGCTTGATTGTTGCTGGTGATGCTTTTCCGATAAAGTTTACGATAAATGTACTGTTCATATCAGCCCCCAAAGTTTCGATTAATCGTTGCCAATTAAATGTTTGATATCACGCGATAAAGTTCTTTAATTTCAGTGTAGAAGGTTACATCGAACAATGTTTGACCTGTGTCAATTTTTGAAACTAAGCTGCGATACAAAAAAAGAGAATGAAGGCTAGGGCACAAAAAAGCGGCTAAAGAGCCGCTTTTTAAAAGAGTTGTCGCTGCTATTTGTGATTCAGAAGCTTAGCAAGCAACGAGTAAACGGCTTAGCAAGTAACACGGATACTGGTTCAAAACGTTACCTTGAAGTTCATACCAACAAACTGTGAATCATATGGTGCGCCAGCATCGTAAGCGAATTTAGCGGCATCTTGGTTGTCCCACCAAGGGTTAGTATTCAGGTTAACCTCTGCGTCACCGCCCCAAGCATCACTTACCCAGTAATGGATATGGCCAACAGGGTTTAGGAAAAATAGAGACACATCACCCATGGTTTGAGAGCCCATCACTTCACCACCTGAAGCTACTATGTTTTGTTCTGCTTCTAACATCATTTCACCAACAACCGCACCAAAGAATGGAGTGATGAAGAGATCTTGCCATGAAGGTACTTCAGCAAACGCTTCTACACCGTATTCCCAGAAGAATGTCGACATAGTCCAAGAGTATAGGAAAGACTCAAACTCATCGTACCCCGCGTGTCGAGCTGCAGTGTAGTAAACACCACCAAAATAAGGGTGCATTACGTAGTTTAAGAAGTGTTCATCACGGTCCCATACTGGACCAGCAGAAACATTATCCTTCCACTTCTGACCTAGTGCACTAATATCGCGTTGGTCATCGTCCCACTTAGTAATACTTTCAGGTAATAGGGTCATTAGGCCAACGGTTGCGACACTCAAACCAAGAATAGTGTAGGTTTGACCCATAAGGTAATCCCAATCTTTACCATCGCTGACAGTCAGGTAAAGTGGTTGTTTGTCGATCGTTAAATCGTACTGATCGCTTGACTCGTTTAATGCATAATTCTTACTTGGCTTGTAGGTGTACAAGCTTTCACTAACACAGTAATCTTGAGCACATTCATCCGAGTAAGAAAGGTTGATTGGCTGGTCGAAGTCATATTGGCTTGCAGCCGAGCTAACTGACATTAACATTGATAATACAGCTGTAACCTTTGCTAGTGACGGCGATTTGGACACAAGGGTCTCCACGAGAAGTTAAGAATTGATCAGAGTCACAATTATCTATTAAATGCCTGATTTAGGGAACTAATACTTTATTACTTTTCTCATAAGAATCTTAGTTCAGACATGGTCAATACTTATGAAAGGTGAAATGTATTAAATTCAACCATAGACTAGTTTGTAAATAATACAGTGTCTTTTTATGACAACAAGGGAAGTAATATGACGAAAATCGCAATGTTAAGTACAGGTGAAGAAGTTCTTCATGGAGACATTGTCGACACAAACGCGGCCTGGATGTCTGCTGAGTTTTATCAGCACGGTTTTGCTCTTGCGAAACGTTCCACTGTGGGTGACCAAATGAATGCTTTGGTTGAAGAGCTGCTGATGCTGAGCTTTAACTATGATGTGGTTATCGTCAATGGTGGTTTAGGGCCGACAACCGATGACATGAGTGCAGCTGCCGCTGCCGCTGCTTCCGATCAAAAGTTAGTCATGTTCCCTGAATGGCTCGATCGTATGGAAGAGATGTTCTCAGGACGAGGTATGCCGATGCCTGACAGCAACCTTAAGCAAGCTTTGTTGCCAGCAAGCTCTGAGATTGTCGATAACCCTGTCGGCACTGCATGTGGCTTTAAGATGAAAATCAACGATGCGACTTTCTATTTCACGCCAGGTGTACCGAGTGAATTCAAGCGCATGGTGACCTTTGAAATTCTGCCCGATTTGTCTCGCACGTATCCTCAAGTGGTTGCCTCTGAATGCAGTCGTTTGTTTACGTTCGGCTTATCTGAGTCGGGTATCTCGGATGTGTTAGACCAGTTAAAGTTGCCTGAAGGCTATGAGTTAGGCTATCGCTCTTATCTGCCGTTCATTGAGGTGAAACTATTTGGGCCTAAGTCTGGCTTAGAAACGCGCGTTAAACTGCTACAAATGGTGTACAAGCTGCTAGAGAGCAACGTAGTCAGTGTTGATGAGCCGATGATTGACCATATTGGTCATATCATGGCAGAGAGAAAGAAAACTTTATCTGTATCTGAAGTGTCGACCAAAGGTGCGCTTTCGGCTTGGCTACAATCGAATGAGCAGGTTGAAGATTGCTTTGGTCACTCATGGGTAATGGCTGAACCCAAAGAGAGTGAACTCGAAAAGAGTGACCCACTAGCGGCGACTTTTGCCTTGGCGGGCGCAACCAGAGAAAAGTGCGGCACGGAGTTGGCCTTGGTGACGGGCAAGTTAGACGGCAATACATTCATTATCGCGCTATCGAGCGAAGCGGGTGAGTGGGGACAAGTGCTCGAGTTTTATCGCCAATACAATCGCGAAGATGCGCGTACCATTATCAAAACTGTTGCGGCAGATATGCTGAGAAGACATTTAGATAGCAAACCTATGTTTGGTGACTATTCTTCACTAAAACGCGTGAAGGATATGTTTATCCCTTCGGCGATCATTAAGTAAGCAGCTCTTGTCGCTAACCAAGTTTTCTTGAGCCAAGACCTCTTGAACTAAGGTTAAAACAGAACAAATAAAAAGGCCCCACATCCATTTGGTTGTGGGGCCTTTTGTGTATCTAGCCTTCTAGATAAGCTAACAAGCGGCGAATAGCTTTGTAGCTAGCAGTTAAACTGAGTAAGTGATTACAAACCGTTTGTCATATGTAGGCTGTAGAACAAGCCACGGCCAATTAATTCTGAAGCCAGGAATAGTACTAATGCTAGACCTAGGTTTACTGGATTCACTTTTGCTTTGTTGAGCATAGGTAGAATCCAAATCAGTAAGCTTGCCATCAGTAATGCAACTTGAAGAATCACATAGCTGCCTAAACCGTCAACCAACTCAGAGGCTTTTGCTACTGAAGTTTGGATATCACCGATTAGGTTCAGTTTGCCTACTGTTACAAGCAAGCTGATCGCAACCGCAATAACAGCCAGCATGGTGATGTTGCGGTCAACCGTAAAGCGGCTGTCGTTGGCAAACACAATCACGAACTGAGACAGCAGCAAGCCACCCACAACCATCGTCATGATGAAGCTCATTGGTGTGTAGATGTTGTCCCAAGTCGGTACAGTGTTGATCATGTAGACGTTGATCATCGCGTACATGAAGATAACACCCAATACCATAGCGCCAACCATCAGTGCTTTTTGGATAGCCACGCCACCTTTCTTAATTACAGATAGTAGCCATTGCAGGCCACCTATTGCGAAGAATGCCGCACCGAAGAACACTTCGTTAGACAACCAAGCCGAGCCTAGTTGGTTAAAGGCATTAAACGCGCGCAGTGGAGAGCCCAGGTGCGTTGTCGAGAACATAAAACCAAGACCCATTAATGCCCACAGAATGAACATTGGAACCTTGTAGCTGTTTAGTTTCTCTTCGTCATGACCCAGTACCAGTGCACGTGCGCCAATAAGTAAGTAACCACCCACGGCTGTTTGAGCCAGTACCGTAAAGAAGATCAAAGACCACTCATGAAAAATCATCTTACACCTCCTTCGGGTTTGCTAGGTGACCACTGGTATCGCCAGTAGGCTTCGCGTTTTTGTTCAGCTTAATCACGATGTTTGGTAGCGTTTCGGTTGAAGATGGCAGTGGTGCCACGTCGGCACCAGAGCCGTACTTCTCGCGCAGCGTATTGATTTCACCAAACTCCAATGCACGGAGTGGGCAAGACTCAACACAGATAGGCTGTTTTCCTTCAGAAACGCGTTGGTAGCAACCATCGCATTTCGTCATGTGACCTTTCTTTGCATTGTATTGTGGTGCGCCGTAAGGACACGCATTGCTACAGTGCTGACAACCAATACACACACTCTCGTCAACCACAACCAAGCCGTCTTCATCACGTTTGTGCATTGCGCCCGAAGGACACACTTTCACACACGCTGGGTTAGTACAGTGGTTACAAGCGATAGACAGGTAGTAAGAAAAAACATCTTTCTGAACCCAGGTATCGCCATCTTGAGTGAAGCCGCCACCTGCGTATTCGTATACGCGACGGTAGTTGGTTTTGATGTCTAGATCGTTATAATCTTTACAAGCAAGCTGACAGGTTTTACAACCCGTGCATTTACTTGAATCAATGTAAAAGCCGTATTGTTTCATTCCAACCTACCTTATGCTTTCTTTAGCGCTTTGATTTGAACTAGGTTTGTATGCTGAGGGTTACCCTTAGCAAGTGGGCTCGGGCGCTGAGTAGTCAGCACGTTGATAGAGCCTGCATGGTCGATCTTCTGACCATCGGGTGCGTACCATGCACCTTCGCCTAGTGCGACAACTCGAGGAAGAATCCTTGGTGTCACTTTCGCTGGAATATGTACTTCGCCACGGTCGTTAAAAATACTCACCATGTCGCCGCTTTCAATACCACGTTCTTTCGCATCTATTGGGTTGATCCACAGCTCTTGCGGTGCCGCAGCTTTGATCTCTGCAACGTTGCCGTAGGTTGAGTGCGTACGAGCCTTGTAGTGGAAACCGGTTAGCTGAAGTGGGTACTTCTCTGCTAGTGGATCGTTATGGCCTTCAAACGAATCCGCGTAAATCGGAAGTGGGTGGATCACTTCATCTTCTTTCAGCTTCCAAGTCTTCGCGATATCAGCCAGTTGCTCTGAGTAAATCTCAATTTTTCCACTTGGTGTAGTCAGTGGATTCGCTTCAGGATCTTTGCGGAAATCTTCGTAAGCAATGTAGTGGTGGTCGTAGCTACGCTTGTAGATACCCAGCTCTTTCATCTCTTCGAAGGTTGGTAGTGTTGGATCGTTCTTACGAGTTTCTGCGTAAAGGTGCTCGATCCATTGCTCTTGAGTACGGCCTTCTGTGAACTCTTTTTCTACGCCCATGCGCTTCGCCAGTTGAGTACACATCTCGTAGATAGATTTCGCTTCGAACTGAGGCTCGATCGCTTTTTGCGCGAAGATAAAGTAAGGCATATTCGCTGCTTTACCATCCATACACCAGTCGTCTTGCTCTGATGTTGTTAAGTCAGGCAGGATGATGTCGGCGTATTTCGCTGAAGACGTCATATGATTATCAACCACAACAATCATTTCACATGCGCTTTCATCTTGAAGGATCTCATGTGTTTTGTTGATGTCTGAGTGCTGGTTGATAATACAGTTACCCGCATAGTTCCAGATCATCTTGATTGGGTTCTTAAGGCGCTCAGCACCGCGAACACCGTCGGTGATGTCAGTCATTTCATGGTGACGGTAAATCGCGTCTGTCCACATGAACATTGAAATGGACGTTTCAACTGGGTTTGGCACGGTAGGGAAGCGAACAAATGGAATATTGATGTCACTTTCACGAGCGCCTGTTGAACCACCTGATACACCCACAGAACCAGTTAGTAGCGACAGCATTGCGATTGCACGACAAGCTAGCTCACCGTTCGCAGTACGTTGTAGGCCCCAACCTTGGTGGATAGCACACGGCTTCGCTGTACCCATCTCACGGCCAAGTTTAACGATAGTATCAACTGGAATTCCTGTGATCTTAGAAGCCCACTCAGGCGTTTTTTCTACACCATCTTCACCTAAACCTAGGATGTAAGATTTGTAGTCACTGTTTTTAGGTGCTGATGCAGGAAGTGTTTTCTCATCGTAACCGACACAGTATTTGTCTAAGAATGGTTGGTCGACTAGGTCTTCAGTGATCATCACGTGTGCAAGACCCGCTACCAATGCAGCATCGGTAGAAGGACGAATTGGGATCCATTGATCTTCTCGGCCACCGGCAGTATCGGTGTAGCGTGGGTCGATGATGATTGTTCTTGCGTTTGACTTGTTTTTGCTTTCTACGTAGTGGTGGATCAGACCGCCGCCAGACATACGAGTCTCAGCAGGGTTGTTACCAAATTGGATGTTAAGCTGAGTGTTCTCTAAGTCAGAGAAAGAGTTGTTGTTTGCCCAACCACCATAGGTGTAGCTCAACCCTTTCGTGATTTGCGCTGTTGAGTAGTCACCATAATGGTTTAGGTAGCCACCACTTAGGTTCATTAGGCGAGCAATCAACGTTTGAGCTGGTGGCCAAGACTTAGTGACCGTACCACCAAGCGTACCTGTACCGTAGTTTAGGTAGATAGTGTCGTTACCGTAATCTTTGATAAGGCGTTGCATAGTGCCAGCGACTTCATCAAAAGCCTCTTCCCAGCTAATACGCTTGAACTTACCTTCACCACGTTTGCCCACTCGTTTCATTGGGTATTTGAGGCGATCTGGGTTGTAAACACGGCGGCGCATAGAGCGACCACGTAGACAAGCACGCACTTGGTGATGACCGTATTCGTCAGTACCTGTGTTGTCTGTTTCTACGTATTTGATTTCACCGTTTTGCACATGCATACGCAGTGGGCAGCGAGAGCCACAGTTTACCGTACATGCACTCCATACGATTTTCTCATCCACGTTCTCAGCAACCGCAGCCGCTACTGGTTTGGATTTGAAAGGTAAAGCGATACCGCCCGCGAGTGCGGCTGCACTACCTACCGCCGAAGAAGCTTTCATGAAGCCTCTTCGAGTAAGATTCATTACCCCAGATTCTTTCTTATTCGTCATTCTAAGATGCCTATTGTTATTGATAGCTAGCACTTTATAGGTAGTTTGGCTTCTATGTTTTTATTTCTAATTATTGATTGATTGGCATCAAATAAGAGAGAAATTTAAATATTATGAATCGAATGTATAAAATAGATCAAAGAATTAAATAACCATATTTATATAATTATCGTTAAACCAATGACGGTATAAATAAGAATGATTATTGATACGCATAAATTGCTCGGTTCATTATTTTATCAAGCAACAAATAAAGAACAGTTATTAGATATTGTTCAGGCACTAGTAGAGAGCGAAGTCTTATCAGAAGGTTGTTTACTGGCACTTCAAAACGAACAGGAAGATGCGCTAGCTGCAGAGTTCAGCCGCTTGTTTGAAGGCGTTGGAGAGATGCCAGCTCCGCCTTGGGGTTCTGTGTACCTAGATAAAGACCGTGTCGTGTTTGGTGCATCGACTGTAGAATATCGAAAGTTTCTAGAATTAAACCAAATTGAATTGGATACAGGTTTAAGAGAGCCAGAAGATCAATTTGGTTTAATGTTATTCGCCCATGCGTATTTGTTAGAAAATAATAATATTGATTCAGCCCATGAATTACTTGAGTGTCACTTATTACCTTGGTCTTCTACTTATTTAGATAAATTAAATGCAGCATCAGATTTATCATTTTACAAGAAGCTATCAGGCGATGTAATAAATTGGCTTAATCAATTAACATCTGAATATAATTTAAACGTTGCCACTAAAAAGTTATATATCGACTAATGCCTGAGCAAATAAATTCAAATAGGCGTGGTTTCTTAACTCGACTCTCTAAGCCGGTTAAAGCTGCGGCAAGTTATGAAGAGATATCACAGCGCTTGCATGCAAGACCGCCAAGAGCGGTTGATGAGGTGCTGTTTGAGCGTCTTTGCGACGGTTGTGGGCTGTGTGAGCAAGCGTGTCCGAATAGCGTTATTGAGATGCTAGAAGGCAGTGCGCTGCTGAATTTGGATTACAACAGTTGTTCGATGTGTAATAAGTGCAGTGAAGTGTGTCCGACTGGCGCGCTTCATCAAACCGTGACGCCTTATATCGACTTGAAGCCCAGCTTTGCTGATAGCTGCAATAACTACATGCAAATGGATTGTAATGCGTGCCAAACCGCGTGTTCAGCAGGTGCGATACACATTGAAGATGGGGAGTTGCCTACGGTCGTTCAAGATAAGTGCAATGGCTGTGGAGAGTGCCGAAGCGCTTGTTACATTGGCTCTGTGACTCTGAACCTGACTCAACAGTAACCACCTGGTTTGGCTCCTAAAGACACGAATAGAAAAAGGGTCCGCATTCCAATAGGAGGCGGACCCTTTTTAATACTTATCATCTTTGATTAAGTGTTGCTTTTAAAAGTGTTTGAACTTATGTGACTCTATCTAAAGTGAAACCAAATAAAACTAAGCAAACGAACTTAAATCGAATAGGTTAGGCGCGCTTCTGTTTGCTTCTGTGAATCACGTTACTCAGCGATAAATCGGTTTTTGCTTTACAGATGCATGGCAAAATCTCATCGCCTTGTGTGTAAGCCATAGCAAAACCAACGTACTCAACCTCACCAGTATCCAACGTACAGCGGCATGCACCGCAGTGACCATCTCGGCAGTTGTATTCTGGTTCTAACCCAGCTTGCTCCATTGTTTCCAACAGAGTGTTGGAAGGGTTAGATTCAATCGAAGTCAGCTTGTTGATTTTGATTGTCGGCATTACAGCTCAAATCCTTCAAAGTCGTCAGCTTTTACTTCGTTGTCGATTTGACCAACTAGGTAAGAACTGATTTCAGCTTCTTGCGGAGCAACTTGTACGTTATCTGAAGATAACCAAGCGTTGATCCATGGGATTGGGTTCGACGTTGCTTCTGGGTAAGCAGTACCTAGACCAACCGCTTGCATACGGATGTTGGTAATGTACTCAACGTATTGGCAAAGAATGTCTTTGTTCAGACCAATCATAGAGCCGTCTTTGAATAGGTATTCTGCCCACTCTTTCTCTTGCTCTGCTGCTTCTTTAAATAGGTCAAAACACTCTTGCTTGCACTCTTCTGCGATTTGCATGAATGCGAAGTCGTCTTGACCGTTACGTAACAAGTTGATCATGTGCTGAGTACCAGTTAGGTGAAGCGCTTCATCACGAGCGATTAGCTTGATGATTTTAGCGTTACCTTCCATTAGCTCACGCTCAGCGAATGCAAATGAACATGCAAAGCTCACGTAGAAACGGATTGCTTCTAGTGCGTTTACCGACATTAGGCATAGGTAAAGTTTCTTCTTCAGGTCATGAAGTGAAACCTTAACGTCTTCGCCGTTGATGCTGTGGTTGCCTTCACCGTAGCGGTGGTAGTCAGCCGTTAGCTTGATCAGATCGTCGTAGTAGAAAGCGATGTCTTTCGCACGCTTAAGGATCTCTTCGTTTTCAACGATGTCGTCGAATACTACGCCTGGATCATTCACGATGTTACGGATGATGTGCGTGTAAGAACGAGAGTGAATCGTTTCAGAGAAAGACCAAGTTTCAATCCAAGTTTCCACTTCTGGTAGAGATACCAATGGAAGCAGGGCAACGTTAGGGCTGCGGCCTTGGATAGAATCTAGAAGCGTTTGGTACTTCAAGTTAGAGATGAAGATGTGCTTTTCATGATCAGGTAGCTTGTTGTAGTCGATACGGTCGCTAGACACGTCTACTTCTTCTGGACGCCAGAAGAAAGAAAGCTGCTTCTCGATAAGCTTTTCGAAGATCTCGAATTTTTGTTGGTCGTAACGTGCAACGTTTACCGACTGACCTAAGAACATTGGTTCTTTTAGTTGATCATTTTTTTTCTGAGAAAAAGTACTGTAAGCCATAAATGCCTCAAATCCTTTAAAGATCCGTAATAAAACGGACCCTGTTAATGCTTTAAACCCAGAGAAGATAACTTCTCTGGGGTCTTAATGTTTATTGCAGTTTAGATCTTACAACCGCCGCCTTCACAATCTTCTTCTGGCACTTGAACTGCATCGCCTTGGTCGTCTTTAGCACCATCACGAGTGTTATGGTAGTAAAGCGTCTTAACACCGTATTTGTACGCCGTTAGTAGATCTTGAAGCAGTTGCTTCATTGGTACTTTACCGCTGCCGTAAATACTTGGATCATAGTTAGTGTTTGCAGAGATAGCTTGGTCAACGAATTTTTGCATGATACCCACTAGGTGCAGGTAACCATCGTTAGAACCAATGTTCCAAAGCAGCTCGTAGTTCTCTTTAAGATTTAGGAAATCAGGAACTACTTGCTTCAGGATGCCGTCTTTTGATGCTTTCACAGAGACATAGCCACGTGGTGGCTCGATACCGTTAGTTGCGTTCGAGATTTGAGACGATGTCTCAGAAGGCATAAGCGCTGTTAGCGTAGAGTTACGCAGACCGTGCTCCATGATCTCTTCACGTAGAGAATCCCAATCGTAGTGCAATGGCTCTTCACATACTAAGTCGATATCTTTTTTGTAAGTATCGATTGGCAGTAGGCCTTTCGCGTAGTTGGTCTCGTGGAAAGATGGGCAACGACCTTGCTCTTTCGCTAGGTCAACAGATGCTTTTAGCAAGTGGTATTGAATTGCTTCAAATGTGCGGTGAGTCAGGCCATTTGCACTGCCGTCAGAGTACTTAACACCATTTTTAGCTAGGTAGTATGCGTAGTTGATTACACCCACGCCTAAAGTACGGCGGTTCATTGTTGACTTGTATGCAGCTGGAAGCGGGTAGTCTTGGTAATCAAGGAGCGCATCTAGGGCACGAACAACCAATTCAGAAAGCTCTGCTAGGTCATCAAGTTCATTGATTGCACCAAGGTTGAATGCTGAAAGCGTACATAATGCAATTTCGCCTTCGTTATCTTCTACGTTAGAAAGCGGCTTAGTTGGTAGCGCGATCTCTAAACATAGGTTCGATTGACGAACTGGTGCTACCTCAGAATCAAACGGGCTGTGTGTATTACAGTGGTCAACGTTCTGAATGTAGATACGACCAGTAGAAGCACGCTCTTGCATTAGCAGAGAGAATAGCTCAACGGCTTTGACTGTTTCGCGTTTTACTGAAGGATCGTTTTCATACTTAACGTATAGCTCTTCAAAACGGTCTTGGTTTTCGAAGAACGCATCGTAAAGGCCTGGTACGTCTGACGGAGAGAACAGACTGATGTTGCCACCTTGCACAAGGCGAGAGTACATAAGCTTGTTCAGCTGCACGCCGTAGTCCATATGACGAACACGGTTCTCTTCAACACCGCGGTTGTTTTTCAGTACTAATAGAGACTGAACTTCACCGTGCCATAGTGGGTAGAATACCGTTGCTGCACCACCACGAACACCACCTTGAGAACAACATTTCACTGCTGTTTGGAAGTATTTGTAGAAAGGGATGCAGCCAGTGTGGAACGCTTCACCATTGCGGATCTCAGAACCAATCGCACGAATACGACCTGCGTTAATACCAATACCAGCACGTTGCGACACGTAACGAACAATTGAGCTTGCTGTTGCGTTGATTGAGTCTAGGCTGTCACCACATTCGATCAGTACACAAGAACTGAATTGACGAGTAGGTGTACGTACACCAGACATTATTGGTGTAGGTAGAGAAATCTTAAACGTAGATGATGCATCGTAAAAACGTTTGATGTAATCAAGACGAGTCGATTTTGGGTATTTAGCGAATAGACACGCAGCAACTAGGATGTAAAGGAACTGAGCACTCTCGTAGATTTCTTTTGTTACACGGTTTTGCACGAAGTATTTACCTTCAAGCTGCTTAACCGCTGCATAAGAAAAGTCTAAGTCACGTTTGTGGTCGATATACTCGTCAAGCTCGTCGAACTCAGCTTTCGTGTAGTCTTCCATTAAGTGTTTATCGTACTTACCCATACCAACCAGTTTTGTCACGTGGTCATAAAGCGCAGGCGGCTCGTATTCACCGTATGCTTTTTTACGTAGGTGGAATACTGACAGGCGTGCTGCTAGATATTGATAATCAGGAGTCTCTTCAGAGATTAAATCCGCTGCTGACTTGATGATTGTTTCATGAATGTCAGTTGTGGTGATGCCATTGTAAAACTGAATGTGAGCTTTCAATTCTACTTGTGATACAGAAACATTGTGCAAGCCTTCAGCTGCCCATGTGATCACGCGATGGATCTTCTCTAGATCGATAGTTTCTTTGCGCCCGTTACGCTTGGTAACAGTAAGTTGTTGGTTCATTCTGCTTAATTTCCCTAACAAAACTGAACAAGGCCGTGTTTTTGTGTGTTTCTGTGTAATTTTTGTAAATTACGTTCCGGCCTTGTGATCTTGGTCTACCCATACATTGTAGTTGAAACACAACATATAGGGGTCATTTGTTTGTTGGGTTACAAGATAGTGCTACATCCGATATTTTTCAAGGTAAAGAAATGGGAGTGCTTGTGGATAAGTGGTGGATTGAAAAAAAACTGTAAGTGACCACTAACTGATGAAGTTAGATGCGACTTGATTGTATAAAAGTCGGTTTTTCATGATGCTTTATTTTTGCTCGCCCATAAAAAAAAATCCCTTGATCTTTGAGCAAAATGGGCGACGGATTTTAGACGATTAAATTTAAATCGAGGTGGTCAAAATGGAAGCTAGCGCACGAAATTTAGACTGAAAAAAGTCGCAAACTTATGTTAATTGCAACCTTTTTCGTGAGCCTATTTGCTAAATAATTTTACGGTTGGGGTGTCGATATTTTTTAGGCGAAATTTTGGGTGTGAACGATGTAGTTAACGTCTACATTTATCCCTAAACGGTAAGTGTCCGTTAATGGGTTGTAGTGCAGCCCTGTAATCCCTAATTCTTGCAGCGGTGTGTTATCAATCATCTTGATAAGTTCAGCAGGGCGAATGAACTTCTCGTGCTCGTGAGTGCCCTTTGGAACGATCTTTAATAGCTTCTCCGCACCAACAATTGCAAACAAGTAAGATTTGAAATTCCGGTTCAAGGTAGAAAAGAATACGTGGCCGCCAGGTTTCACTAACTTTGAACATGCGCTAATCACCGATTGTGGGTCAGGCACATGTTCTAACATTTCCATACAAGTCACCACATCGTAAGTTTGTGGGTTTTCTTCTGCGTGGTCTTCGATTGTGCTCTGAATGTAATCTAGCTTGGTGCCGGTTTCTAATGCATGCAAGTGAGCCACTTCAAGCGGCTCTTTACCCATGTCTAGACCTGTCACTACTGCGCCTTCAACGGCCATGCTTTCAGCCAAAATGCCACCGCCGCAGCCAACATCGAGTACTTTCTTGCCAAACAGGCCTTCGGTTTTCTCTAGTACATAATTTAGGCGCAATGGGTTGATTTGATGTAATGGCTTAAACTCGCCTTCTAGATCCCACCAGCGTGATGCCATATCTTCGAATTTCTTGATTTCTGCTGGGTCTACATTCTGTGATTTAGTCATAATCGGGCATTTCCAAGTTAAATAATGCATCCATGAAATTGCAGGCATTATAGCTTGCCTTTTCGCCTTGACCAGAAGATCTACAATTTTGCTAATTTATTGGGTGTAAAGTGACCATGTTTCAGCGAGATATGACGCGGAGGTGCAATTTCTCATCAATTGATTGGCTACAAGGGTCACAAGATGGTAAAAGGAGAGGGAAAGTGATGCCTCCGTAGGTAAATTTGTGTTATATTTTTCGGTCTTATACGTATTCAAAAATACGATCTGACTATAGAGGGAAAATGGCTCTATGAGCGATCTAGCGAAAGAGATCACGCCCGTAAATATTGAAGATGAGCTTAGAGGTTCATACCTAGACTACGCGATGTCCGTCATCGTTGGTCGTGCCCTTCCAGATGTGCGTGATGGCCTAAAGCCTGTACACCGCCGCGTTTTGTTCGCGATGAATGTACTAGGTAATGATTGGAACAAACCATATAAAAAGTCTGCTCGTGTAGTAGGTGATGTAATCGGTAAATACCACCCGCATGGTGATAGTGCGGTATACGATACGATTGTTCGTATGGCTCAACCGTTCTCACTGCGTTATATGCTAGTTGATGGCCAAGGTAACTTTGGTTCTATCGATGGCGACTCCGCGGCTGCAATGCGTTATACCGAAGTTCGTATGGCGAAAATTGCTCACGAGCTCCTGGCTGACCTTGATAAGGAAACTGTGGATTACGTACCGAACTACGATGGTACAGAGCAAATTCCAGCAGTACTTCCTACAAAAATTCCTAATCTATTGGTAAACGGTGCTTCTGGTATCGCAGTAGGTATGGCTACTAACATCCCACCACACAACCTTGGTGAAGTTGTTGATGGCTGTTTAGCATTTATCAATAATGAAGATATTACTATTGATGAGCTAATGGACTATATCCCTGGTCCTGATTTCCCGACAGCAGCACTTATCAGTGGTCGTAAAGGCATCGTTGATGCTTATAAGACTGGCCGCGGTAAAGTTTACATGCGTTCAAAAGCGAATATTGAAGTAGAAAATAATGGTAAAGAAACCATTATCGTTACTGAGATTCCTTACCAAGTAAACAAAGCTCGTTTGATCGAGAAGATAGCTGAACTGGTTAAAGACAAGAAAGTTGAAGGCATCAGTGCTCTGCGTGACGAATCTGATAAAGATGGTATGCGTATTGTTATTGAATGTAAGCGTGATGCTGTAGGTGAAGTTGTTCTGAACAACCTTTACTCACAGACTCAACTGCAAACGACTTTCGGCATCAACATGGTTGCGTTGAACAACGGTCAACCACAGTTGTTCAACATCAAAGATATGCTTAAGTGCTTCGTAGACCACCGTCGCGAAGTAGTGACTCGTCGTACTATCTTTGAGCTGAAGAAAGCGCGTGACCGTGCACACATCCTTGAAGCACTGTCTCTAGCACTGGCTAACATCGATGAAATCATCGAGCTTATCCGTAACGCTCCAACACCAGCTGAAGCAAAAGCTGGCTTAGTGGCGCGCGGATGGGATCTTGGTAACGTTGCTTCCATGCTTGAACGTGCTGGTACTGATGCGGCTCGTCCTGATTGGTTGGAAGACCAATACGGCATCCGTGATGGCCAATACTTCCTAACGGAAACACAAGCACAAGCTATTCTAGAACTTCGTCTTCACCGCCTAACTGGCCTTGAGCACGAGAAGATTCTAGATGAGTACAAAGCACTTCTAGAAGAAATCGCTGAGCTAATGCACATCCTTGCAAGCACTGAGCGTTTGATGGAAGTTATCCGTGAAGAACTTGAAGCGGTACGTGAAATCTATGGCGACGAGCGTCGTACAGAAATCACAACGGCAGTTCATGACATCGACATGGAAGAGCTGATTGCTCAAGAAGACGTTGTAGTGACGCTTTCTAACGCAGGTTACGTTAAGTACCAAATCCTAAGCGATTACGAATCTCAGCATCGTGGTGGTAAAGGTAAGAGTGCAACTAAGATGAAAGATGAGGATTACATTGAGCGTCTGCTTGTCGCTAATACTCATGATAACATCTTATGTTTCTCTACACGTGGTAAGACATATCGTCTGAAAGTTTACCAACTACCGTTAGCAAGTCGCACAGCTCGTGGTAAGCCTATCATTAACATTCTTCCTCTAGAAGAAGGTGAGCGTATTACGGCTATTCTGCGTGTTTCTGAGTTCTCTAACGAGAAATTCATCTTCATGGCAACAGGCGACGGTACTGTTAAAAAGACACCTCTGGATCAATTCGCAAACGTACGTGCTAATGGCCTAATCGCTGTTAATTTACGCGACGACGATTCATTGATTGGCGTTGACATTACTAATGGTGATAGCGACATTATGCTGTTCTCTCAATCGGGCAAAGTTGTCCGCTTTAATGAGGACAAAGTACGAGCAATGGGTCGTACTGCCTCTGGTGTTCGTGGTATGAAGCTTCCAGAAAACGATCAAGTGGTTTCATTGATTGTTCCTTCAAATGAAGGCGATATCTTAACTGTGACGCAAAACGGTTACGGTAAGCGTACTGAATTAGCTGAATACCCAACGAAAGGTCGTGCAACGCAAGGTGTAGTATCTATCAAAGTCTCTGAACGTAATGGCCCAGTTGTTGGTGCTGTTCAAGTTGAGGAAGGCGATGAGATGATGATGATCACTGACGCAGGTACACTGGTACGTACTCACGTTGCGGAAGTAAGCCAAGTGGGTCGTAACACTCAAGGTGTAACACTGATTCGTACTGCTGAAGATGAGAATGTTGTAGGCCTACAACGCATCGACGAAGTAGAAGAAGCTGAAATTGTTGAAGGCGAAGCTGAAGCAGCAGATGCTGAGACTATCAACGCTGAAGTTTCTGAATCAAGTGAAGAGCAAGCATCAGATGCTTCTGACTCTGAAAGTGATAGCGAGCAAGACACTGAGTAATCTCGATTACGTTAAGTAATTAAGCTTACTAATGAAAAAACCGAGCCTAAGTGCTCGGTTTTTTATTACTTGTTATTTGTGGAACGTGGTCTGACTTTATAGTTGGGCTTTGATCGCTAAAATCTCGATAGCTAAACCTTGATCAATATTGTGGTGAGGTGAAAACGATAGAGTGGAGGGGAATAAAAGAGGAGTGTGGAATGGACATCTGGTTGTTGGTTGCGTTGATACTAATGAGCTTGTTTTTGATTGTGGTCGTCATTGCGGCAAACAAAAACAGCGGTCATCTAAAAGGTAATGTGGTGATTTCTCTTACTGCCGTGGCTCTGAGCATGCTTGTTTGGTCTCAACTGAAACAAGACTTACCTCAACTTCCTTTGGATGATAGCAATAGTTACACAGCAACAGATTTCCAAGATGAGCTTCAGCAAAGCCTTGAGCAAGACCCGAATCAATCCGATTTGTGGTTTAAGCTTGGTGGTGTGTATATGCAGAAAGGGGAGTTTGATGCAGCGTTCACTTGTTACGACTACGCGATTCGATTAGACCCTCAAGCACCTTCTGGCATTTATGCCGCTAAAGCTACTGCACTTTATTACCTTAGCTCTCAGGTGATGAGTGATGAGGTCAACAGGTTATTAAATCAGTCGATGCAGCTTGATCCAAACGATAGGACTGCATTAATGTTGATGGCGACCGATCACTTCATTAGCATGCGCTATCAACAAGCGATCGATGCGTGGACCCAAATTCTCGACTCCAATCAAAAGGGCATTGATCGTGTGTCAATTATCCATTCGATCAACCAAGCTAAACAAATGATCCGCTAAGCTACGTCTGGATAAATGCTTCGCGATTCTAACTTAACTACTGATTTTAAAATGTTCGCTTCTGTTATTATTGGCTTTCGAGCATTTCAGTTAACCCACCTGCGTTATGGATTTGAGTAAATCCTTGATCACGCAAGAACTGATAAGCTTGTCCTGAGCGATTACCACTGCGGCAATACAAAACGATCGGTTGGTCTTTCTCAATGTTAGCAAAGTGAGTCGCTAATTCTGAAAGAGGGTAGTTGATGGCGTTGTCTAGATGCCCTTGTGCGAACTCTGCAGGTGTTCTTACATCAATGACTAATGCACCTTTCTCTATTAACTCCCACCCTGTCTCTGCGCGGTCTGATGCGTTAACGTCTGAACTGAGTAGTGCAATGCATAATGCTGAAAGCGAAAATAAGGTCTTCATTGTTGACTCCTTGAATGAGTAAACGGTCATTGGAAAGTAGGTATTGATTTGAATGCTTCAAACCTAAAACTGAATATTTAAAACAAAAAACCAGCCACACAACAATAGTGTGACTGGTTTTTACCTAACGGTCTATTTGAAGAAACTAGTATTCGTAGTTGGCTTCACGCTTTTCAGCTTGTCCTTCCCATTTAGGAACAACCGTGTCTAAGAAGTGTTGTTTCTCGGCGTTCATCTTATCCATGTCCATTCCAAGCGCTTTTTGAGCGGCTTCTTTGGTCGAGATATCTGGAATCTCGATTGGATCGGTGATGCCTTTCTTAGCTAGTAGACGAACAATCTTAGTACGAGCGTCCGCTGCACGGTCAACGGCAGTACCTAGCACTTCTAAAGCGATTTCAGGAGCGTGCATATGGATACCGTGAGATGCAATAGCGTAGTCCCAACGCCATTGAGCGTGACGTATATCCAGTAGGATAGGTTCCATCTCTTGTTCTGTCGCACCTGCGTCCCATGCTGCGCCCGCTTCAAAGTGAGCGGCGACAATTTGTTTCTCAGCCGTCAGCTTCATGTTCAGAACTTGCGCTTTACGGCTTGAAACGATGTTACGCATGGTTTCTTTAGATTGAGTGTGACAGTTTGCACACGTATCTTCGAAGCGGTCGAATGGGTTGCCCACTTTGTGGTCGGTATAAACAGTGCCATCTTCTTTGGTGACTTTAGGCATATGACAGTCTGCACAAACGACTTTGTTTTTGCCGTGGATACCTTCACGCCATGTTTCGAAACCAGGGTGCTGTGCTTTCAGCATTGGCGCTTTCGATACTTTATGCGTCCAATCTTTAAAGTTGATCGCATCATAGTAACGTTCCATATCGCCGACGGTTGTACCTTGGTCCCAAGGGAATTTCACGCCTTTGGTTGGACCGGTGAAGTAATATTCCACGTGACATTGGGCACAAACTGACGCTTGTTGGTCTAAGCGGCTTTGCTCATCAAACTTTTTACCAATTGCTTCAAATGCACGTTCAACGTAAGGACGAGTCACCTTCAGTGCTGGCTCACCATTTTTAAAGCCTTCGCTTTGGGTATCGTGACAGTCTGAACAGCCAATAGGGTTAATGATCTCGTTGCCAAGACGCGCCCACTTACCGTCGAAATAACCATCTTCGCCACGCTCTTCGATAACACGTGCTACATCTGGGCTCTTACAGCTCCAACATGCCATTGGCATCGGGCCCGAACTTTCGTCAGTAGGGCCGCCAGTACGAAGTGTTTGTCTTACATCGTCAATCGCATAAAAGTGACCACGGGCTTTGTTGTAATCTTTTGCGAACCCGTAGCCTGCCCACATTATGACCATGTTGGGATCTTCTTTTAGTGCATCTTCAATGGTTTCGCTTTCTGACGTTTGTCTCCATGAATGATATTGATCTGGGTGGTTTTGCTCGAACTGGTCGTTACGAGGATCGCCAATTTCTTTTTGTTCAGACGCAGCAAAACTGGTCGCGCTTGCTAGTGATGCGCTAACTATTAATAGTGCTGTGACCGAATTACGTATCCAATGCTTTTTCACAGTGATATCTCCAATATACTGATTTTTATACCAAGCGTTGTGAGTTTGCTATTCAAATTAAGAACTGGAGAATTCCTGTTTATATTAATTCATAAATCAACATATTTTGTTACGTGTCGGGAGTTTGCTTGTTTTAGATCAATTAATGACAGTGACCTTAATCACGCTAAAGTTTATATAACTCTAAAGTAGTATGAATGGTTAGGTTGATTAGAATTTAACTGAGAATTATTATCATATATGACAAGCAATTACCTAAATTGACCATGCTTTAAATAGGGTGATTACGTTCACAGATTAACCTATCGAAATTTCGTATTACCCAATTAGAGGTATATTCTGACAATAGAAAGCGTTGTGGCTTATCCAAAATAAGAATTGATATCATTTAAACGGTAATAATATCGTTTAAGGGGACTTTTGTTTAACCGGAATATTATTTAGTTGAGAGTTAAATAATGCCGGTATAAGGAAAGGATAAAATGGGCAATATTAAATTGGCCATAGTCATAATGCTTAAATCCCTTCTAGCATTCTGCCTCTATGGTTATTCCATTCATGCTGTTGCTGAGCCTGCTGTTACGCCAGTAGGAGAATCAACAAGACATGAAGTCGAATTAATACGCGACAAAGACTACAAGTGTGTTCAATGCCATAAAGATTCAAAAGAAACGGTATTGGGTTCACATGGTGAAAGTGCACACGCTTTACTTGGCCGTGAAGTAAATTGTACCGATTGTCATAGTTCAATTAGCCCCGATCACCGTGAAGGTGCGCCTGAAGTGGTGAAGTATCGCGAGGCTCAATCACAACCGGGAACTGAAAAGGTTTTCCTAGAACCAAGCTTAATTCTAGATGCCAATAGCCAATGTATTGATTGTCACAAGCCTGATGATCTTCGTGAAGCGAATTGGACTCACGATGTTCACGCGCAAAACTTAACCTGTTCAAACTGTCATGACGTTCATGCCACTGAAGCGAAAGTGTTGGGTTTAGATAAAAAGCAAACCATCAAGCTGTGTGTGGATTGCCATTCAGACTTCAACCAGAAGAAAGAAGAGGAGTAATCTATGAGCTGCTCAAGAAGAAACTTTTTAGCAGGCGCTGGTGCTGTTATTTTTACCACAGGTGTAGCGGGAACGGCAGCGGTAACAAGTCGTAAGACGTTGGCCAATGTTCAAGAAGATGGCACTAAACGTTATGGAATGATTCATGACGAAACCGCTTGTATTGGTTGTACCGCCTGTACCGAAGCATGTCGTGAAGTAAACAAAGTACCCGAAGGTGTATCGCGCTTAGAAATTATTAAAAGCGAGCCTCAAGGCGAATATCCAAATGTTGATTACCGTTTTACTCGTAACTCTTGCCAACATTGTGATAATGCCCCTTGTGTGATGGTTTGCCCAACAGGGGCGGCCTACAAAGATGAGAAGACAGGCATTGTTGATGTGCACAAAGAGAAGTGTGTTGGTTGTGGTTACTGCTTATTAGCGTGTCCATATCAAGTGCGCTTTTTCCATCCCGAGAATAAATCCGCAGATAAATGTAACTTCTGTCGTGATACCAATCTTGCACAAGGGAAGTTGCCTGCTTGTGTCGAATCTTGCCCGACCAATGCGTTGGTATTTGGCGATCTCAATGATCCTGAGAGTGAGATAAACCAGGTGCTTCAATCGGAAGTGGTTTACAGAGATAAAGCTTATCTAGGTACTCAGCCAAAACTCTATAAAGTGCCACACCAAAAAGGGGAGATTTGATTATGAGTGCATGGGACACAGCTTTTCAGTCTGGTACCGTGGTATGGGACTGGATTATAGCCATCTATCTATTTCTGGCGGGGATGTCGGCGGGTGCCGTCATGATTTCCATTTACCTTAAGCGTAAGGTCATTGAAGGCGATCCTTCTCATAATGGTGTATTAAAGGCGACCGCTTTTCTTGCGCCATTTGGGATCATTTCAGGTCTGCTGATCTTGGTTTTCCACCTGACAAAACCATTGTCATTTTGGAAGATCATGATCTTCTATAATCCAACGTCTGTGATGTCGATGGGTGTGATCTTATTCCAAGTATATATGGTGATCTTGTTTCTTTGGATCGGCATTATATTTAGAGATCAAATCGTCGTGTTCTTGAATGACCAAACCTGGTTAAAAGGGCGACTCGACTTTGTCGGTAACTGGATTGGCAAATTAGAAGTGTTTGAGAATGCTCTGGAAATATTCTTAGCGGTTCTTGCTCTTATGCTTGCCGCTTATACCGGATTCTTGCTTTCAGCTTTAAATACCTTCCCACTATTGAATAACCCCGTGTTACCGATTTTGTTCTTATTCTCGAGCTTATCCTCGGGCGCGGCGGCGTGTATTTTATTTGGTGTGCTGGTCTTTAAAGAATCACCTCATAGCCCGACTATTTCATGGATCCACGGATTCGAACGTCCAGTCGTGATGTTTGAATTGTTTGTTCTAATTACTTTCTTTACTGGGCTTATCTTCGCTGGTGGTCAAAGTGAGCAAGCCGTATGGAACGCAATTGGCAGTGGCTTCTGGGCAAGTTGGTTCTGGTATGGCGTCATCGGTGTGGGCATGATTTTACCGTTGTTGCTGAATGCCGTTACGCCGACTTCAATTCGCCATAGCTCGGTGTATATTTTCTCCGTGACTTCGCTAAGCCTAATGGGCGTATTAATGCTGCGAACTTTTGTCCTTTATGCAGGGCAGTTAACGCTCGCTTAATTTCGCGCAAGTTTATTAGTGAGCAGATGTTGGATACTAGACATCTGCTTATTAATGAACATGCTTTTAGTAAACATGAGATGCGTGTTCAGATCGGCTCTGCTCTAGCGGAGCCTTATTGAGGTGATATGGTCGGTTCTTTGGGGCTGTTTAGTTTAGTGTTGGTTGCTGTACTCAGTAGCATTATTGGTGTGCATTCGTTTTATCAAATGCTAAACAAACGGACGCAAAATATAAGTTTAATCCGCAGTTTCTCTCTTTCAAGTGCATTGTTTTCTCTCACTTCTGTCGCATTGCTTGGCTATGCCTTTGTCAGTGATGACTTCTCTATCCTCTATGTCGCTGAACATTCAAATACTCAATTATCCTCATTTTTTAAGTTAGCAGCTGTATGGGCTGGTCATGAAGGTTCGTTGTTATTTTGGGTACTGACCATCAGTTGTTGGTCGGGTGTTATTGCCTTACAAAAACACTATTCGAATGAATACCAAAGCCGTGTGTTGTGGGTGATGAACGTACTATTGGCAATCTTCGCTTGGTTTACTTTGCTTGCATCAAACCCATTTGAGATGAACTCGACCTTACCGCTTGAAGGGCGTGACCTTAACCCAATGCTGCAAGATGTCGGCCTGATCTTTCACCCTCCATTACTTTACCTTGGCTATGTCGGATTTTCTGTGGTGCTGGCATTTGCCGTTGCCGCTTTGCTGGTTGATCCTATTGAGTTTGATTGGGTTGCCCATTGTCGCAGTTGGTGTCTAGTCGCTTGGATCTTTTTAACCGCTGGGATCATTCTTGGCTCTTGGTGGGCGTATTACGAATTAGGTTGGGGCGGCTGGTGGTTCTGGGATCCGGTTGAAAATGCGAGCTTGTTGCCGTGGCTTACTTCGACCGCTTTACTGCACAGCCTAGGCGTTGCAAAGGGCAAACAACAGTTACTGAAATGGTCTCTCAGTCTCGCTTTCATTACGTTTTGTTTGAGTATATTAGGCACCTTTATTGTTCGTTCTGGCGTACTCACATCGGTACACGCTTTTGCAGTCGACCCAACCAAAGGGATCGCACTGCTGCTTATATTAGTTCTGGTGCTGGTGAGTTCATTTTCTCTGCTTATCGTCAGAGGAGAGTCTTTTGAATCTAATCCGATTACCAGCTTCGCCAGCAAAAGCTTTTTGAGCTTAGTCGCGGTGCTTATTTTTGTTCTGGCGACTGCTGTCGTGGTGTTCGGAACATTTTATCCAATGGTATTTGAACTGCTCGGGTTGGGAAACATCTCGGTCGGTGCACCTTACTTTAATCTATTGATTGCACCTTTGGCTTTGCTTGCGTTAGCCGTCGTCGGCTTAGCCCCTTTGTTGAGCATTAAGCCTCAAGCGTCGAAAGGCGTTATGATGCTGATCGCTTTAGTATCTATTTGCCTCGGGTTCGCCTGTTACGCTTGGCAAGTAGAGAAGATCCAAGTGATGGCTCTGATGACATGGTCACTCGCATTTTGGGTTTTACTCACTCATGTTTATGGCTTAGTGGTGACGCGAAGCTCCAAGTTCCAACGCAAAGTCTGGGTGATGATGTTGGCTCATGTTGGGATTGCCGTTCTAGCCATAGGCGCTGCAATGAACAGTTACCACTCATTCGAACGCAGTTATAAATTGAGCCCAGGCGAACAGGTTGAGTTTATGGACTGGACGCTTGCTCATGAAGATACAGAGCTTTATGTCGCCTCAAATTTTACTGCTGAAAAGGCGATACTTAAGCTAGATACTGGCGAGAAAAGTTTTTCCATTACACCTGAAAGAAGACATTACCAAGTTCGAGTGATGAACATGAGCGAGCCTGCAATGAAGTGGTTCTGGCATGGCGATGTGTATATCACCATGGGTGAGAAAGTTGATGCTACCGCTTATGCATTTCGAGTTCAGTACAAAGCGTATGCTCGTTGGATATGGTTTGGTGGGCTGTTCTCAATTCTAGGTGCTGTGCTTTCACTGACCAATCGCAAAAAGAAAACCGTTAAGGCTGCACAGTATGCATACCAGCGTTCGTAACAAGCTCATCACGTTAATTATCTTGGCATTAATGGTGGTGTTGGGTTTTGCCTTTGCGCTCAATAATAAGCAGCAATCGACGATTGTGTCGGAGCAAAAAAGGGCATTTCCAGAATTCATATCTACTGCGTTAGCGAGTAGTGAACAGTACATTACGTTGGCTGATATCACGCCGTACCCTTATCAACTGGTTAATGTATGGGCTTCATGGTGTGGTATTTGTAAAACAGAACACGCGTTTTTACTCGAACTACAAAAGAAAGGCATTCCAATTGTTGGCCTCAATTATCGCGATAACCCCGGCGCCGCGCTCAATGTTCTATCCAACGACGGTAACCCATACTCAAAAGTGATCAGTGACCCTCAAGGGAAGTTGGCTTTAGAGCTCGGTGTCATAGGGACCCCTGAGACGTACTTGGTCGATGGCGATGGCCAAATTATTAAGAAGTTATTGGGCGTGATTAATGACTCTATATGGAAAGAGGAGCTTGCCATGTATTTTAATGGTGCGAATGGATGATGAAATATTTGGTGCGAATACTGGTTATACTCTCTTCGACTGTTGCTATTAGCTTTCCGGGAATGGCAGGAGATCTGTTTACAACCAATAATAAGAATACAAGCATTCAAGTTGAACTGTTTGAGTTTGACAACTCAGAACAGCAGCAGCGAGCTATTTCCTTGGCAAAAAGACTACGTTGTCCGCAATGTCAGAATCAAAATCTTATTGAGTCGAATTCTCCCATCGCAAAAGATTTACGTCTTGTTGTGTTCAATAGGGTAAAAGCTGGAGAGAGTGATCGTGAAATTACTCAATATATGACGGAAAGGTTCGGTGAATTTGTACTTTATAAGCCGGCAATGAACGCTTCAAACTTATTACTTTGGCTACTACCCAGTCTATTATTTCTATTGTTTATATATCTATCAGTAAAAAGTGTTAGAAAGAGCTCATAAAAGTCATGTATTATTGTTTACCAATTGACCTGTATTTTGTAACATTAAAAGATTATAAAGGCTAAGCACTGTTATATAAGGATGTATTCGTGGATAACGTAATCTCAAATCTAAAAAAAGAGTTCCATACCCATGTCCAAGCAGATAAATGGGGTGAAAAATACAGTGCCAAGTCAAGTGTATCTACTCTGACCCC
The DNA here is from genome assembly GCF_027587105.1 of Vibrio sp. RW. Lineage (NCBI taxonomy): Bacteria > Pseudomonadati > Pseudomonadota > Gammaproteobacteria > Vibrionales > Vibrionaceae > Vibrio > Vibrio sp. RW. The sequence goes on from NZ_JAPPTM010000005.1 coordinate 179,845, forward strand.
GGAAGAGTTGACCGAATTGCAAAACGCCTGAGTTCAATTAGTCATCTGGAAGCAAACACAAGTTGGTTGATAAGCGGTCAAGGTATAACTACAGTTTTAGTCAACCACTACAAGTAGACTTATTTATAACCCATATTGGTCACGCCAATGTGGTTTTTTTTCTTATGTGAACATTTATTGTTATAACATAACAATTTGTGCCTGTTCGATCTTGAAAAAAATTGTTAACAGCCTCATAGTGTCTATCATTAGATAGTTCGCTACAAAATATTGCCTAGATATATAATGTAGTGTTGTTAAATACATCGAATTTTCAAGTGAGTATAGCTATGGCGGAAGTGCGTGCCAGAATAGATTTGAAAGTAGGGGTAACAAGCAGTATTGATGCTGAGCTTCTGTCTTTTCATGGTTTGAAAACAGATAAAGAGCATGTTGCTGTGATATTTAGGTCAGCAGATAAGACACAAGACATACCTCTTGTTCGCATGCATTCTGAATGTCTTACTGGTGATGTTTTCCATTCATCTCGTTGTGACTGTGGTGAGCAGTTAGACGAAACCATAAGGATTATGGGTGAAACGGGTGGTGTGATTCTTTATTTACGCCAAGAAGGGCGCGGTATTGGTTTGTATAACAAAATTGATGCTTACCGTCTTCAAAGTGAAGGAATGAACACGTATGAAGCAAATAATCACCTAGGCTTTGGTGATGATTTGCGTGATTTTACAGAAGCGGCTGAAATGCTACGAGCTTTAGGTACCACTAAAATCCGTTTGCTGACCAATAACCCTAAGAAGATCAATGAGCTTAGATCTTTTGGTATTGAGATTGAAGAAGTGGTAAAGACCTCTGCTCATATAAAGTCGGGTAACGAAAGCTACCTCAAGGCAAAAGTCTCACACGGAAAACATAATTTGGATATCTGACTCGCCTCTTTGTTGCGTATAACACAAAAATGTTTAAAGACCTCACCTTCGTGAGGTTTTTTTGTATTTATCTTGCAATAAAATTGTAAGTTTGTATTATTTTAATCCGTAGTGTAAATGATAATGGTTTGCACTATTACTACGAATAATAATTTAAAGCTCAACAAGGATGCTTCATGACCATTAAATCTTTAGTGACAAAAGCCGTAACTTCGTCACTCATTTTTGCCTCTGCTTCTTCTTTCGCAGCAGTAACTCAAGATCAAGTTGTAGAACATTACGCAGATATCGCGCATGCAGTATTTGCCGATTCAGTAGTTACAGCAAAAGCGTTGAACTCTTCTATTGATACCTTCTTAGCTTCTCCTTCTGCTGGCAACTTCGAACAAGTCAAACAAGCTTGGCTTGAGTCTCGTGTTCCTTACCAACAATCTGAAGTGTTCCGCTTTGGTAACGTTGTTGTTGATGATTGGGAAGGCCAACTAAACGCATGGCCACTAGATGAAGGCCTTATCGACTACGTTTCTTCTGATTACCAATATGAGCTTGGTAACGAAGGCGCTAGCGCAAACATCGTTGCGAACAAGACTTTCCAAATTGGTCAGACGACTGTTGATGCAACGAACATCACCCCTGAGCTAATCGCAGACCTTAACGAGATCGGCGGTTCTGAAGCGAACGTAGCATCTGGCTACCACGCGATTGAATTCCTACTTTGGGGCCAAGATTTAAACGGTACTAACAGCGGTGCAGGTGAGCGTGCTTACACTGACTTCGTTGTTGGCGCTGAGTGTACTAATGGTAACTGTGACCGTCGTGGCGCATACCTAAAAGCATCAGCTGAGCTACTTATCCAAGACCTAGAGTGGATGGAAAAGCAGTGGGCTGAAGGCGAGAAAGGCAACTACCGTCAAGAGCTTCTTTCTGAATCTAGCGAGAACGGCCTACGTAAAATGCTATTTGGCATGGGTTCACTGTCTCTAGGTGAGCTAGCGGGCGAGCGTATGAAGGTGGCACTAGAAGCTAACTCGACTGAAGACGAGCACGATTGTTTCTCTGATAACACGCACAACTCTCACTACTACAACGAGCAAGGCATCTACAACGTTTACACGGGCCTATACAAGCGTGAAGACGGCACTCTACTTTCAGGTCCAAGCCTGTTTGACTTAGTAGAGCAAAAAGACGAGCAAGCTGCGAAAGAGATTCAAAAGCAGTTTGACCTAGCACGTGCACAAGTAGGTGAATTAGTAACGTCTGCAGAGAAAAACAACCAGCACTTCGACCAGCTAATTGCTGCTGACAACGCGGCAGGTAACGCACTCGTAAACAAAACTATTGTGGCGCTAGTGTCTCAAACCGCTGCAATTGAGCGTGCTGCTGGTGTGATTGGTATTGATAGCCTAAACCCAGACACGGCTGATCACGAGTTCTAAGAACCTGAGTCTAAAACTAATGTAAGGGCTCTCATTGAGCCCTTAATTGTTTGCTATTCAAGAAAGCCACTCCCAAATAAAAACTAAAATCAAAAACACAGCAAGGCAATGTATGAAGTCGTATCTCTCAGCCTCACTATTAACCGCACTGTTTTTCGTATCCCCATTACACGCCCATGAAACCTACTCTGGTGGTAAAACGACCGTGAAAAAAGAGGGAGCGAACGCTTTTTCCCTTCCCGCAGCCAACCTACCAATGAGTAAACGCTTGGATTTCAGCGTGGGTAACAGCTTCTTTAGAAACCCTTGGGTTCCTGCGCCGTCGTCAACGGATGCTCGTGATGGATTAGGACCACTATTTAATACTAACGGCTGTCAAAACTGCCACATCAAAGATGGTCGTGGTCACGCGCCAGAAAAAGGCGATGAGAACGCAGTATCCATGTTGGTTCGTTTAAGTATTCCGTCTGAAACGCCAGAGCAAAGACAAGCCTTTATTCGCGATGGTGGTATTCCAGAACCGACTTACGGCGGTCAGCTACAAGATTTCGCACTTCAAGGTGTAAAACCAGAGGGTAAAGTGAACATCAGTTACACCGATGTTCCTGTTGAATTCAAAGACGGCACTGTCGTTACTCTACGTAAACCCATTTTAAAAATTACTGATCTTGCGTTCGGTGAGATGCACCCAAAAACTGAGTTTTCAGCTCGAGTTGCTCCGCCCATGATCGGCCTTGGCTTGCTTGAGAGCATTCCAAAAGAAACAATTCTAGGGTTTGCTGAGCAACAGTTGGCCGACAAACAGGGCGTGTCGGGTAAAGCCAACTATGTTCTTGATGTTCAAACCAATGACATGGCGCTCGGCCGTTTCGGTTGGAAAGCCGGACAGCCAAACCTAATGCAGCAAAACGCAGCGGCATTTAACGGTGACTTAGGTCTAACGAGTCGTTTATTCCCGAATGAAAACTGCACTTCAGCGCAATCAACCTGTGATGATTTTCCGAATGGTGGCGAGCCAGAAGTCAGCGACAACATCTTAGATTTCGTTGAGTTCTATTCGCAGCACTTAGCGGTTCCAATTCGTCGTAACGTAGATAACCCAGCTGTCGTGCAAGGTAAAAAACTGTTCAAAGACGTTGGCTGTCAAAGCTGTCACCAAGCCGAATTCCGCACCGCAGAGCGAGAAGATCTGCCTGCATTGTCTAATCAGTTAATTAGCCCATACACGGACATGTTGCTACACGACATGGGTGAAGGCTTAGCCGACAACCGCCCTGAGTATCTTGCTAATGGTCAAGAGTGGCGCACCACGCCATTGTGGGGATTAGGCTATACCAAAGAAGTGAACGGTCACACCTTCTTGCTTCATGACGGTCGTGCAAGAAACGTTATGGAAGCGGTCCTATGGCACGGAGGCGAAGCTGAAATGGCGAAACAAAAAGTTTTGTCTTTGAATGCGACTGAGCGTGAAGCACTGCTGGCGTTTTTGAACTCGCTATAGTCGGACTGATATTCAGTAGCTCAACGGCCCAGTTAACTTAAAGAACAAGCTAACCCCAAGAAAACGTTAACCTAAAGAATACACCACTGAACTTGTAGGAATGCGAGGCCAGCGGTAATTTTTAAATCTGTTGAACTCATATAATTAAAAGAAAAACTAGGAAGTAAGGTAACAGCATGACACATAAATTTTTGTTAATGCCTTTGTCGGTATTAATCATGGCAGGCTGCCAATCATCGGGTGAGCAAACGGCTTCATCTGAGTTTAACGGTGTCTCTTATCAAGCAGACACGACCGCTCATATCAGTCGTAGCGTGTATCAACAAGAGTTTGATTCAGCGTTGCTATTTGCTAAGCAAGCCAGTGAACTAGAAGTCTTGATGCAGGGTTACTGTGAAACCAAAAATGTTGAGCTAGATGCTTTGAAAGATCAGTGGCAGCTCACGATGAACAATTGGATGGCACTGCAAGGCCAAGAAAGAGGCCCAACAGCGGCACTTGAAGAGAGTTGGAATGTTCAGTTTTGGCCAGATAAAAAGAACACCACAGGCTTAAAAATGCGTCAGCTGACTCAGCAAGATAAAGCTTGGTCACAAGACGAAATCGCGCAGCAGAGTGTGACCGTTCAAGGGCTAGGCGCGTTGGAGTGGTCTCTGTACGACGAACAGTCTCCATTGCTTCAAGATAAAGCGCTAGGGTGTTTATCTTCACAAGCTATCGCACAAAACTTGGCAATGAAATCGGCTTCTATTGCTGAAGCTTGGCAAGTTAACCCTTGGTTAGCGCAAGACGAGACTCGTTGGGAATCGGAATACATCGCTTTATTGACTAACCAACTTGATTACAGCATGAAAAAACTGAGTCGTCCGATGGCGAAAATCGGTCATCCGCGTCCCTACTTCTCAGAATCATGGCGAGCACAAACCTCGATGACTCAACTAAAAGCCAATGTAGCAGCACTTCAAAAGCTTTATTTGGCTGATGGCAATGGCCTAGACGGCTTATTGAGAGAGAAGGGCTTAAGCGACCTTGCTGATCGTGTTGCTGACCAATTTACGCTAACGCTAGATACTTGGCCTACAGAATCAAGTTTGTTCGAGTTATTGCAGAGCAAAGAGGGCTACCGAGATGTGCTGACTCAATACAACAAACTAGAACACTTGAAGTACCTGATTCATGAAGAAGTGGCGATAGAGCTTGGCGTGGTAATAGGGTTTAATGCTACCGATGGTGACTGATAATACGCGAAGAACGCTACTCAAGGCTGCACTGGGTTGCGCAGCTGTTCCAGTACTGCCATTTGGGTGTGCGACTCGAAAGAGTGTATCGAATGATCCCCAGTTGATTGGCTGTGCGCTAAATGGTCGTGGCCAATATTCAGCGGTTGTGGCTGACGAATATGGGATGCCATTGAACCAACTACCGATCCCCGATCGTGGTCATGGCGTCGCTATTTGCCCAACCTCATCGCATGCTGTGGTGTTTGCTCGTCGTCCTGGTGACTATTTTATGGTGTTTGACTACAAAAATGGCGAACAGATCAAAATGGTGGTGAAAGGTAACAACCGCCACTTCTATGGTCATGGTGTTTACTCATTAGATGGCAAATTACTGTATGCCACTGAAGGGAAAACGGACAGCAGCCAAGGTGTGATTGGCGTTTACGATGTCGCGCAAGGGTATCGTAAGGTCGCAGAGTTCACCGGTTTTGGCATTGGCCCTCATGAAGTGATCGTCATGCCCGATGGTAATCTCGCGATCGGCGTTGGTGGTGTTCATACTGATGGCAGAACACCGAAAAACTTGGATTCAATGCAACCGAGCTTAAGTTATGTATCTCCTGAAGGTGTACTACTTGAGCAAGTGGAGCTGTTGGACAAGAAGCTAAGCATTCGACACTTAGCCCATGATGGTGCTGAAACCGTGCTTTGTGGCCAGCAATATCGTGGTGAGCCAGATGAGTATCCTTCGCTTTTGGCGATGCATACTAAAGGCGGGCAGTTTGAATCACTGAACGCAGAACCAGAACAATGGGCAAGGTTCAATCACTACATCGCCAGCATTGCGGCGTCAGATGACTGGATTATTGCGACCTCACCACGAGGGAATTGCTACGGTATTTGGTCTAAAGAGACGAAAGAATTAGTAGAACTCTCTGCGCTGTCGGATGCTTCTGGTGCAGTGCTGCTTGATGGAGAGTTTCGACTTAGCTCTGGGGCGGGTAATGTGATTAGCCAACGTACACCTTATCAAAAGTCGACACAGCAGTCGCCCATCCAGTGGGATAATCATTGGAGCTCTATCTGATTTATATCGCCTCGTAAAAATAACATGCTCACTCCGATTTTTTTGCCATACTTATTGGATGATAGGAAATGGAGTGAAGCATGTTCGCGAAATACTTCTGTGGATTGTTGGCGTTAGTTTCTGTGCATGCATGGAGCTATACGAGTTCTGACGAGAGTCGATTTATACCGGCTGATTCAGAGCTCTCTTTTATGCTGATTTATCCAGAACTCACCCAAAGTATTTATCAAGACTCTTCTCTTCCTATTCTTTGGGATTCACCTGAACTTGTTAAAGCGTTTGAATTTCAGCTGTCGCTTTTAGAGCAAGCGCAAATGGCCCCCCTTTTTGATCGACAACTTAAGCAAATCCGTCAATATCAATCTCGAGGTCAATGGCAAGAGTTAGACATCTTACTCACCGACACCTTTATCTATTACTTAAGCTACGTTGAAAACGCGCCACTAGCCGGTAAGGCGTGGTACTTTTCAGGTAAATTGCATTCTAAGCTGCCAGCGCCTTCCCCTCATATTCTTATGAGATTAAAAAGCAGTGTAGCCGATGATTATTTGTTAGAAATGGTGCTGTCTTACGCGCCTCCTGTTGGTAACTTCGATCAATTTAAGGCGACTTACTCTGTCCTAAAAACTGCTTCTGAACTCTCTATTGATCGATATAAACAAAAGGGTTTGAAACGGTTGGGGGACTTGATTTCAAACAAAACCGTTCTCGTGGAGCGCATAGCTTTAGTGGGTGTCGACACATCAATGATTGCTGTCGATTTTCCCAAGTTTGATCACGACTTAGAAAGCGCGGTTAAGTTGTTTCAACACATGCATGGCCTGACAGCCGATGGAATTATCGGGCCTAATACGATCAAGTGGATAAACATGGGCTTCGATGATCGATTGAATGCGTTAGCCTTAAATGCAGAACGCGTTCGCTTGTGGCCAAGAAATAGAGACTCTCTCATTGTGGTGAATGTTCCTAGCTTTGATATGAAGTATTGGGAGGGTGGCGAAGAGGTGTTTGAGTCCAAAGTCGTCGTAGGCAGAAAGTCGCGAAAAACACCACTTTTAGAGATAAACCTAGATTCGGTCATCCTAAACCCGACTTGGAATGTGCCATGGAAAATCATGGTGAAAGACATCCTGCCCAAGGTAAAAGCGGATGAAAGCTACCTAGAAACGCACAACTTCCAAGTGATTGACGGTTGGCGCACTATGGAGACGGTCGATACCACAGAGATCGATTGGCAGACCATCAATTTTAACTCGTTTCCATATCGCATGCGTCAACAGGCTGGATCGAGTAATGCATTAGGTTTGTATAAATTTAATACTCCTAATAAACGAGCGATCTATTTGCACGATACGCCAAGTAAAAGCCTGTTCAATAGTGACTCCCGTGCCTATAGCTCAGGCTGTATACGTGTCGAGTATGCGGAACAACTAGCAAAGTTGTTGTTTGCAACTAAGGTAAGAAAAGTTCCCAATCAGAGCTATGAGCTTGCTCCTAACACTAAGGTTCGTCTCAGAAAGAGGATTCCGGTACATATCATCTATCAAACCGTGTTGTTTGAAGAGGAGGGGATCCAATACCGTAGTGACATCTATCAATACGACAAAGAGGGCGGTTGATTCAAATCTGATTAGAAAAGGCGATATTGACCAAAAAATGACAACGTCGTTTCTATTGATAAAATTATAATGTGTATCAATAACTAACGTTTAAAAGGTTAGAGTTACTGGCCTTTTGGTGCGTTTTTGTACGTTGACGCAGCAATTCTCATTATGTATCGTGCGTTTTTTGTTCGATGTAATTGGGTTTTCTTGCTGTATGTCTCAAAGTTTATTTTCTCGCCGTCAGTTTTTGGCTTACGCTGGTGGTACTGCTGTTATAGCTTCAATCACTCCTTCTATTGCTTTTGCTTCGTACCCAGATCGACCAAGAACGATTAGTATGAATAACCTTCACACCGGTGAGAGATTAGAGACCTGTTATTTCGATGGCACTAATTATGTTGGTGATGAGATGGCTCGCCTAAGCAAATTATGTCGTGATTTCCGCCGAAACGAGATTCATCCAATGGATAAGAATCTATTTGATCAAATAACTCAGATTCAAAATGTCTTAGGTATTCAAGAAGAAGTTCAAATTATTTCTGGCTACCGCTCTCCAACGACGAATGAAGCGTTACGCTCTAAGTCGAGTGGTGTGGCGAAGAAGAGCTACCACATGTTAGGCAAAGCGATCGATTTTCGTATTGATGGTGTGGATTTGAAAGAGTTGAGAGATGTAGCTAAAAGCTTAAATGCAGGTGGTGTGGGTTATTATGCGCGTAGTAACTTTATCCATATTGATACTGGCCCAGTACGCAGCTGGTAGAGCTAAGCTTAGTGGAAGAGCGATACGGTAGACACTTGTCAAAGTAGACATCCAATGTCATAGTTTGCCCAAATTTCAGTTTGCCCTCTAAGGTTTATATATGTCTCTTAAGTATCAAGTTGTACCTGTTACCTCTTTTTCTCAAAACTGCTCGATTGTATGGTGTGATGAAACCATGGAAGGCATCGTCGTCGATCCGGGCGGTGATGTTCAACAACTAGCGGCTATCATCGAAGAACTAGGTATTAAGGTGGTGAACTTGGTATTGACGCACGGTCACTTAGATCATGTCGGCGGCACTGTACCCCTTGCTGAGATCTTGAAGGTGAATATTGTTGGTCCACACAAGGCAGATAATTTTTGGCTTCAAGGCCTAGAGAATCAAAGTCAGATGTTTGGTTTCCCTCTGTGTAAAGCCTTTGAACCAAATACTTGGCTAGATGAGGGTGACAAAGTGACTTTTGGTCACCAAGTTATCGATGTGTTCCACACTCCGGGCCACACACCTGGCCACGTTGTACTGTTCAGTGAGCAAGCTCGTCTAGCATTCGTTGGTGATGTGTTGTTTAACGGTGCGATTGGTCGTACTGATTTCCCTCAAGGGGATTTCAACACGCTGATTGCTTCAATCAAAACTAAGCTTTGGCCGTTAGGCAATGACGTAACATTTGTTCCAGGTCATGGCCCTGAATCTACATTTGGTCGTGAGCGCGCATCTAACCCGTTCGTCGCGGATGAAATGCCTCTATACTAATTAAGTCTTTGATTGAGAGTCGATTATTCGTGCTGTTCGATTGATTGAAAAGGAAGCTTAGTTTTTTGAAAGCTAAGCTTTTTTATTACGTGTTTGTTTTAATCTCAAACGTGTTCACTTTAATCAGAAAGCCGCTCAGCGGCAGCCAAGTAGCGTCGAGCTAATCCAATAAACTCTTCTCCACTCATATCCAAATCTTGAGTTGATATGAAAATATCATAACCGTGGAAACTTCTTTGGTACTTCATCCTATTCGCAAGCATTGCCTGTAACCCAGAATAGTTTTTAATGACTGTGTTTTGATTCTTCGGTTCATTGGATGAATCAGAGCTAGTCTGTGTTTGGCTATCGATGAAGCTAACTTCGTCAGTATTTTGTGATTCTTTATATTGGCTCAGTTCAACACAACCATTTTCAGTACAGCGAGTGTGGTAATGCGATGAGTCGAGCACTATATCCTCAAAGTTTGACTCTTTACCCGCTTGTTTAGCTCCTAGGTACAAAAGTGCTCGTTGGCTCAGTAATAACTCACAAGTGATCTTTGGGCAGATAGAGTCAAGATAGGGCGAGTAATCCTTAATCTTAATACCGACCCAAGGTAAAGGTTGGTGCCACCCTTCTTGTTCATAAGTACACAGGCCAATTTTTTGAATGTTGCGCCATTGTAAAACCCAACCACCTTTATAAAAGTGTTGCTGAAAATGAGTTGGAGTGAGTGTAAGCATCACTCTACTTCGCAGCATTAAATAATACCCAGTCCCCAGAAGAACAATAATACAAAATGCGCCGACGATTAGTAGCTTTGCATTATCGCTGTATAGAGCAACGATTAAGCAAATGAAACCCAAGGTAACAGCGATAATTCGGTACGAGCGTGTGAATGAAGGTAAAGAGAAATTTGTAAGGTGACGAGTGTCCATAGGCAACACCAAGTTTTCATATTTTTGTCTGGATGGATAACCAGTATATATGACCCTGAATTGATAAGTCGATGTTTAAATAATAGACTGTAGTAGACAATATCGGTATTTTTCGTCGACTTTCGACGCTTCACTCTACAAATAGTTCCTGTTTTTTGGTATAAATCGCGCTTCAAATTTTCACCACTGCGATAAGAGCAGTGAACTGGAGAAATATTCAATGAGACTTGCTCATAAGCGTAAGGTGCAGGCTAAACTGCAGAAACGCATTAAAGCGGCTGTAGTAAACGCAGTGGCAACGCCTAAAACAGCGAAGCCTGTCGCAGAGAAAGTGGTAGCAGAAAAACCTGTAGCAGCAAAACCAGCGGTAGAGAAAACAGTAGCAGCAACTAAAGACGTCGCTGTCGCACTGACTCCTAAGCAACAACAAGTTCTAGATATCGTTGTTAGCAATGCTGATGGCATTAACCCTAAAGGTATCGGTCTAAAAGCTGGTCAAGAAGACGCGAAAGCAGCTTCATGGGCAACAGGCGCATTGAAAAAACTTCTTGAAGAAAACCTAGTAGCGAAAGAACAGCTAGCAGGTAACAAGGTTATCTACAAAGCTATCTAATCCCTTAGGATTATATTCGCTTCGTTAAGTTTTTAAGCCTCGATCATCGAGGCTTTTTTGTATCTGACGAATCGTGCCAAACTCAGTTTTACAGCTTCACATCTCACCTTTTGCTCTTCGAAAATGATTCCCTTGTCTGACGTTCATGCGCTTTATTAGTAAGTATTAAAGTAGGGCGTCTGTAGTGATAAATTGCTGGTTGATATCCCCAGAATGTAGCAACGAATTGACTCTTATCACGCAATGGGAATCAATTGTTAATTTCGGCTCAATAGATCTACTTAAGTATTTATCAATAAGCACTCTTCTCGTGAATAAAGTGAGTCCTTTAAAATCGACATCTCTCAATGATCTCCTACGTAGTTCTACGTAATCCTTTGGTCTAATACGCAGTTTGTGTGAGTCCGTGGTGCGTGCTCTCCCTGATATCTAGTTGCCTCATCAAGATTCATTCTTATGTTGAATCACAAAAAATACTCAAAGAAAGAGTATTAACCCAACAAAAGGACGTGAACATGAGTCTCATTTCTAACTCCCTCACACGAGTTTTTAAAAACGTTGCAGTAACTGCAGCGGCTTGTTTAGCTTTGGTCGCTACCGGTGCAACTGCTGCTGATAAGGTTTATCGCTTGAAGCTTGCTGAAACATGGGGACCAAACTTCCCTGTATTCGGTGACGCGACCAAGAACATGGCTGCGATGGCTGAGAAAATGTCGAATGGCCGACTGCAAATCAGAATCGATTCAGCGAACAAACACAAAGCACCACTTGGCGTTTTTGACATGGTTAAGTCTGGTCAATACGATATGGGTCACTCAGGCTCTTATTACTGGAAAGGTAAAGTTCCAAATACTCTTTACTTCACTTCTATGCCTTTTGGTATGACCCCTGCAGAGCAATACGCGTGGTTCTATCACGGTGGTGGTATGGAGTTGATGGAGCAGGTTTACTCTCCACACAACTTGATGTCATTTCCCGGCGGTAATACTGATGTTCAAATGGGCGGTTGGTTTCAAAAAGAGATCAACAGTGTCGAAGATCTACAAGGTTTGAAAATGCGGATCCCAGGCTTTGCCGGTGAGATTCTAGCAGAGCTAGGCGCTAAACCTACCAATATTGCCCCAGGAGAGCTTTACACGTCGCTAGAGCGTCGCACAATTGATGCGTTAGAGTGGGTTGGTCCATCACTTGATTTACGAATGGGTTTTCACAAGATCGCGCCGTACTACTACACAGGTTGGCATGAGCCGGGTTCTGAGCTTCAATTCCTAGTGAACAAACGCACTTGGAACAAGCTTCCTGAAGACCTACAAGAAATCTTACGTGTTTCAATGCGCACCGCGGCTTACGACATGTACACGCAAGCTACACATGAAAGTGGCAAGAACTGGGTTTCAATGAAGACAGAATACCCAGATGTTCAAGTGAAAGATTTCCCACCAGAAGTCATGTCTGCATTGAAAGAAGCGAACGATCGCCTACTTGCTGCACATGCTGAGAAAGATGCATTGGCAAAAGAAATTCAAGCTTCACAAGCTAGTTACCTAGAGCAAGTGCGCTCGTGGACGGATATTTCACACAGAGCTTACCTTAATAGCCAAGCGAAATAATCGACCGCTGTTGAACTAAAGCTAAATGAACCCAAAGTTTTTCTTGTTAGGTAACTAAGAGTGACTAAGCGGCGGGTTCATTTAAACCATAATAATTAAGCGGGATAAATCCTGTAATACGCCCAAGAATCCTTTCTACATCGAACAGCTTGTTAGCCCGCTGAGCGATGTCTTTTCAAATTCCATGGAGTCGGGAATGCGAAGTCTAATTTATATTGAACGCCTATTTAATCGTATCGGTGATGCACTGGGATGGCTTTCCAGTATGTTGTTTATTTTACTTATCGCCAACGTCGTGTATGACGTTGTTATGAGATATGTCTTCAATGATGTCTCAATCGCGTTTCAAGAAATGGAATGGCACCTATTCTCAGCCGTTTTCTTATTAGGTGTTCCTTATGCCATCAAAGCGGGTGGTCATGTGCGAGTGGATGTGTTCTATGAACAATTGAGTTTTAAAGCCCAGGCAATTATTGATTTACTTGGCACATTTATCTTTTTGATGCCTTTCTGTTTATTGGTTGCTTGGTTTGGTATTGATGTTGCCAAAGAGAGTTATGAATTAGGTGAGACCTCAGGCGATCCCGGCGGTCTGCCGTATCGCTGGATCATTAAAGCTATGATCCCGCTGTCATTCTTCTTAATGGCACTCAGTGGCGTCGGTTTGATCCTGCATTCATTGAACAAGATTTTTAATCCGCACCTTATCCATGCAAATAATATTCATGCAAAGAACAAGTAGAGGCTGAACATGATTGGAATAGTAATGTTTTTTGTCGCCTTGTTTGCACTTTTACTTGGCTTCCCAGTAGCATTTACCTTTGGTGGTATCGCGTTAATCTTTGGTGTTTGGGCTGAAGGCATTGAAATGTTTGCCTTCATGCCATATCGAATTCAATCGATCATGGAAAATACGGTGCTGATGGCCGTTCCCTTGTTCGTTTTTATGGGGCTTGTTCTACAAAAGACCAAGCTTGCTGAGCAGTTACTTGAGTCAATGGGTCGACTGTTTGGTGGTGTTCGAGGTGGTATTGCTATCTCGACCGTACTCGTGGGGTCGTTACTTGCCGCTTCAACGGGCGTAGTAGGGGCCTCGGTGGTTGCCATGGGGCTTATCTCTTTACCAGTTATGCTCAAGTACAACTACGACAAAGGCTTAGCCTGCGGCACCATTTGTGCTTCTGGCACGCTTGGGCAAATCATTCCACCATCGATAGTTCTCATTCTATTGGGTGATGTACTGGGTGTGCCAGTTGGCGATTTGTTCCAAGCGGCGATTTGGCCGGGCGTAATGTTAGTCGGTGCTTATATCGTGTACATATTGATATACGCGAAGCTAAACCCCGAGTCGGCTCAGCCAATCGAGCGCGATGACTCGATCAGCCGCAAGCAAGAAGTGTTTAATGCGCTTAAAGCGATTCTCCCACCTCTAGCGCTCATCATCGTGGTATTGGGATCTATCTTTGCAGGTGTGGCAACGCCAACTGAATCGGCAGCGTTAGGTGGTGCCGGTGCATTGGTTCTCGCACTGTTATACGGTCAGTTTAGTTGGTCGATGGTATTTGCTGCGTCTAAAGAGACTGTGAAGGTTACCGCAATGGTCTTTGCAATCTTGCTTGGTGCCACTGCATTTTCGATGGCGTTTACTTATACCGGTGGCGACTATCTGGTCGAAGAGTGGATGCTGCAACTACCAGGTGAAAAGTGGGGCTTCTTAATCATCACCATGTTGGTTATTTTGATTTTGGGTTTCTTCATCGACTTTGTAGAGATCTGTTTCATCATCGTCCCGATCATAGCGCCAGTGGCTGAATTGATGGGCATCAACATGACTTGGTTCGCTATCCTTATCGCAATGAACCTACAAACTTCATTCCTAACGCCGCCATTTGGCTTCAGTTTGTTCTATTTGAAGGGAGTTTCACCGAAAGGAATCACTACCAAGGATATCTACCGAGGTGTGATGCCGTTCATTCTAATTCAAATCATCGTACTTGGATCACTTCTCGCTTTCCCATCTTTCTATGGAATGTGAGTGAAGCCTAGAATGTGAATGATATGTTTCAACGGCTATCTATAAATTGGTAAAGTAAAACGGCTTATTGGTATTCAGTAAGCCGTTTTTTGTGAGGGAAAGGAATGCCTCTTAAAGCTAAGCTGATTTTGTTGACGTTACTCCCGTTGCTGCTGGTAACGGCGAGCATAAGTTGGATCTCGTTACACCAAACCAAAACGTTGGGTGCGAAAGAGGTCGAGATCTTCAGAGACAGCTTAATTAAATCTCGTGAAAACGCCCTCAAAGATACGGTCGATCTCGCATTTGATGCCATCGAGCACATCTACAACGACCCAGAGATCCAAGAAGCACACGCCAAGACTGAGGTTCGGAGTATATTATCTAAACTTAGATATGGGTCCGATGGGTATTTTTTCGCATACGATCGTCATGGAACCAATTTAGTCCATCCAATACAGCCTGAATTGATAGGGAAAAACTTACTTCAACTGCAAGATGAAGATGGCGACTTTCTTATAGAGGCCCTGCTAAAAGAGGCTCAAACAGGTGGCGGGTTTCACCAGTATTTGTGGCAAAAACCATCAACGAGAGAGGTCGTTCCGAAGTTGAGTTATGCTGCTTGGTTAGAACGATGGGGGTGGATGATTGGCACGGGCTTGTATATTGAAGACGTGCATCAGGAAGTGGCTTCAATGCAGGATGCGATCAACAAAAATATTGAAACCACGTTCTTTTCTATCGTTGTAATTATTAGTGTGACAGTGGCGGTGATCATTGTGCTTACATTAGCCATTAACATGCATGAACACCGTATTGCCGATAACAATTTAAAGGAACTTGCCCATAAAACGGTAATGTTTCAAGAAGACGAAAAGAAACACTTAGCTCGTGAACTACATGATGGTATTAACCAGCTACTAGTCTCAAGTCGTTGTCATTTGGAGTTGTTAGGTTATAAGTTACAAAGTGAAGATCTGAAGTCCCATTTGAATAAGTCTCAGCACTCATTAATGAGAGCTATTGAGGAGGTCAGGCATATTTCTCACCAGCTTCGCCCTAGCTCTCTGGATGATATTGGCTTGGAAGCGGCTTTATCGTCATTACTCTTAGATTTTCAGGCTCACTCTGGTATTGAAGTTGATACTTTATTTAAAACCAATCCTGGAAAATTGAAATCGGAGGTCGCAACGACCTTGTATCGAGTTGTACAAGAGTCATTGAATAATATAGAGAAGCACGCAAAAGCTACCAAGGTAACGGTTATTGCACAACAAATCGGCAATGTATTGCAATTGCTGATTCAAGATAACGGTGTGGGTTTTAATACTTATAAAGCGATGGAAAAACGAGGGATTGGGCTACGCAATATGAGAGAGCGAGTGGAGTTCATTGGTGGTGATTTTGAATTGATGAGCGAGATTGGCTTCGGAACGGAAATTACAGTGTTGTTGACACTAGAGGGATTAGTGAATGAGTGAAGTTATTCGAGTTGTGATCGTTGACGATCACCAAGTGGTATTGGATGGCTTTATGGCGAGGTTGGAGCTTGAGTCAGAGATTAGCGTGATAGGTACTGCTAGCAATGGTTTAGAAGCGGTAGAAATAGTTAAAACTCTTCGTCCTGACGTTGTGTTAATGGACATCAGTATGCCCATCATGAATGGTATTGACGCGACTAACCAGATCAAAGAAGAGGACTCTGAAGCGAAAGTACTGATGTTGACCATGCATAACAACCGTGAATACATCATGAAAGTGATGCAGTCAGGAGCGGTTGGATATATGTTGAAAGAGATTTCCGCAGAAAAGATGGTTCAAGCGATCAAAACGGTGAATCAAGGGTCGACTTATTTTTGCGAAAAAGTGACGCAAAACCTATTTACTCAGCCGATTACCCCACCACAATCGGTAAAGAATCCATTGAGCAGACGTGAAGAAGCGGTGTTGAAATTGGTAGCGAAAGGGGAGAGTAGTAAAGAAGTCGCGAAGACACTGAATATCAGTTATAGGACAGTCGAAACCCATAGGCAAAATATTAAGCATAAGCTGGATATTCACTCAACTGCGGAGTTGGCTAAGTATGCTGTTAATTCTGGTCTTGTAGAGTTATCTTACGCTAATTCACATTAAAAGTGTAATTTAATTACTAACTTTGCCATTTAGGCCAACTTTTTAGAGGTTTTTTTAGTATTTTTGTGACAGGTTGATATTATTTTTTCAAAATGTAAGCGCCGAATGCAATGTTGCAAACTGTGCGCTACAAATTAGAGAGGAAACATGAAGCCTGTAAAAGATAGGTATAGTATTGAAAATACCGATTATACAGTTGGACAAGATAACATTCAGAAATGGGGTTTTGATGTTCATAACCCTGTATTTGGAATCAGTGCAGGATCGATCATCATTTTCCTGATTGCTCTTCTGGTGGCAGATCCAGAAACCGCTAAAGCCGCACTTGATGGAATTAAATGGCAGGTCATCGGTAACTTCGATGGTTTGTTCATGTGGGCTGCAAATATCTTCTTAATTTTCTGTTTTGCCCTCATTGTATCCCCTTATGGCAACATCCGCCTAGGTGGCAATGATGCCAAAGCAGAGCACTCTAGCCTTTCTTGGATGTCGATGTTATTCGCTGCGGGTATGGGGATTGGTTTATTGTTCTGGGGTGTTGCAGAACCTGTTGCTTATTTCACGGGTTGGTATGAAACCCCACTGAATGTTGAAGCCTATTCTCCTGAAGCGGCAAAACTTGCATTAGGTGCAACGATCTATAATTGGGGCTTACACGGCTGGTCTATTTACGCCATTGTCGCGTTAGCGCTTGCCTTTTTCACATTCAATAAAGGATTACCGTTGTCAATTCGCTCTGTTTTCTACCCTGTCTTAGGGGATAGAACTTGGGGGTGGTTTGGTCACATTGTGGATATCGTTGCGGTATTAGCGACATTATTTGGTTTAGCAACATCGCTAGGCTTAGGGGCACAGCAAGCTACCAGTGGTATTAACCATGTGTTTGGTACTAATGGTGGTATTGGCATGCAGTTGATTGTTATTGCTGTGGTTACCTTTTTGGCGACGATATCGGTTATCCGTGGTATCAACGGTGGTGTCAAGCTTCTAAGTAACGTCAATATGTTGGTTGCTTTAGCTGTGTTGGTCTTCGTAACCATTGCAGGTGGTATGGCGGGCATCAAATCGATACCAACGGCACTAATGGGTTACGTAGAAAACTTTATTCCTCTAAGTAATCCACATGGTCGTGATGATGAAACTTGGATGCAAGCTTGGACAGTATTCTATTGGGCATGGTGGATATCTTGGTCACCATTTGTAGGCATGTTTATCGCTCGTATCTCTAAAGGTCGTACAATTCGTGAGTTCATGGTCGCTGTGTTATTTATTCCAACATCGGTAATCATTATTTGGATGGCGATCTTTGGTGGTATCGCTATTGATCAAGTGGCAAATAAAGTTGGTGAGATCGGGGTGAATGGCCTACAAGATATTACGCTTTCTCTATTCCACACTTATGACGCACTTCCTATGAGCTCTGCGCTATCTGTTGTATCAATCGGCTTGATTATGGTGTTCTTCATTACTTCTTCAGACTCAGGTTCGCTAGTGATTGATAGTATTACCTCAGGGGGGAAAGTTGATGCTCCAGTTCCACAGCGTGTATTTTGGGCGTTGATGGGCGGTGCTATTGCGGCTGTTTTACTGTGGGTTGGCGGTACTGAATCAATTCAAGCATTGCAGGCTGGAACAGTATCAATGGCATTACCATTTGCGTTCATATTGTTGTTCATGTGTCTAAGTTTAACGCTTGGTTTACGAACAGAAAATCAATTGGTTCAACAACAAAGTGCTTTGAGCTAAAAGTATTTTTGAGTACAAGGTCGATGTATTCGGCCTTTGTTTCTTCATAAATTTGAGTAATTACGCGAATTTTGTTTGAAAATTAATCGAACTGATTCTGATTTACTGAAAACAATAAGTTAACCTGCTAAACTTCCAACATCCAAGTATTTGAATTGTTGTGACAACATGCTTGTTCTACTTGGATCGTATGTTCGAGTTTATGATTAAGTCACAGGTAAATTAAAGGATATTAGTAATATTCTGTAGAGAGGGATAATGACTAAAGGTATAGATAAATACAGTATTGACAGTACGGATTACACTGTCGGTCAAGATAACGTCCAAAAATGGGGGTTTGATGTTCACAACCCTGTGTTTGGTATTAGTGCAGGACTTATTGCTCTTTTTCTGATTGCTATTTTACTGACAGATACTGCATCAGCAAAAGCCGCTCTAGATGGTGTAAAAGGCCAAATCATCAATTCATTTGATTGGTTGTTCATTTGGTCGGGCAATATTTTTGTTATTTTCTGCTTGGGCTTGATAGTTTCTCCGTTTGGTAAAATCCGCCTTGGCGGTGTTGATGCAACCGCTGACTATTCATTTATGTCTTGGCTCTCCATGCTGTTCGCTGCAGGTATGGGTATCGGCTTAATGTTTTGGAGTGTGGCAGAGCCTGCTGCGTACTTCACTGGTTGGTATGAAACGCCGCTTGGTGTTGAAGCTAACACACCTGAAGCTGCTCGATTGGCACTTGGTGCAACCATGTATCACTGGGGTCTACATCCTTGGGCGATCTATGGGGTAGTGGCACTTTCACTTGCTTTTTTCTCTTATAACAAAGGGTTGCCTCTTTCTATTCGTTCTATCTTTTACCCAATTTTAGGTGATAGAGCTTGGGGTTGGGCTGGTCACATTGTTGATATTCTTGCGGTTCTGGCGACACTCTTTGGTTTGGCTACATCGCTAGGCTTAGGTGCTCAACAAGCGGCAAGTGGTATTCAACATGTATTTGGAGTTGAAGCTGGTCTAGGGCTACAAGTTATTGTTATTACGGTCGTAACTTTACTTGCCGTGGTTTCTGTAGTCCGTGGTATTGATGGCGGTGTTAAAGTAATTAGTAATATCAACATGTTAGTTGCTTTTATGCTACTAGTTCTGGTTGCGCTGATTGGTTATGCCGTTACTTTTGCTTCAATACCAACTACATTGATGGCTTACATCGAAAACATTATTCCGTTGAGTAACCCTCACGGCCGTGAAGATGAAGCGTGGCTGCACGGTTGGACTGTATTCTACTGGGCTTGGTGGATTTCATGGTCTCCATTCGTAGGTATGTTTATCGCACGTGTTTCTAAAGGTCGTACTGTTCGTGAATTCATTACAGCTGTACTGATTGTTCCTACCACTGTGACTATCATTTGGATGTCAGTGTTTGGCGGGATGGCGATTGATCAAATCGTAAATAATATTGGCATACTTGGCCAAGATGGTCTGACAGATGTATCACTAGCAATGTTCCAAATGTTTGATGCTCTGCCGTTTGGTACGCTGCTATCAATCATTGCGATTGTATTAGTTCTTGTGTTCTTCATCACATCATCCGATTCTGGCTCTTTAGTTATCGATAGCATCACCTCTGGTGGTAAGGTTGATACTCCAGTTCCTCAACGTATCTTCTGGGCTTTCCTCGAAGGGGCTATCGCGGTAGCTTTGCTGTGGGTTGGTGGTACTGAAGCAGTACAAGCTCTGCAAGCGGGTGCAATATCAACTGCATTACCGTTCACTATCATTCTATTGCTGATGTGTGTGAGTTTGCTAATGGGTATGCGTACTGAAAAGCGCTAACTCTAAGATTCACAGTGATATATGGTTTTTGTATCATCGTTGAACATTAGATAATACGAAAAGCAGGAAAGGGAACTTTCCTGCTTTTTTTGTGGCTGTTTACCACCTAATAACAAATCTCCTTCCCCCCCCCCCACTTGCTAAATAACCATGCTTAAAGTGCCGCCTTTATTTTGGCAAAATGCCAAGGAATTGACATAATTTAAGTTTATGGTTTATCTAAATTATATAACGATATTAAATTGTGAAATCGCTCGAATTTAATACTGATATTGGGTAATATGCGCAGGATTTCCCACCACTCGTGAAAACTTATAATGAAAATAACACTTAAACAGAAGCTTATAGGCGCTAGCCTATCTGCTGTTGTCGTTATGGCAACAGCATTGACTTGGCTATCAGCAAATCAATTATTTGAACAGACTCATAATGGCGTATATCTACGAGCAGAAAGCGTATCAGAAGCAGCATCTGAAGGTATTAAAAACTGGATAACTATTCGTAAGGATATCGCTTCGGCATTTAATGAGTTTTCACAAGAAAGTGATGTTGTCCCTTTCCTTAAGCAAGCTCGTATCGCGGGTGGCTTTGACGATATTTTTTTAGGTACTCCAGAAGGCGGAATGTACCGTTCACATCCTGATCGTAACCGTGCAGATTACGACCCTCGTCAACGCCCTTGGTACCAAGAAGCAAACGCGGCTGGCAAACAAATTATTACTACTGCTTACCAAGATGCGATCACGAAAGCGCTTTTAGTAACGATTGCAGAGCCTGTTCGTCACAACGGCAAGCTTGTTGGTGTAGTCGGCGCAGACGTACTGATCGACCAATTGGTTAACGACGTAATCAGCCTGGATGTGGGTGACAACGCATACGCAATGCTAATTGATGCCTCTGACGGCACGTTCCTAGCACACCCAGATTCAGCGTTAAGCTTGAAGCCTGTGAGCCAACTTTCAAGCGATATCTCGATGTCTATCATTGAGAATGCTGTGCGCACTGGCAGCATAGAGAGCTTTACACAGCGCGGTGCTGAGAAGCTTCTTTATTTCACGAAGGTGCCTAACACTAACTGGATCTTTGCGGTTCAGATGGACAAAGCAACAGAAGAAGCGAACCACTCAACACTACTTACTCAGTTGATCACAACGGCTGTTGTGATCACATTAATTGTGATCGTACTGGTTTCTTGGTTAGTGAGTTTCCTCTTCCGCGACTTAAATCGTGTTTCTGCTGCGTTAGAAGAAATTGCATCAGGTGAAGGTGACCTTACTCAACGACTTGAGCCTAAGAGTGATGATGAGATTGGTAAGCTTGCTGAAAACTTTAACCGCTTTGTGGGCAACATGCACACTATGGTTGTTAAGCTAAGCGAAGTGTCTGCTGCATTGGGTAACCAAGCACGTCAAACGGCTTCTCAAGCTGAAGAGCGTAGCTCTCGTATCCAAATGCAACAAGACGAAATCAATATGGTCGCAACAGCTGTTAACGAAATGGCTGCTGCAACACAAGAGATCGCGGGTAACGCCGACCACACTGCCCAGAACTCATCTGAAGCCGTTGGCGCGTGTGAGCACGGTACTGGTCAAGTGACACAGACTCAAAGTTCAATCCAAAACCTTGCTCAAGAAGTTCAAATCGCAACTAACGTGATTCTAGAACTAGAAGAGCACGGTAATAGCATCAACACTATCTTGTCTAACATTCAAGGCATCGCTGAGCAAACTAACTTACTTGCACTTAATGCTGCTATTGAAGCTGCACGTGCAGGTGAGCAGGGGAGAGGCTTCGCAGTTGTAGCGGATGAAGTTCGAGTGTTGAGTCAACGTACACATGGTTCAACGCAAGAGATTCAACAGACTATTGAACTGCTGCAAGGCACAACAGGCAAAGCGGTTAACATCATGAATGATAGTCGTACTCTTGCTGAAACCAGTGTCGATGACGCGAACTCAGCAGCTGCGAGCCTAACGCAAATTCATGCAGCCGTTGAACGTATCAGTGATATGGCGACACAGATTGCTTCAGCTGCAGAAGAGCAAGCTTCAGTAACATCTGAAATTACTCGCAATACCGAAGGAATTCGTGACGTATCTAATGAGCTAGCAGACGAAGCGCACCAAGCCGCCGAACAAGCTGCTCAGCTTTCTGAGCTGTCTCATGAACTAGAAAGCGAAATCAGCCGCTTCAAGCTTTAAGTGAATAGCTAAAAAGTAGATGAAAGTAACGTTTAGTCGTTAATTCGCTACAATGAAATTGAAAGCCGAATGTGATTATCATATTCGGCTTTTTTGCATTTATGTAGGAGAGAGTTATACCAATCAGAGTAACTCAGCGCTCATAAATAGCGCGTTATCAACTTGCAGTTCTGTGAGCGTCGATTTGGCCTTAGCACTACCATTAGTCTCCAATGTGCGTTACCGGCTTGGTGTGTATAGAGGGACTGATAGTTCGAGCGAATGGATAAAAAAGCCCGAGTATAAACTCGGGCTTGGAATCGTTTTCTTTATAGCAACGAAAGAAGACTAACTAGATAGCCTGACGTAGTTGGAAGTAACGTCCTTCTTCGTTTAACAGCTTCTCGTGAGAGCCATTTTCTACAATCTCGCCTTGTTCAATCAGAACGATCGAATCCATGGATTCCAGACCAATCAAGCGGTGAGTGATGAATATAACCGTTTTGCCTTCAAAGTGCTTTTCGAACATTGTCATAATACTTTGCTCTGTTTGCTTGTCTAAGCCTTCTGTTGGCTCATCAAGAAGCAGGATAGGAGCATCATGAAGAATCGCACGTGCGATACCAATACGGCGCTTCTCACCACCAGACAGTTGACGACCACCATCACCTAACCAGCTATCAAGCGCGTTATTCTCTAGCAACTTTTCTAGACCAACATCTTTAAGAATGTTCGCTAAGTGCTCATCGGTTGCTTCTGGCCTTGCAATCAACAAGTTGTCACGCAGAGTACCATTCAAGATGTCTACTCGTTGGCTGACCACGCTGATTGATTCACGAAGTTGTGATTCATTCCACTGTGTCAGTTCAATGCCCGCAATTGAGATATAACCCTTTTTCGGATCCCAGTAGCGCGTTAGCAGCTGAATCAGAGTCGATTTACCAGAGCCCGTTTGACCCACAATCGCAACTTTATTCGTTGCCGGGATCGTTAGGTCGACAGCGTTCAGAACATTGCGCTCAGAGTCAGGATAGTTGAACGTTACGTTTGAGAACGTAATATCAAGCGGTTTGCTGATGTCGAGTTTCTCTTCAGCGAACTGAACTTCTGGCTCTGACAGAATCACTTCGTTCAAGCGACGTGCTGAAGACAGAGTTTGACCTAAATGCTGGAATGCACCTGCGATTGGCATCAGCAGTTCAAAGCTTGCCATGGTTGCGAATGCCATTAGTGCGATGAACGGGTCTGGTGCATTACCGCCCACGCCATCAGCGGCAAGCCAAAGCATAAGAACAAGCGTCAAACCGTTGAATAGCATTAGTGCAGCTGACGCCATACCGGTTAAGTTGGCGTTCACAAACTGATTCGCCATCAGCTTCTGCTGCGTTTCTAAAATCGCATTACGGTAACGCTCTTCAGCACCAAACAGAGTTAGCTCGCTGCAGCCTTCAACCCAATCTAGTGTCGTAACACGCAGATCCGCTTTGTTTTGTGTCAGTTCACCGCCGTTACGTTTCCCCAGCTTGTAGAACAAGACCGGCCAAACCAGAAGCATGATGAGAAGGATTGAACCTAAAATTAAACCAAGCGAAGTATCGAACCACATCAGGAATAGAGTGAGGAAGAAAATTCCTAACACACCAACCGTCACTGGACTTACTAAACGCAGATACACGTGGTCCATTGCGTCGACATCAGCAACCAAACGGTTAAGTAGGTCAGCGTCACGAAGGTTTGAAATACGACCCGGGATCAGCGGTGCCAGTTTCTTGAAGAAGAAGATACGCAGATCTGTCAGTAGCTTGAATGTCGCATTGTGGCTCACAACACGTTCGCCCCAACGCCCCGCAGTTCGGCCCATGGCTAAACCACGTACACCGCCACCCGGCAGCATGTAGTTGAAGGTTTCACGCGCAATCGTAAGGCCAGCAACCGCAGAAGCTGAAATGAACCAACCCGATAGCGTTAACAAGCCGATAGAGGCCGACAGAGTAGCAAAAGCCAATAGCATGCCTAGTGATAGGCCAAACCAATGCTTTTTATAGAGTTTCAGGTAAGGCAGTAAATCACGCATCTAAATTACCCTTATTGTCTTGTTGAGCTAAGTTCGCGTTAAGCATCTCTTCGAATAAACCACCCGCCGTTGAAAGCTGAGAGTAATGACCTTGTTCAACCAGCCCACCATCGCGCATAACCAGAATATTATCGACTGACTTAAGGGGAGCAAGTTGGTGAGTCACAAGTAGGGCTGTGCGGTTTTCAATATTGCTATTGATGCCTTTCATTACCAACTGTTCGCTACGGGTATCTAAGCTGGCAGTCGGTTCATCTAACAACCAGAACTGACCGTCTTGAATCATCGCACGAGCTAAAGCCAAACGCTGAGATTGACCAACAGACAGGCCGCCCGAACGGTCAGAGATCAGGTAATCTAAGCCGTGTTCGTTTACGAATTCGTTAGCAAAAGATTGCTCGAGTGCATTCTCGACAACTTGATCAGTAATATCGTGCTCACCTAGAGTGACGTTGTCACGAATTGTACCATGCAGTAGCAACGGGTTTTGGCCAACCCAGCTAATCGTCTTACGCCAAGAGGCTAAGTCTAGGTCACGCAATTCAATGCCATTGATTTTCAAGCTTCCTTCATAAGGCATGAAACCAAGGATGGCGTTGATCAAACTTGTTTTACCCGCACCGCTTGGGCCAACCAATGCAGTCGACTGGCGAGTATTAAGCGCAAACGAGATAGGGCCAACCAGTTGAAAACCTTCAGGGCTCAACACTTTAAGGTCTTGAGCTTCAATATTGATACCTTGGGTTGGGTTTAGTTGAGTGTCACCTGATTTAACCTTAGTGATGTCTGTTTCTAGAAACTCGACAATACTTTCGGCTGCGCCAACCGCTTGTTGCTTCGCGTGGTAGAACGTACCTAAATCACGCAGAGGTTGGTAAAACTCTGGTGCCAAGATAAGGATAAACAGACCCGCGAATAGAGTAATGCCTACGCCGTAATGACCAAAGTTCAGTTCACCGATGTAAGTGAAACCGAAGTAAACCGCCGTCATCGCAATTGAGATAGATGTGAAGAACTCAAGAACCGCAGAAGACAAGAAAGCGATCTTCAATACATCCATAGTACGCGTTCGGAACACTTCAGAAGCACCTTTCAATACTTCTGTTTCTGCGCTTGTACGATCAAACAGACGAATGGTTGTCATTGATTGCAAACGGTCGTAAAAGTGGCCTGAAAGACGCTGAAGTGCTTTGAAGTTTTTACGGTTTGCATCTGCGGCTTTCATGCCGACAAGCGCCATAAACATCGGTACCAGTGGTGCGGTAATCAAGAAGATCAAACCTGCCGCCCAGTTTATTGGGAACACGACTACAAGAATGATAAACGGAATCATCACCGACAAAGACATCTGAGGTAAGTAGCGAGAGAAGAAGTCTTGCATGTCTTCAACTTGCTCTAGCAACAGTGTTGCCCACGTACCTGCTGGCTTACCCTTGATGTAGGCAGGGCCAAGTTCGCGTAACTTATCGAGAATGAGCTGCCTGATATAGACACGGATCTGTTCACCACAGCGATAACCTGCGATTTCACGGCCCCATGTACAGCCGGCACGGCCAACGACCGATAGTGCTAAGCCAGCGAAATGACCAACCAGTTCTGATTTATCGACATTCTCGATGATTAGCTGGTGGAGAATAGAGGCGAGAAGCGCTGCTTGAGCAATTAAAAACACGCTTGAAAGTACGCCAAGGCTAATCGCAATCATAAGCCAGCGTTTTGCTAACTTACTTTGTTGCTTTAGCCACTTATTCAAGCTGCGTTGTTTTTTCTTATCCATTATGAAGGCTTAATGATAATTATTATTCGTTGAGGGCCAGTAGTATACAAAAGAAAGCCCAGTGGATATACCACTGGGCTCTAGGGATTTATAACAAATTGTGATGACGCCCTGCATCCACTGAGGCTAGAGCTTCGATATTTAAATCTGTAATCTCAGATTTTATTTATCGTTCAGGCCGTCTAGGAAGCGTTCAGCATCCAGTGCAGCCATACAACCCGTACCGGCAGAAGTGATTGCTTGGCGATAGTTATGGTCCATTACGTCACCTGCAGCGAATACGCCAGGGATGCTGGTTTGCGTTGCGTTACCTTCAAGGCCAGACTGAACGATGATGTAGTCATCTTTCATGTCGACTTGGCCTTTGAAGATTTCAGTGTTCGGCTGGTGACCGATAGCGATGAACGCGCCCATTACTTCGATGTCTTCTGTCTTGTCAGACTGAGTATCTTTAATGCGAACGCCAGTAACGCCCATATCGTCGCCCAGAACTTCTTCTAGCGTGCGGTCAGTGTGAAGAACAATGTTACCGCTCTCTACTTTGTCCATTAAACGCTTCACAAGAATCTTTTCAGCGCGGAACGTGTCACGACGGTGAACTAGGTGAACTTCAGACGCGATGTTAGATAGGTAAAGTGCTTCTTCAACAGCGGTGTTACCACCACCTACAACCGCCACTTTCTGGTTGCGGTAGAAGAAACCATCACACGTTGCACAAGCAGAAACGCCGCGGCCTTTGAATGCTTCTTCAGAATCTAAACCTAGGTACTTAGCTGATGCGCCTGTTGAGATGATTAAAGCATCACATGTGTACTCGCCAGAATCACCTTTAAGGCGGAAAGGGCGGTTTGATAGGTCGACTTCGTTAATGTGGTCGAACAGGATCTCTGTTTCAAAGCGCTCTGCGTGCTCTTTCATGCGATCCATTAGTGCTGGACCCGTTAAACCTTCCGCATCACCCGGCCAGTTTTCCACTTCTGTTGTGGTTGTAAGCTGACCACCTTGCTGCATACCGGTAACCAGTACTGGGTTTAGGTTTGCACGAGCAGCGTAAACTGCAGCTGTATAGCCAGCAGGGCCAGAACCAAGAATCAATAAATTACAGTGCTTTACGTCGCTCATGAGGACTCCGAAATTGAAATTGTTTTTATTTATAATCGCTTAGGATTGTATGGAAAATATGGAGGCAATAAAAGGTTAAACAAGGGCAGAAGTGTAATTAATCGTTATAGGTTAGAACATAACCGAAATAAATGGCGGTCTTGTATTCCTGTGTTAGACCAAAAGTAATAAGTTAAGGAAGTACTCTTGCAAATAGCAAAACTTGATTGCTCATTTTAAGAGCTTTCGTGAGAATAATGTTTCTAGAACAGATATTTCTTGTTGTATATGTCCTGATGGGTAGAAAAACAAGAAGAGCTGAATATTATGTTTTTATCTTAAAAAATTTGTCTTGAGGGACACTGCATGAGTTCATCAAAATTAGGTCGCAGATAAGCGATCACAAGGCGTCCCTTTTGGTATGAACGATATGATAATGAATCGATGTAATGTTGGTTAACACTTGAATTATTGAGCGTTTCTCGATTGTTATTTTTTTGTATGTGTTATTATTGATATTTATATATCATGCGGAATCATTTGAACTATATGCAGATTCTCCTCCTTTTTATCAGTGTGTTTAGTGTGTGCCTAAATTTAGCCTTTGCTTCTCCGTTGCAAGTCAATGGGGAGCAATCTGTGTTAGCTGGTGAGGCCGTAAAATGGTATGAAGTGCCTCTATTATCTGATCCGGTCGATTTTCCCATATTAAGAGAACATATCGAATCATCTCCAAGGGTTGAAACGATATTTGGTGGTGAAGGGGCGTTTGGGCTGAGGCTTGATTTAGCCAACCCCGGAATTAAGTCGTTACACCAAATTGTTACGCTCCGTGTCAACTATTTGGACCAAGGTTGGGGTTACTGGCAATCAAAAAATGGTCAGGTTAGACGAATACTCGATTTTGGCCAATTAAGTGATAAGAGCATTCCGCATCTGCACAGGCAAAGCTTCCCACTAATATTGAATTCAGGAGAATCTGGAATACTTTGGCTTTACTTGGAAGCAAAAAAATTCCCAACGGCAATTAACTTAACTCTTCAACCTGAGCATGCATTTCATATTCGTGTTTTTCGCAATAATACGCTCACTTTAGCTTCTATCACGGTTATGCTGACATTGGGAGTTCTCGCTCTATTTTGTTATTTTCAAACTAAGCAGCCGGTTACACTGGCTTGTGCAGGCTATGTCGGGCTGCATGGTTTGGGCTGGTTTGCCGCTTCTGGCGCTTGGGGGTACTTACTACCAAGCCAAAGTTTGAACCCCGTTTATTTTGGGATGGTATTGTTTCCGTTTGCGGTTGCTTTTTCTAGCTATTACACAAGATTATTGTTTGGATTTCCGCAACATTTTATTCGTATTAATCGTATCTTTCATACCTTTAGTTGGCTGTGTGTCATTATTGGGTTTATTAATGTCTTTGCCCCGTTCCCGCTGACTTTTGTTATGTCTCATTTGATTGCAGCAATCTGGGTACCGACGATGATAGTGACTGGTATAGTAATGGCTTATCAACGAAACTTTGTCGCTAAGTATTATTTGATCGGTGGCCTTTTTTATGGCGCGGCTTTGATATATTACATTTTTGCGCATGTTACGCCATTGCCGACTCAGAGGTCGACAGAAGTGATCGTTGTTGTCGCATTAGCAATCGATTGTATCTGTATTTTATTGTCACTGACTGAATGGTTGCGGATTCAACAGCGTCAACATCAGAAAACGTATATCCAGTCTAGGGTGGATAGTTTGACTGGACTTGGAAACCGACTGGATTTTAATGATGCCAGTAAACAATTGGCACATAACTCCTATTGCATCGTCTTTATCGACTGTGATGGCCTTAAATCGATTAATGATACTTATGGTCATGATGAAGGGGATCGCTTTTTAGAATACACCAGCCGCATGATGCGAGAACAATTTACAGACCTTGGAATGGTTTATCGAGCTGGTGGTGATGAATTTATCTGGTTATTGAGAGTTGATAAAGATAAACAAGGTGAGGCCCTTTATTCTCAGATCGAGCATAGGGTGGCTCAGGTCGAAGACCAAATTCGCAGTGCTGATTGGCCTCAATCTGGCCTCAGCTTTGGAAGCGCATTTAGTTTCGAATGTGCCAATTTTTCTGAGTGTTTGAGCTTAGCTGATCAGCGAATGTACCAGCAGAAGCGCTCGAAGAACGTTTTCAAAAATCGGTCCAGTGAAATTGAGATTTAGCTCATTGTACGATTTTTAAATGAATCGTTTTAAGTCTAGTTAACTTATTTTACCTTTAACTTTTTCATAAATATCAAAAAATTAGATCTTTTATCAGCCAACCTTTCGAACTTGCTTCCTCCCTCCCGAGCTCGACCTGTTCCAGATGCTTAAGAAAAGGCGTTGGTTTCTGGTTTACTCGTAAATTAACTTGTTTATTTTGTAGGCTAAGTCATCAGTAGCTTGGCATCTGATAGGTAGGTCGTATTTTGCTGTGCAAAAATATAGAAATGAATAATGGCGATAGTGAGGACTGAGCTTATGTAAGGAGGCTGGCATATTGAAGAGAAAGGGCTAATAGAGTGTGAAATTCATTAGTCTAGTTAATAATATCGCCATATGAAAAATTTAAGGTATTTTTAACTAGCTAGTGGAGTGTGCTAGTTTTAAGAGTTGGTCATCTTTTATTCTGGTGTTATACACTGCCTTTTAGTCTTATTTTGGTTGTAGTATCTTAATTATTAAATTTGACGGGATAAATGATTGTTTATTGTTGATTTGGCAAGATCTTCAAGTATCCTTTATGTAAATAAAACGTTAAATGCCGAATGTGGATTAACAATCATTAAGGAGTCGATGATGTTACATGCTCACGAAAATACCCTACATATTACCCATCTCAGTAACCACGCGGTTGAGGAGCTGTCACCTTCATTCTCTAAGCTTCCAAGTACGGAGCATGCAGATGGTCAGTTTCGATTGAGAAGGTACTCTGTGGTTCAATTCCGTAACGGACAGGTCGTTGAGCTAAACAAACATAACTTTGTTCAGTCTGAAGATATTAACCATTTTCAAGGTGATATTGTTCGCCAGTTTGAGCCGATTGAAGCGAAAATTATAAGCAGTGAAGGCATGCAAGAGATGTGTGAACTGTTTATTGAGACGAATGGGCTTGAAGACGGTCAAGAAATTGAAATTCATCAGATCCGTATTGCCGCTATCTTTGAAGAAACTCAGGTCGCTCCGGAAGGTGTTCACCAAGATGGTTTTGATCATATCGCCTTAATCGGTGTGAACCGACATAACATTGTGGGCGGTGAAATCATGTTATATCAAGACTCACATGAAGCGCCATTCTTTAGAAAAGTATTAGGCGATGGTGAAGTGGCAATGCTGGCTGACAGTAAGCTTTGGCATAATGCACAACCAATTCGTACCATAGACCACGGCGAGATGGGCTATATGGATGTGTTTGTTCTTACGGCAAAGGATGCGCGCAATGTCCTTCACTCTTAACGATGTGCGCCAGCAGTTTAGCGCGTTAGGCCAATACCATAACGGTAAGCCTGTGACCTTTTTTGATGGGCCGGGGGGCTCTCAGGTTCCTGAAAATGTCTTAGCATCAATGACGGAATATCTCGGGTACTTTAATTCAAACCTAGGCGGTCACTATTTTTCGAGCCAAAAGACGACAGGCTTAATGCAGCAAGCGAGAGAAGCGGCGCAAGCACTGCTCAACGCTGAATCTTCAGGCAATGTTGTGTTCGGCGCGAACATGACATCTTTGACCTTCCAACTTAGTCGAGCGATCAGCCGCGATTGGCAAGAGGGCGATGAAGTTATCGTCACGGCGTTAGACCATTACTCGAATGTATCGAGCTGGCAGCAAGCGGCAGACGATAAAGGCGCGATTGTTCGCCAAGTTCGTGTCGATGAGTCGGATTGCAGCCTAGACATGGCACACTTTGAGTCTCTGCTGAATGAGAAGACCAAGCTTGTCGCGGTGACGTTTGCTTCGAACACCACTGGCTCAATTGTTGATATGGCCAAAGTTATCGAGCTTGCACATCAGCATGGTGCGCAGGTTTATGTTGATGCCGTGCATTACGCTCCACATCATTTGATCGATGTTCAGCAGCTGAATTGTGATTTCTTGGCATGTTCAGCTTATAAATTCTTCGGCCCGCATGTTGGCATTGCTTATATTTCACCTCAATGGCTACATACTTTAAAGCCTTACAAGGTAGAGCCTGCAACTAATATCGGCCCAGGTCGATTTGAGACCGGGACACAAAGTTTTGAAGGTCTTGCGGGTGTGATTGCGGCGGTGGATTACTTGGCGCAGTTCGGAGATCCTGCGGATGCGCTGCGATCTCGTTTAGAGCAAAGCTATGCGCTGTATAATAAGCATGAAAGCAAGCTTAGTGAGTACTTCCTAAAGCGTTTTTCCGATCTGGAAGGGGCAAAACTCTATGGTAAGACAGAGTTTGATTCGAACCTAAGAACCCCAACGTTCGCAATTACTTTTGATAGCCACTCTCCAGAGTTTATCGCTAAGAAGCTGGGTGAGCATAATATCTGTGTGTGGAACGGACACTTCTATGCGCTAGGTTTGGTGAAGCAGTTGGGTATCGAAGAGCAGGGTGTGGTACGTATTGGTTGTATGCATTACAACTCGATTGAAGAGATCGACTTGCTGTTCAATGTGCTTGAAGGGATCTTGCGAAGTAACTAATACCTTGGCCATTACCGAATTAGAAAAGAGCATACTTGCCTCAATAGTATTGAGTAGGGAGTATGCTCTTTTTATTTCATTGAGCTTATTGATTCACAATAGCCACATCGGCTTTGCATGTACTGGTCTGGTTGTGAGTGGTTCAGCATTTAATTTACTGAGAGCTAAAGTTAAGAAAGACTTCGTCTCGTGTTAGCAAGTGATTAAGCTGATACTTCCACTTCGTAAGAGCCAAATTTACGGATGTTAATCACGCCCGTATCTAGGATTAGGTATTGGCCTTTAATGCCTTGAAGTACACCTGTCACCTCTGGGTTCTTATCAAAGTTGTGCGACACAATCTTCACTGGGTGTTGCTCTACAGGGTAGCTGAGTGAAGTGATGTTCTCACTCAGAATTTCGATAGCATCGTCACCAAATTTCGCTCTGATCTCTTGGATTTTATCCTCAACCAGTGGCAACAGTTCTTTGGCTTTCTCTACCAATTCCATATCGTCACCATCGCCTTTTAACAGCGTGCGCCAGTTGGTTTTGTCGGCAATGTGTTTTGCTAATTCAACTTCAATCAGGCCAGAAATCTGACGTGTTTTCACTTTCAAGATTGGCAGGCCTTGAGTGGCACCTTGGTCGATCCAGCGAGTCGGGATTTGAGTATGACGAGTGATACCCACTTTAAGGCTTGATGTGTTCGATAGGTAAACGAAGTGGTCAACCATGCAGTTGGCTTCGCCCCATTCAGGTTCACGACAAGTGCCTTCATCGTAATGGCAAGTTTCTGGCTTCATGATGCACATGTCGCAGCTTGCTAGCTTTCTCATGCACACAAAGCAGTGGCCTTGAGAGTAGCTTTTCTTGGTTTTCTTGCCACACGAGCAGCAAAAAATATTACCCGTGTGAGTGAGGTTGATGGTTTTACCAATCAGAGGGTTTAGCTCTACAAACTCTTCACCGACAGGTAAACGGTAGGTAACCGCACCATCGAGCGAAGCACTCATTTTCTTGAGTGTTCCTTTTGCTAATAAAGACATGACATTACTCGTAATATTTTGATTATTATTTCGTCGACTCGGACGCTCTGTAAGCAGGTGCCACGGCTAACGATGATTATGCGGTGAGTATAACAAATAGAGTCCGTTTTTATACGTAAGATTATTTGATTATCATGGAGGGTAACTGATAGAAGATTCCATCTTATTGTTTTTTTGGATGCCCGCTCAGTGATAGTTTCAAGTAAGTGACAGCTTCACACTGAGCGGGCATTTTTGTACTGGTTGAGCCGGGGGAACTGCAACCAATTTTTTAGAGCATTCCTATAAGTATTGACCTATCAGGTCTACTCTTTAAGCATTGAATGTTTACCAGAAAATCCAAGCGAACAACGTAAGTACTAAGATACAAACTAGGTTTAACACCATGCCGATTCGCATCATCTCTTTTTGTTTGATATGACCAGAGGCAAACACGATTGCGTTAGGCGGTGTTGCAACTGGTAACATAAAGGCACAAGACGCAGCAACGGCGATCAACGCTGATAAAATAACGGGTGACATACCAAGAGCTTCAGCAATAGTCGCAAATAAAGGGACAAGCAGTGCGGCACTTGCGGTGTTACTCGCAAATTCAGTCAGGAATACAACAAAAGCAACTACAGCAAGAATTGTGAGAAGCACGCCAGCCGTTTCCAAGAAGCCACTGAGTGAGTGTGCTAAGAAGACACTGGTACCAGTCTCTTTAAGAACATTACTTAAGCAGATACCACCGCCGAACAGAATAAGTACACCCCAATCCGTTGATTTCTCGACATCTTTCCAATCAACAACTCTAGAAGCACCAAGCAGTACAATCGCACCAATTGCAACTAAGCTATCAAATTTAGAGAACCCGCCAATCATTGCGTTGATTGGTTTTCCAAATATCCAAAGCGTAACTGTTAAGAGGAAGATAGATAGAGTGATTTTCTTACTATTTGTCCACTCTACAGGAGCGTGGTCTAACTCAAACTTGTGGTTTAGCTTAGGTTTAGTCATCACATATAGGATGACCATCGCGATTGGGAGCAAGATCATTGAGATCGGCAAACCCAGTTCCATCCACTCAGTAAAACTCAAGCCAACTTCCGCTGCTGCGATTGCATTTGGAGGACTGCCGACTAAAGTTGCAATACCACCAATGGATGCGCAGTAGGCGATACCCAGAAGCACGAACACATACGTATTGCGGTCTTCACTTTGGTCAACTTTATTCATGATGCCAAGAACAAGGGGGAGCATCATTGCAGTGGTGGCTGTGTTTGAGATCCACATCGATAACCCAGCACTCACGCCAAATAACATGAAGACGGCGACTGACATTTTCCCCTTTGCTATTAGAAGTACCTTGTCAGCAATCGCTTTATCTAGTTCTTGTTTATTGAGTGCCGCCGCAAGAGCAAACCCACCCATAAACAGAAAGATGATCGGGTTGGAAAAGTTAGACAATGCAGCGGATGTGTTAAAAACACCAAACAAGATAGCCAAGAGTGGAATGAGCAAAGCTGTGATGCTGACGTGGATAGCTTCGGTTAACCATAAAATAGCGACAAATACGAGAATACTTAGGCCTGTATTCACTTGAGCTTCGAAAGGCAAGGTGTTGAGCAATAGTGCAAATAGCGAGAAATTACCAATTAAGATCATGCTGTTGCGTGTAAACAGCCAGTGTTTCAGTGTAGTAACAAGTGCCGTCATAAGGCGCTCCTTTTGTTTATCCTCGTTTTATTGGTGCACCTGACCCAAAGAGCGATGCTTCTTATTTTTTCGAGGTATATAGTTTTCGAATTATCTTGTTTCAAGCTATACAGTGCTAATGCATTGACTTGATGTAGGGGTGGGCTTTGTTGGGATAATGTTACTTAAGTTAATAAAGGAGTGTTGGTGTGTTTTTGTGTAACAGTGGTGAAGTGTGAGGTAACAAATTAAAAATGTGTAGTTTTCTACACATCAGTCTCTGCTGGTCCTGCAATAGACGGAGGGATAGGTGATGATTCTTGTTTTGGGTTTAGTTGAATTGGCTCTTTCGGGCCAAGAAATTTAGGTGTGGTCCCAATAATGTATAAGTCAAGAAACGCTTTGGTGCGGGCAAACACTTCACGTAAGCGTATGGTCATTCCCGAGTGATGAGTTGGTCCAGAAACCGCTAAACACTTTGCGTGTATATCATAAGAATTAGCGATAAATAGCGCTCTTTCACAGTGAAACTTTTGAGTGATGATCAGGAAGTTATCTGTGTCGAATATTTTTTTGGCACGAACAATTGAGTCTAATGTCCTAAATCCAGCGTAATCTAGATTGATTCGTTCATCAGGAACACCGGCTTTCAATAAGTCTCGTTTCATCGTCCAAGGTTCATTGTAAGAACGGTGAGCGTTATCGCCACTCAGTAAAAATTGATTCACCTTTTCACGATTGAACAACTCGATAGCGGCTTCAATTCGGTATTTATAATAATCGTTGAGCGTTCGACCTAAATATTTGCTGGTGCCGAGGACAACCGCAACTTCGCGCTCAGGTACTTCATCGATATCGTAGATGATGCGATCTTCTGCTTGCCACGAAACCCAATAATCGATAGCAATAATTGCAGCGCAGCTTACTAAGAATACGAGGAAGGCGCCGAACATAAACCCTTGTAGTTTTTGGTAAGCTTTTAGTAAGTAGGTACGGTAAACGTGAGAATCGAATTTCACTCTCGGTATGGCCCTTTGGTTGAACATTAAATTTTTGGTGTTCGATAATACCAAATAAAAATGAGAAAAATCAGTTAAAAAGACAAGACTGTGTAAAGAAAAAGCCCCTGTGATTACAGAGGCTTTGATTAGAAGCGTAACAATTTTTATCAGAATGCAGTGCGCTTGTAGCGACGGTAAACTGGCTGCCAGAAGTGCTGGTCAATGGCTTGCTGTAGTGCTTCGCCGGTGATCTCTAGAGCTACACCTTGTTCAATCGCTTTTTTACCAACAGCAAGAGCAATCTTCTTAGATACGGTATGGATCTCTTCCAATGGTGGAAGTAGAGCACCTGAACCATTGAGCGCGAGTGGCGAGCACGTTGCAAGAGCACGACTCGATTCCATTAGCATTTCGTCAGTGATGCGTGAAGCATTCACAGCAAGTACCCCAAGGCCGATCCCTGGGAAGATGTAGCTATTGTTACACTGAGCAATTGGGTAAGTTGTGCCGTTATGAGTTACAGGCTCAAATGGGCTACCCGTTGCAACCAATGCTTTTCCATCAGTCCAACGAATGATGTCGTTTGGCGTTGCTTCAACACGGCTAGTTGGGTTCGAGAGTGGGAACACAATAGGGCGTTCACAGTGTAGATTCATCTCTTGGATGACTTCTTTACTGAATAGACCCGGCGCACCAGATACGCCAACAAGAACGGTTGGTTTTGCGTGACGAACGACATCCAGTAGTGAGAAACCTGAGCTATCACTTTCCCAATCTTTAGTATTCGCATTGGTTTGAACTAAGCGTTGTTGGAAATCAAGTAGGTTTTGCATGCCTTCTTGTAGCAGACCCCAACGATCGACCATGTACACTTGAGAACGAGCTTGAGCATCACTGATACCTTCAGATACCATTTGCGCGATGATCGCTTCAGCGATACCACACCCCGCAGATCCAGCCCCTAAGAAGGTAATACGCTGCTCTGAAAGTTTGCTGTTTGCCGCTTTACATGCTGCAAGTAGAGAACCCACAGTGACCGCTGCTGTACCTTGGATGTCATCGTTGAAACAACAGATGCGATCTTTATAGCGCTCAAGCAATGGCATTGCATTCTTTTGAGCGAAATCTTCGAATTGTACTAATGCATCAGGCCAACGGCGTTGAACGGCTTGGATGAACTCTTCAACGAATGCATTGTAGTCAGCCCCTGTGATACGAGGGTGACGCCAACCCATGTACATAGGGTCTGCAAGACGTTGAGGGTTGTTAGTACCAACATCAAGTACAATTGGTAGCATATAAGCTGGGCTGATGCCGCCACAAGCTGTATAAAGTGCGAGTTTACCAATTGGAATACCCATACCACCGATCCCTTGGTCTCCCAAACCAAGAATACGCTCACCATCTGTTACCACGATGACTTTTACGTTGTGGTTGGTTGCATTATTCAGTAGGTCATCGATGCGATCGCGGTTCGGATATGAGATAAACAGACCACGGCCCCGACGGTAAATATTTGAAAAGTTTTCACATGCTGCGCCAACCGTTGGCGTGTAAATGATAGGCATCATTTCAGAGATGTGGTTTTGAACTAAACGATAAAAGAGCGTTTCATTTGTATCTTGGATATTACGCAGATAGATATGCTTATCCATATCGCTTTCGAAGTTGCAATATTGCTTGTAAGCACGTTCAACTTGTTCTTGAATTGTTTCGGTTGTTTCCGGTAACAAGCCTTCAAGGTTGAAAGAACTACGTTCTTGAGCTGTGAATGCACTGCCTTTGTTTAGAAGAGGAGTACTTAGTAGAGCAGGACCAGCATAAGGTATATATAGAGGGCGTTTATCGTTGTTCATTGGATGCCTAATATGGGAGAAAGGGTAACTGAAAAATGATAACGGTTTAGTTATTCAATTGTAAATAGTTTCTCCGAGATCTTAGCAAACAAAATGATATTCTTACTTATGCCCCACACTTCTCGAATTCTAACACCATAATTCGTTATACTTTGCTCACAGTTTTCCATTAGTTACCCTCTGTATGTCATCACTTCCCATCGATTCTTATCAAAAAACTTTCCATGAACAGATCTCTAATTCTCATCTTGTTGTCGAAGCTGAAACTGGATCGGGTAAATCAACACGCTTACCAGTTTGGGCATCAGCGCATGGGCGAGTGTTGGTTGTTGAACCAAGACGAATCGCTTGTACGTCACTCGCTAAATATTTAGCGCAACAATCGGATGAGAAGCTAGGTTCAAAAGTTGGCTATGCCATCAAGCTTGAGTCGGAATACAACGAGCAAACGAACGTTGTGTTTGTGACTCCCGGTATTGCATTACGTTGGTTATCAGAAGATGGGCTTGCAGGCTTTGACGTCATCGTTGTTGATGAATTTCACGAAAGACGGTGGGATATCGATCTACTGGTGGCGATTCTCAAACAAAAAGTGAGCCATCGTTTGGTGATAACATCAGCAACGATTGAAGGGGAGCGTCTTGCTCACTATTTGAATGCGAATCGAATCATTTGCGAAGGTCGAACCTATCAAGTTGCTATTGAACACCGAGCGACGGAATCAAGAACATTGCCGGATATTCGACATTTAGAGCAACGTATTGCCGAAGAAGTGACCCATCAACTTATCGCTTCTCATGGCGATATGTTGGTTTTCCTGCCGGGAAAAAAAGAGATCATGCAATGTGAACAAGCCTTGGCGAAAAATCCGGATATCCAAGTCATTAAATTGCATGCATCGGTCAGTGATAAAGAGCGAGATCTTGCGTTGTCTGGTCGCAATACTGGTAATAGCGATAATGGCAGCGGTTTGCGAAAGGTCATTCTTGCTACCAACGTGGCAGAAACCTCATTAACCATTCCCGACATTGGTGTGGTGATAGATTCAGGATTGGAAAGACGAACCGTTCAACGCAACGGCAGAACGACTCTGATGCTCAAATCCATATCACGAGCCAGTGCCAAGCAACGAGCGGGCCGTGCGGGTAGGGTGATGGATGGTGTCTGCGTTCGCCTATATGGTGAACACGCTGCATTAGAGTTAGTCACGCCTCCTGAGCTGCAGCGTGAAGAACTGACAGAGCCAATGCTTGCAGCTGCCTGCTGTGGATCACCACTTGAGAGCCTATCTTTCCTCGATTCTATTCCTGAAAAATCGCTAAACAGCGCGACTCAAACCTTGCTAACGATGGAAGCGATTAACATCAACCATCAAATTACTGAGCACGGTAAAAAGCTATACCCGCTACCGATTGATGCTCTGTATGCCGATATCGTTACTCGAATCAAAACCAAAGCACTCAAAGAGGCCATGGTGGATCTCACGGCCGCATTGTCCGTTCCGGCTCGTTTGTACCAATTACCTAGCAATGCAGAGCACCTTGAAGCGCTGGCTCAGCAAGAAAAAGAAGGGTGTGATTTATCCCTGTTAATTCAGGTTATTCGCGGTCGTGATTATCCGCATTTAGAAATAGACCAACAGGCATTAAATGAAGCCCAAGGTTTGGCGAAGCAAATGCGTGAGGTGTTTGAGCTTCCTCAGTTAGAAGTCGCGTCACGTTTCCAACGCATTGAACTGCTTAAGACCATTATGAATCTGCATCCTGAACTGGTGTTTGTACGCCGAGTTAAAAGAAAAGAAGCCTTTGCCAATGGCATATTAGAGGTGGTACTCGGCCGTCAGAGTCGTTTCCCTGATAATGCACAAGCCATGTTGGTGTTGGACACTCATAGCTTGCCGGGGCGTGGCGTGAAGCAGACACTGACCTTAGCGACGACCACTGCGCCTGTTCCTTTAGAACTCGTTGTTGAAGCAGAATTGGGTGAATGGCAGCAAGGTGAAACCGTGGTCAATGATGAGGGTATTTTTACCGAGATGGCATTGGTTTATGCTGGTCGCACGATTACGACCAAGTTAGTGGCGGCAGAAGGTCAGTTGTCTTTAAAGCCTATCGTAGACCTCGTAGTCAGCGGTGAGCAGCTTCCCGGTTTTGTAGAACGCCGCACTCAAGAGATCAAGCATTGGCAGTTGTACGTGAGACTTGGCCTCGATGAGCAAATACACAATACCCCAGAGATTGAACAATTGAGTTTTGAGGGATGGTTTATAGAGCAACTCGAAGTGTTAGGGGTTACTGACATCAGCGAGCTAGAAATGTTCGAACATTCAGATATTCCCTTTGAAGGCATCCCAACTTGGCTCTATTCAGAGTTTTCAGAAAAATATCCGTTTGCCTTGAGCCTTGCCGATTTACAGCTTAGTGTCGAATACTTCCCCGGAAGAAAGCTGATTTACGTGCATTATCAATCGGGTGGTCGCAAGTTATCGCCAAAACGTTGGGAGCTACCAACATGGTCAGGATGGCGTATTCAATATAAAAAAGCGAGCCGTATTATCGATATCAAATAGCTTAGATAAGTTTTATCTCTAAAATATTAATCAAATAGGCGCATATGTGATTTGTCAGTACTTATTTTGTTACAAACTTGATTTTTATATGCCTTTTTAACCAACCAAAAGGTCATAAAATACCATTCTTCTATATCCTATTGCTATATAAAAGAAGTTGGTGGATATTAAGTATATTATGTTGCCAAAGTGTCGGGGGACATCATGGATAAACAGAAAGAAACGTGTGTAGAATTTGATTACACAACATTTCTTGGCGCCTCATGCAGTAAAAAATGGACTTTCCTTGAAGCACTTACCACCATTGCCCCAGTATTCAGTACTGTCTGGCGCGATAGTATTAAAGAGCTAGCAAGCCCAGAAGATCGTTTATGGCAGATGGCATTGAAATCAATGTCTACTCGTAAAAGTGATGAGTCAAACATTGTCACCTTGCTTAAGCTTGCCAAGCTAGAAGGGATAAATGAACTCAAAGTTGTGATGCCATATTCTCTTGAAGAAGAGCAGATAGAGTATATCGAATCGCGTAGTCATTTAGTGCTTGCGGTTAATTCTGGAGAAGAGTTTACCATTAAGCTCTAGCTACAAGTACCAATCCTAATCTTTAATTATGAACGTTGACCACAAGCGTTAAGTGTACGACAACTTATTAACATCATATAGAAAGGGCCTCAATCTTGAGGCCCTTTTTGTATTCAGGTTGCATGAGAAAACGAACGCAATTAGTCGATCAGCCCGTAGTCGGCACGCAATATATCGATGATCTCTTGTTTAGGATTGTCGCTCAGTACGATCTCAGCACCTGTAATTTTTGCTGCGATATCAAGGTAAGTTCGAGACAAAGACATTAATGAATCTAGTGGAAGTTCATTATCACGAGCTAATGCTTCACGCTCTGGCATACGTTCTTTGTTCAACAAGATGTCTGCATCAGGGAAGTAGTTAAGTAAGAACTGACGGAAACCTTCTTTTGAGTTTTCAACGATGTTGCCGTTTTTGTATTCCTGAGCATCCCAGATTCGCGATGAGTCTGGCGTGCCGACTTCATCCATATAAATGAGTTTCTCTTTGCCTTGAGCATCGTTTACATAGCCAAATTCAAACTTCGTATCGACAAAAATTTGGTCTACGTTAGCTAATGCTTGACTGATAACGTTAAAGCCTTCCTTTAGCAGTTTCTCGTAATGCGCGATATCACTCGCTTGAGTAAAGTTGAACGCTGCGAAGTTATCTTTGATGTTGTTACGTGTGATGTTGACGTCATCAGCTTCAGGTACGCCGGGGATACCTTTTAAAATCCCTTTTGTTGAAGGTGTGATTAGAAGCTCCGGTAATTTCTTGTCTTTCTCAAGTCCTTCCGGCATCTCGATACCACAGAATTCGCGTTCGCCATTCGCGTATGCACGCCACATTGAGCCTGTGATGTATTGACGACAAATAGCTTCAATCATGACCGGGCGAGCTTTTTGTACAATCCATACGAATGGGTGCGGGATATCAAGAATATGACTATCGGCAAGCCCGTTGTCTTGGAACAGTTTGAACCAATGGTTAGAGATAGCATTCAGAGCCGCCCCCTTACCTGGAACACCTTTAAGATTCCCTTCACCGCGCCAGATACAATCAAACGCAGAGATTCGGTCACTGATCACCATAATAGCTAGAGGAGCGCCTGGTGCTACATCGTAGCCTTTCTCTTGAATTAGTCGTTGGCTATCTTCTTCAGTTAACCAGTAGACTGAGCGAACCTTGCCACTGTGGACAGGTTTATCAGTGCGGATTGGTAGGTCATCATTTACGGCAAGAACTTGATCAGCAAGGCTCATTTAGACATTCCTATTTTTTATCAAACGTCGTACAGAGAAGTGCGGTGTGCACATGATTAGACGGGCATTATACCCAATCTATTATTTGCTTCCAGAGAAAAAGCAATCGATTGCTAAATCTATTGATCAAATAAAAACCCCCGCCTAACTATCCGCTAAGAAATTGGCGAATTGTAGAGCAGGGGGAAGGCAGTATGTTTGGACTACGTCGGTTTAGTGAATACGTTCTGAATTGGCATCCATAAAGAAGACTTCACATTGAAAGCGCAACCCTAACGTTCTTAGGTACTGTTGACTGAACTGGTCAATAGAAGAACTCGCAACAATCGCACTCGCATTCTTAGAGCGGATGGCTTTCTCGACTGTCTCGACTTCTGTCATTTGGTGCGATGCTTTCATATGAATAACGCGGTCGCAGCACACGTTATGTTGTTTGAGCTGCTTGGCTGATGGTCTTGGTGTTTGAGCAGTAAACAGCAGCCATTGATATTGATTGGACAGCAACGCCATTCTTGCGAACAACGCTTCCTCGTTTGAGTTTTTGTTTTTGCGAGAAACTGATGTAAATGCGCAGTGAACTAGCGGGCTAGAGTGTTGTGCTTTAACGTGTGCTTGAATCATTTTGCTGTCCTTATATACATGCTGTATGTGTATACAGTAGTTTTTGTTGTTTATAAGATCAAGCGTTTTTTGCGGGATTATTGGACGATCTTTGTCAAAAAAATAGATAGTGATCATCTAACTATATGAAAGTAAATAATAAATTAAATTCGAATGAATTTACTATTTTGTCTCATAAGTTGAAAAATATGTGAGTTTCATACAGGTGTATACAGTGGTTTTTGCATAAAAGTACTGTATACCTCCGTATAGAAGATAAGAAGATAAGAAGATAAGAAGATAAGAAGATCAGAAGATAAGAAGATAAGAAGATAAGAAGATAAGCCCCAGATACAAAAAAAGCGCCTTAGGCGCTTTCTTATATTTCAGAAGTGTTACTTATCTCAGTGTCGCTTGGGAGAGTTTCGCTCTCATTTCCATTTCACCAATATTGAACTGGCGAACATCAATGGTTGCAATATCATTGCACTCTTTACATGCATGATGACACTTACCATCTAGGTAGTCGTGCTTTTTTACTAGGCTTGGCTTTTTGCACCAATCACAAACGCCTTCTATTGTGAACATATTCTCTCCTCACCTGTATACGCCAGGTGTATTTTCGGCGCAAATTATGACACAAGTAAGACCTATTAGTTAATAGTTTGTTACCTATTTTTGAGAAGGGGATCGATTGCAACACTAAT
Source organism: Vibrio sp. RW (assembly GCF_027587105.1). NCBI lineage: Bacteria > Pseudomonadati > Pseudomonadota > Gammaproteobacteria > Vibrionales > Vibrionaceae > Vibrio > Vibrio sp. RW. The sequence continues at coordinate 223,109 of NZ_JAPPTM010000005.1, forward strand.
AAAGTCGGTATATTTGTGACTTTATAAATTTAATAAGTGTGCTTGTTTACGGTTTTGTAACATTTTCTAGTAGGGTTTTTAGCGCATTGTTCAAGCGCTTCATTTCTTCGTCGCACCCGCTAGCGTCAGGGTGGTATATTTTTGATAGTTGTTTGTATCTAGCTTTTACACTTCTCTGTTCAGGAATAGAGCTCGGTGTATATCCGAATAAAGCGCAAGCCATTTGTAATTTTTGTATTTCCTTTGAATTTTTCTGTTTCTTTAGTTCGGTAAACATCGCATGCAGTTGTCTTTTTTGATGCTTTATCGTAGCGCTTTGAGCTTTTATCTGATCTTCAAGAGAATCCCGTTGCTGGCTCAATATCGCAGAGTTTGGGTTATGTCTCGCTCGGATTATAAAGAGAGTGGTGGTAACGCTTAAAAGTGCAACAAGCGCGCCAATCGATAACTCAAACATCGATATATTTGCTAAAGAAGACGGTTGGCGTGAGTTTGAATCTGGATTCTTCGGTAGAGAACTAGAGGTTTGCTTAGAGTTACTTGAAGGATCAGTACTATTATCGAGTTGTTCAATTGAAGAAATCTGCTTTGCGCGTTGTTGGTTGAATTGTGCTTCCAGAACACGATTGTATCCATCTTCTGCGTCAGGATGGTCTGGTAAGGCTGCTTCATACCATAGCTGCGCGGCATCTAGTGGTTGAAGGAGCTCCTTATTAAGTGAGGACTCGTAGATCTTAGCTACTTCTAGAGGCGCTTGCTTGTTACCTTGCAATGCCGCTTTGATGAACCACTCTAAGGCTTGTTTGTTATCTTGCTCGACACTTGTTCCCGCCAAGTACCACTCGCCGAGTTGAAATTGCGCATCTGAATTGCCATTATCTGCTGATTGCGTATACCAATAAAATGCGTCGCTGGTGCTAAGAGGGACGTCGACCCCCGACTCATAAGCTTGAGCTAACTGATATTGAGAAACTGGATCTTGAGGTTGTGATTCTAGTGAAAACTCACCACTGCTTTCAGCATAAACGAAATGTGTGATTGACAACTGTATCGTGGAAAAGGTGAGGGCTAGAAATAGAGTTCTAAGAAATGACGACGACAACAAGTTGGATAAGATAAGCAAAAGATAAGTCTCGTAAAAAGCCCAGAGTCGATAGTTCAATATGAATACATTGATGATTGTTGGTTAGCCGTATTACTTTGAATAAGTAACACGGCTGACAAGCAACTATATAATGGTTAATTCAATAGATAAAGACGAGCTGGGCTTTAGTTGTGCTACTTAAGTGGCAAGATTTGAATTTCTACGCGACGGTTGCAAGCACGACCTTGAGAGGTTTTGTTGTCACAAAGAGGGTAGCGCTCACCGTTACCACGGGCAATAGCACGACCTGCCGCTACATTTTGAGAGACCAAGAATGAACGAACGGATTCGGCGCGACGCTCGGAAAGGATTTGGTTAGTCGATTCACGGCCAGTGCTGTCAGTGTGACCTTCAATCACTAGGCTAGTATCTGGATATTCAACTAAGATACGAGCAACACCGCGCAGCGTGTTGTGAATGCTAGACTGCAAAGCGTAAGAGCTGGAATCAAAACCGATGCCGTTCTCTAGACGAAGTAGAAGTTGGTTCTCACCTACACGCTGTACTTGAACTCCTGAGTTCATTAGCTCTTCACGAAGTGCGGTTTCTTGTTGGTCAAAGTAGTAACCAACACCTCCGCCAACGGCAGCTCCGCCCGCAGCACCAATTAAAGCCCGCTTACGGCGGTCTTTAGAATCGTCACCGGTAACAGCCCCAGCAACGGCGCCTGCGATAGCACCAATTAGCGCGCCTTGAGTTGCAGAGTTAGTCTCAGACTCGCCAGTTGTCGCGTTTTGGCGTTGCGTTGCCTGGCAACCCGTTAGAGCGGCAGTAAGCGCTAGGGCTAGAGTGATTTTTTTCAACGTATTTCTCCATCATGTACTTCAGTCAAACGATGAATTCGAATGACAAACATAGTCCTGTAAATCTTATTGGTGGTTTTATCAATACGCTGATGCAATGTAAAGTGGCTCTATGATTTAGTTATCTTTTTCGCTGCCTGGGCGCCGGCAACTGGTCTATTAACAGACAGTTTACGACCTTTCTTCAAGCCAACTTCATAATCTGCGGTGAGGTTTTTCATCGCCTCTCTCAGTTGTTGCTTGAAAGTTTCGCGGTCGATATTTTTGAATTCTTTATCAATGTAGTTATTGATCTTGTTGTTTGATTCATCGTCTGGGGTAATAGTAGGTAGTTTCTCAAGCGCACCTTCAACCCAACCTGAAACAAACGAGTTCACACGACGTGTAACCTCTAATGATCCGGTTCCTGAGCCAGCGAAGCTATTTCTGAATTGGCCCGTGTGTTCATTCAACTCGCGATAAATAATATCGAACGCAAAAGCTGCAAAGATAGCGCGATCGGCTTCACCAATGAATTCAACACGCTTGAGGCCTTTGTGATTCAGTAGCACGGCTTCAACACCAAATTTGGTGTTGATACCACGAATAACACGCAGCAGTGTAGAACTGATATTTGCAGGTAACAGATGACTGGATTGAGTTTTTCCCATCTTGATAAACTCAATATCGTCTTTTTCGAGACCATATTTCAGCATCAAGCTGTGCGCCATTTTTATCGCATTGGCAGCTTCATTGACGTTCGCAGAATTTCCAAGCTCAAGACACTTGGCAATTTTCTTTAGGGCTTTTTTCTTATCCATCGACTACTTAATCATTACCGCAAATTTTTAAAAGTCCGACATTTTACATGTTTTGACCGGTAACAGAAAGTTAAAACTCACATATAAGCCTATAGGTCTGGTGATGAAGTCGAGGTAAAGCTGTTTTTCGAAAAATAAAAACGCCATCAGCGTATTGATGGCGTTAGTGAGGTTATTTATCAGAACGACTAGGGCTTTGTGGAGTTAGATTCCGAGTTCATCGAGTAAATCCGCTGCAGAATCGTTGCCTGAGCTTTGAGTGGGTTTGTTTGCTCCTTGCATATTTTTCTGAGTAGTTTCAAGAATGCTATCTGGACATTCGTCCTCAGCGATTTCAAATTCTTCCAATTGTATGAATTCTGTCTTATCCATGGCTAACTCAAGATAGAAGATATTGTTCTTTTCGGTTGAGAAAGTTACACGGCGCGCTTGTGGACGATCTAGGTTGGTGTCTACAGAAAGGTTAACTTGCTTGTTAAGCGCCAGCATTTTAGGCTGGTTTTGCGTGATGTTAGTTTGCAGTTCTTTACGGATTTTATTCGTAAAGTCGCCGACTAATTGATTCATTAATTCACCCAATACATCACCAACTTCGTCTGAAGTATGGAGAACAGCAAGTTCTTCTTCTGGCATCCCCATGTTACGCATATAATTGGCATAGATCTCTAATGCCGCTTTTGACGTAAAGTTGATAACAACAAGACCGGAAAAACCACCGTCAAATAAGACGAAACAGCCGAAATCAGGTTTCAAACTCGTTTTATTGATTTTTTGAACCATGGCTGAATAGGACACTTGAGAAGCCGTCGCTGAAGTGAGTACGCTGGAGACTGATTGGCATAGCTTAAGAAGAATATCTTCAGTTGTGACTGTTTTGTTTTTTTTCATTGTGATGTGCTCGTGAAGTGCCTTAAACAAAATGTTATTCAATATATTACTACTGAATTAAGACAAAAGTGACTATTTCTCTATTCTTGCACTGAGATTCTTATTTGAGCACCTTTTTATATGATCTTAATAGTAGTAAAGTGACGAAATTCAAAGAAAATTACTAAAATCTCAAATAACCCAATGCTGATAGGATCAGCGAAGTAGGGGCAGGAAGCAAATGTTACCAAGACTTCAACTCAATGCTGATGTCGACCCAGTAGTCGTACGCTTTTTAGATGATTTAAAAACAGTGGGCTTTACTGGCGACATTGAATCTCAATATTCTAGCCGTTTGGCCGTGGCGACTGATAACAGTGTCTATCAGCAATTGCCACAGGCTGTCATTCTTCCTAAGACAACGCACGACGTTGCATTGATCGGCAAAGTTGGTTCTAAATCCGCTTACGAACGAGTGACTTTTTCTCCTCGCGGCGGTGGTACTGGCACCAACGGACAGTCATTAACAAAAGGCGTGGTGGTTGACCTATCACGATATATGAATAAGGTTCTTGAGATTAACGAAAACGAAGGCTGGGTAAGAGTTCAGTCTGGCGTCGTTAAAGACCAATTGAACGATGCTGTGCGTCCCTACGGTTACTTTTTTTCTCCAGACCTTTCAACCAGTAACCGAGCAACTATAGGTGGCATGGTTAATACCGATGCTTCTGGTCAAGGGTCACTCAAGTACGGGAAAACCTCTGATCATGTGTTGTCGCTGCAAGCCGTGTTCGCAGATGGTTCATGTCTCGAATCTGATTTATCACACGGCTTACCCGTTGAGGGTGAATTTGCTCACCATGCACTTGCGGTGACTGAGGCTGTTTGTCGTGAAAAACGTGCTCAAATCCTAAATAAATTCCCCCCGTTGAATCGCTTTTTAACAGGCTACGATCTAAAGAATGCAATCAACGAACAAGATGACAGCTTTGACCTGACTCGCGTTTTATGCGGTGCCGAAGGTTCACTCGCATTCATTACTGAAGCAAAACTAAATTTAACGCCAATTCCAAAAGCGCGAACACTGGTTAACGTGAAATACAACACGTTTGACTCTGCGTTGCGTAATGCGCCGTTCATGGTTGAAGCGAAAGCACTGTCTGTTGAAACCGTTGATTCAAGAGTATTGAATCTTGCGAAGCAAGATATTGTTTGGCACACCGTGAGCGACCTGCTGATGGATGTGCCAAATAAAGAGATGCTTGGCATCAACATGGTTGAGTTTGCTGGCCAAGATGAAGCGGAAGTTGAACAACAAGTTCAAGCGCTGACTGCACAACTTGAAACCATGGTAGAAACCGAAGACGCGGGTGTGATTGGCTTCCAAGTGTGCAGCGACTTAGCGAGCATTGGCCGAATCTACAACATGCGTAAAAAAGCGGTGGGTCTATTAGGTGCAGCAAAAGGTCGAGCTAAGCCGGTCGCTTTTGCTGAAGATACCTGTGTACCACCGGAAAACTTGGCGGATTTTATCTCTGAATTTAGAGTGTTACTCGATTCCAAAGAGTTGAACTACGGCATGTTTGGTCACGTTGACGCGGGCGTATTACACGTTCGTCCAGCTCTGGACTTATGTGATCCGATGCAAGAAGCATTAATGCACGAAGTCTCTGATGAAGTGGTTAAGCTGGTGGCGAAATACGGCGGCTTAATGTGGGGTGAACACGGTAAAGGCTTCCGTTCTGAATATGGTCCAGACTTCTTTGGTGAAGAGCTGTTTACCGAATTAAGACGTGTTAAAGCCGCATTCGACCCACACAACAAGATGAACCCGGGCAAGATCTGTACGCCATTAGACAGTGATGCTGAATTGGTAAAAGTGACTGATACCAAACGTGGCTTTTATGATCGTCAGATTGACGTACAAGTTCGTGATAGCTTTAAGCAAGCGATGGAGTGTAACGGTAACGGGTTGTGTTTCAACTACGATACGAGCTCGCCAATGTGTCCTTCGATGAAAGTCACGGCAGACCGTCGTCATTCCCCGAAAGGCCGTGCAGGCCTCGTGAGAGAATGGTTACGCCAGTTAACGGAACAAGGCGTCGATATTCTCGATTTAGAGCAAGAAGCGCTAAAAGATAACACTCCGGTTAAAACCATGGTGGAACGTGTTCGCAACACGATGAACAAGCGCCATGAGTACGATTTCTCACATGAAGTCCACGAAGCGATGAACGGTTGTTTGGCATGTAAAGCGTGTGCGAGCCAGTGTCCTATTAAAGTCGATGTGCCGAGCTTCCGTTCTCGATTCTTAAACATCTATTACTCGCGTTATCAGCGCCCAGCAAAAGACTATTTAGTTGCCAACATTGAATCCATGCTGCCGCTGATGGCGAAAGCGCCGAAAGTTGTGAACGCAGCATTGGGGCAAAAGTGGGTTCAATCTGCAACGGCGAAAACAGTCGGTTATGTCGATGCACCATTGATGTCGGTGCCTACGCTGAAAAATCGTCTGGCGAGTAAAGAACTGCAACTCTTCGACTTACAGTACTTAGAAGGCTTGTCTTCTGATCAGAAGAAACAGCATGTATTGATCGTTCAAGACCCGTTTACTAGCTTTTATGATGCAGAAGTCGTTGAAGACTTCGTCACTCTGGCTCAGAAGCTTGGTAAAACTCCAGTATTACTGCCGTTTAAGCCAAATGGTAAAGCACTGCACATCAAAGGCTTTTTAAGTCGTTTTGCACGTGAGGCGAAATCGACGTCTGATTTCTTGTCGATGGTCGCTGATATTGGTATTCCTTTAGTGGGTGTCGATCCGGCTCTGGTACTTTGTTACCGCGATGAATACGTCGAGATCTTAGCGGATAAGCGTGGCGACTTTGATGTGCTCACCGTGCATGAATGGTTAATGCCATCGCTCGGTGAGTTTGAAGCGCGTTCTACAAGTGAGGAAATGTGGTACTTGTTCGCCCACTGTACTGAGAAAACCAAAATGCCGAACGCTGAAAAAGAGTGGGGCGCTATCTTCAAACACTTTGGCGCTGAACTTACCAGCGTTCCTGTCGGCTGTTGTGGTATGGCGGGCACCTTCGGGCACGAAGTCGATAAGCTACAGATGTCGAAAGATATATTCAGTCTAAGTTGGAAGCCAAGGATGCAAGACTTACCGAAAGAGCGTTGCTTAGTGACGGGGTATTCCTGCCGAAGCCAAGTGAAGCGTTTTGAGGGTGAGAAGCTTGCCCACCCATTACAGGCGCTCGCAAAAATTCTTTAATACATTTAGCCCAGCAATTGCTGGGCTTTTTCTAAACTAACAATGGAATTGTTAATAAGGAAAGCTATGAGATTTCTAGAGTTAAAAGTCCCACCGGTTGCTCTATTTATACTAGTATTCGTTGCGTCTTATTTTAGTGCTCAGCACCTGAGTGTAGGGGCAATAGTATTGCCTTATAAGGTCATTGTTCTGGGGATCGGAATTGCACTGAGTGGCGTGGTCGGATTATCTGGTATATGGGAGTTTCGAAAACAAAAAACCACCGTTAATCCGATCAAAGTCGAAACTGCCTCGTCAGTCGTGGACAGTGGTATCTTTGGTTACACGCGAAATCCGATGTATCTAGGGCTATTCATCCTACTGTTTTGCCTTGGCTATTTCTTCCAAAACCTGTTCAGTGTTTTATTAAGTTTTGTATTCGTAATTTACATGAATCATTTCCAGATCAAGCCGGAAGAGCGCGCACTAGAGCAATTATTTGGTGCAGAATATGTTGATTACAAACAAAAGGTTAGGCGTTGGATTTAGTGTCGATTTGTTGAGTGGATTAGTTGAATTAGGAATCGAAACTAAAAAGCCCAGCTTGAGGATATCAAGCTGGGCTTTACTGATCTTGTTCTAGAGCTATTTACATCAAGTGGTGTAAATAAGAGTGTCCATTAAGCAGCAGCTGCGAACTGAGCTAAAAACATCTCTTTACGCTCGTTGAAGCGGTTTACTAGGTCGTCTACAGAAGCTTGGTCGTATGGCTTAAGGCCACTTGCTACCATGCGTTTTACGCCTTTACCTACCACTTCACCGTCTTCTTTAAAATCAAAGTTCAGCGTCACGATACCTCGTTTGCCTTCAACATTAAAAGTTGCACCAGAAAATTCAACTTCTGGGTTGGTTAGGTCTAGGCGAGTAAATTCAACTTCCATGCTCTCGTAAATCACAAGAGGGCGCTGGCAGTTGATCATCATTTGCTGTTCTTCCATTAGAGGCACCATGATGTGCGGGAAGTTCATGCCTGAAAACTTAACGTAGTTTGTTACCACGTGCTCGATGAATGCTTGATCGTGACTCTTTTTACCTTCACATGACATGTGGAGGTATTCTTTGCCTTTTTCGTCAACTAATGAGCTTTCTCTATCACATTTTTTGTCAACGCTTAGCGCAATACCATTACCAACCATGCCTGAAAAATCAAAACGCATTTTTTGGCTAATGCCTTCTTTTTGCAGAAGTACTGCAAACAAAAGATCACCAGGTACGCAAAAGCGTTTATTGTCTTCATCGTGAATTGGGTTGAAGTCAGCAGCTACTTTTTTTGCAAAGTGGCTAGCTTGTTCACGAGTGAATTGAAATTCATTGTCTTCAGTAGAAAAGTAAGGTGTCAGAAACATAGTATCGCTATTAGTCATCAAATCTGGTGTGGATTATAGCTAACTAACTTCTCTCTAATGGTCTATCCAGTTAACTTTGTATAAATATCAATGGATTAGATGAATATGTTGGATGGTATGTGACGATTTTGGGGGAGGGTTTATCTTGGCTCAATGCAACAAGGGCTAATTAATAGCCCTTGTATATGTGACGTGTTATTGAGTTTTCAATAGCATCTAGAAGCTACACAGAATACCTTCAGGCATTAGGTGGTTGTGTGCTGACAACTTTAATAATAGGTTTGCTTGTTCAATATCTGGTGAGAAATAGCGGTCTTTGTCATAGAAGCTGACTTTTTCACGAAGGATTTGTTTCGCTTCTTCTACACGCGGTGATGATAAGTTCGGCGCTCTGAAGTCTAGACCTTGTGCTGCGGCCAAATATTCGACAGCCAATATGCCACGTGTGTTTTCAGCCATGTATCGAAGACGACGTCCCGCAAATGTTGCCATTGATACGTGGTCTTCTTGGTTTGCCGAAGTCGGTAAGCTGTCGATTGAAGCTGGGTGTGCAAGTGTTTTGTTTTCACTTGCCAGCGCAGCAGAGGTCACTTGAGCAATCATGAAACCTGAGTTCACACCACCATTATCAACTAAGAAAGGTGGCAGTTTACTTAATGCGCTATCGATAAGCAGTGCCATTCTTCGCTCTGAAAGGCTACCTATCTCTGCAATCGCAAGAGCAAGATTATCTGCAGCCATTGCGACTGGTTCTGCATGGAAGTTGCCGCCTGAAATAATGTCGCCATCTTCAGCAAAAACCAGTGGGTTATCGGATACAGAGTTCGCTTCAACATTTAGGGTTTCCGCAGAATTACGGATTTGTTGTAAACATGCCCCCATAACTTGGGGCTGACAGCGTAGTGAGTACGGGTCTTGAACTTTTTCACAGCTAGTATGTGACTCGCCAATCTCGCTATTTTGATCAAGCATATGACGGTAAGCCAGAGCTGCATCCATTTGGCCACGGTGGCCACGAACACGATGGACTCTAGGGTCAAACGGACGACGGCTACCCAGTGCGGCTTCAACAGACATAGCGCCACATACCGTTGCAGACGCGAACAAATCTTCCGCGGCGAATAGGCCTTCTAATGCGAATGCTGTGGACGCTTGAGTACCATTTAACAGAGCTAAACCTTCTTTAGGTGCTAGTGTTATTGGTTCTAGACCTGCGATTTTCATTGCTTCTAAGCCGGTGACTATCTTGCCGTTGTGTCGTGCTTGGCCTTCACCCAATAGCACTGTACTCATGTGCGCTAGGGGAGCAAGGTCACCAGAGGCACCTACTGAGCCTTTTTGTGGGACACAAGGATAAACTTGTGCATTCACTAGATCGATTAGAGCATTAATTACCTTCAGTCGAATACCTGAATAACCACGAGACAAGCTGTTAATTTTTAGTACCATCATTAAACGCACGGTTTCATCAGACATGAATTTGCCTATGCCAGCCGCATGAGAAAGTACGATGCTTTTTTGTAGAACTTCCAGATCTTCAGGCGCAATTTTGGTGTTTGCCAACAAGCCAAAGCCTGTATTGATGCCATATACAGTGCGATCTTCCGCAATCACTTGCTCTACAACGCGTGTACTTGCTTCAATGTCAGGAATTGCTGCGGGATCGAGTGACAAGCTCACAGGGCTGCGACTCACTTTGCGAAGTTCAGGTAGGCCGAGCTGTCCTGGTTTAATTAATAAATTCAACATGTTTTCTCCAGACATTAAAGATGACGCAGTTCGTCGTTAAGCATAGGTAAATCAAGCTTTTGTTCTTTAGCACATTGCTTGGCTATATCGTAGCCTGCATCTGCATGACGCATAACACCGGTTGCCGGATCATTGTGAAGTACACGAGCAATACGTTGCGATGCATCTTCACTGCCGTCACAACAAATCACCATACCAGAATGTTGTGAGAAGCCCATTCCAACGCCACCACCATGGTGTAGAGAAACCCAAGTTGCGCCGCCTGCAGTATTTAGCAGAGCGTTCAATAGAGGCCAATCTGATACAGCGTCTGATCCATCCATCATGCCTTCTGTTTCACGGTTAGGACTGGCGACTGAACCTGAGTCTAGGTGGTCACGACCGATAACAACCGGTGCTTTCAGTTCGCCATTTTTAACCATTTCATTGAATGCTTGGCCTAAACGTTCACGATCTTTCAAACCGACCCAACAGATACGAGCTGGTAGGCCTTGGAACTGAATGCGTTCACGCGCCATATCTAGCCAGTTGTGCAGATGTGGGTTGTCTGGAATCAGTTCTTTTACTTTTTGGTCTGTTTTATAGATGTCTTCAGGGTCGCCAGAAAGGGCAGCCCAACGGAATGGGCCGATGCCTTCACAGAACAGAGGACGAATATACGCAGGAACGAAGCCTGGGAAATCAAATGCATTCTCGACACCTTCTTCCAGTGCCATTTGGCGAATGTTGTTACCGTAATCTACGGTCGCAGAACCGCGATACTGAAGGTCTAGCATTGCTTGTACTTGAACAGCCATGGATTGTTTAGCTGCCTTCACGACTTTTGCTTCATCAATCAAACGTTCTTGTGCGGCTTTCTCCATCGTCCAACCTTGAGGCAAGTAGCCGTTCAGTGGATCGTGGGCAGAGGTTTGGTCGGTCACTACATCAGGTGTGATGTTACGTTCTACTAACTCCGGGAATACGTCAGCAGCGTTACCTAATAGACCAACAGAAATAGGCGTGTCTGATTCTTTAATCATAGCCATTGCTTCATCTAAGCTGGTGGCTTTCTTGTCAACATAGCCAGTGCGTAGACGGTAATCGATTCGAGATTCATCACACTCAACCGCAATCATTGAGAAACCAGCCATTGTCGCAGCAAGAGGTTGAGCACCACCCATTCCGCCAAGACCGCCCGTTAGAACCCACTTACCATTTGCTTCGCCTTGGAAGTGCTTTTTCGCGATAGCAACAAACGTTTCATAAGTACCTTGAACAATGCCTTGTGAGCCAATGTAGATCCAGCTACCAGCTGTCATTTGTCCATACATCATCAAGCCTTCTTTATCGAGCTCGTTGAAGTGTTCCCAGTTTGCCCAATGTGGAACAAGGTTGGAGTTGGCAATCAGTACGCGAGGTGCATTTTTATGAGTCGGGAATACACCTACAGGTTTTCCTGACTGAACAAGTAGAGTTTGGTCATCTTCTAGACGTTCTAATACTTCGACAATCTTGTCATAACATTTCCAATCACGAGCTGCACGGCCAATACCACCGTACACAACCAGAGCATGTGGGTGTTCTGCCACATCTGGATCTAGGTTGTTCATCAACATACGTAGTGGTGCTTCTGTTAACCAAGATTTAGCACGTAAAGCCGTACCATGCGGTGCGCGAATTTCGCGAGTCGTGTCTAGACGAGGGTCATTGTTGTGTTCCGTCATTCTGGAATTCCTTATGTTTCACGTTATATAGCTGTCGGTATAGCTTAATTAGTTGTTGGCCATTGCATTGGCGATATCCCAACACAAACGAGCCGCCAATCGAGCCGTGTGGCCGTCGACGTCGTAGTTTGGGTTGTATTCCGCAATGTCCGCGATAATGAGTTTCTCAGGGTGTTTGAAAATCTGTTCTAGGAAAGGCGCGAGCGCTTCATAGCTCACGCCTCTGGCTGCGGGTGCGCTCACGCCCGGTGCTGTTGCAGCTGGAAATACATCAAGATCGATAGTGAGATAAAGATAATCACACTCAGCGATGAATTTTTGTAACTTAACCAGTTGAGCGGTTTGATTCACTTGGGTCATGTTGCGGTCGTGTTCATACCAAACGCCAAGTTGGTCAGCTTTGTTGAACAGCGCTTTGGTATTACTGGCTGCACTAACGCCAAGACAAGCGTAATGAAATGGCCATTGATGTGTGTGGCAGTAATCATTGATCTGGTTAAAAGGCGTACCTGAGCTGGGCTTAATGTCAGCGATGTCGCTTTCGAATTCACGAAGATCAAAGTGAGCATCAAAGTTAACGATGCCTATCTTAGGTTTTTGTACCGACTGATCTTTGTGAAGGCGTTCCGCTTTATGTCGTTGTTCCGTTTGATGTAAATGCTCAGCGAGGCCTTGGAAAGACGCCCAAGCCACTTCGTGACCGCCGCCAAGGGTAATCACTTTGTTTGTTGATAACGCATTGGCAATCACAGAAGCGCATTGTTTTTGGCTGACTTCAAGTTGGCCATCATTGCACTCGATATCACCAAGATCCGCGATGTACACGTCACTGTGCCAAGCCATATTAGCCAGAGCTTGGCGAATCAGGTTAGGTGCTTGTTTCGCGCCTACTCGACCTTTGTTTCTTGCAACGCCCGCATCGCTGGCAAAGCCAACTAAGGCGATAGTATTCTTAGTCGGTTCGTTACTTAAATCACTATTTTGGATTTGGCTAGTGATGTGGTGAACACGCGTACCCATTGCACCATCTTCGAGATCATTACGTCCCGCCCACTCAAAGTTATGTACGGTTGTTGCGTTATCTTGGGTGTTGTTAGACTTAGATTGAGTCATGACATACCTCGCCATTAACAATGCGTTTATGCAGGTGAGGAACACCGACTTGATAACTAAGGTCGGCAGGGTGCTCGATATTCCAGATAGCCAAATCAGCAGCGTAACCCACTTCAATTTTGCCTCTGTTTTTTGACTTGCCAATGGCAGCGGCAGCATTGCAAGTCACACCGCGCAGTGCCTCTTCAGGCGTTGTACCAAATAATGTACAGCTCATATTCATCATTAGTGTTAGGTCGGCAAAAGGGGAAGTGCCGGGGTTTAAGTCGGTAGCAATCGCCATAGGGATATTATGTTTACGTAGTAATGCAATTGGCGGCTGTTGGGTTTCTTTCAAGAAATAAAAAGCACCAGGTAGTAACGTCGCAGCAGTGCCTGATTCCGCTAGCGCTTTTACTCCGGCTTCATCAAGGTACTCAACATGGTCAACAGAGAGTGCGCCGTATTTTGCTGCAAGCGCACTGCCTCCCATATTCGAAAGTTGTTCAGTGTGGCCTTTAATCGCTAGCCCATGTTGTTTGGCTGCTGCAAAGACACGTTCGGTTTGTTCTAGATTGAAGCCGATAGATTCGCAGAACACATCAACCGCATCGGCTAACCCTTGTTCTGCGGCTTTAGGAATGATCTCTTCGCAAACCAGATCGATATAACTATCCGGTTTTTCTTTATATTCGGGCGGCACAGCATGTGCTGCAAGGAGAGTGGTGGTGATCTTAATACGGCGATGATTTTCTAACGCTTTAGCTGCGCGTAACATTTTGAGTTCATCATCAAGCGTTAAACCATAGCCCGATTTTACTTCGATGCTGGTTACGCCACTTCTTAGGAGGCCATCGAGTCTAGGTAGCGCCATTTCAACCAGTTCAGACTCTTGTGCTGCGCGTGTTGCAGTGACTGTCGCTAGAATACCGCCGCCTTGCTTAGCGATGTCGGTGTAAGATACACCATTCAAACGTTGTTCAAACTCGTTGGCACGATTGCCCGCAAATACCAGGTGAGTGTGGCAATCAATTAGCCCTGGGGTGACTAACTTATTTTTGCAGTCATAGGTGGCGTAATCCAAAGAACTATCAACACTGACTTGTTGTAACTCAGAAGTAAGTACGCCTTGGTTTGAACAAGAGATGGACACTATCTTGCCGCTTTCGATAACGATATCTTGAGGGAAAGAGGGTTGATAACCATCGGTTCCCGAGCTCATGGAGACCACTCGTGCGTTTTTGAGGATTAAATTCATAATCACCTAGATCTTTGCTAAACATTAAATGTATATACAAATAAATAATCTAAACGTTTACTTGAATCAAGTTTATGTTGCAAAAATGTGATCAGAGTTCAGGGCGATGTTCTTTTAATCTAGAATTATCTTGGAGCTTAATTTGTACTTAGAACCAGGATGGTAGAGCAATGCAAAGCTGATTAGACGCTCTTTGCTCCATGTTCTTCGATTCAAAAGAAGGCAAGGTTCTGATTCTAGAAGTTTGAGAGAAGCTCTAATTTTTGAGTCTGGAATAATGGCTTCAACAGTATGCTCAATAGCACTCAATGGGCAACTTTTTGAAAGGTATTCATTAGGTGTTGATGCCGAAAAATCTTGTTCAAGGTATTTCGGTGCGGCTAGAGAGTTAACCCATCGAGCCTCTAGCTGAATTGGTGTTCCATCTGCAAAATGTATGATTTCACTATAAAAAACTTCTTCGTGAATCATTACACCTAACCGTGTGGCGGTGCTTTCATCGGCCTTGCTGCTTTCGTGTTTGATGACTTTGCTTGTATACGTTTGGCCTCGGTCTTTGATCTCTTGCGCGATGTTATTGATATCAAGCAAGGGAGATTGGGCTTTTTCATTCGGCTCACAAACAAAAGTTCCCAGCCTTGGTTTTCTGACTAATTTCCCTTCAGAAACGAGGTCTCGAATGGCTTTATTAACTGTCATTCTACTCACATTAAACTGTTCTGTGAGTTCAAGTTCGGTGGTGATCTGATAACCAACTGGCCAATAACCACTAGTGATTTTCTCGTCTATGAATTGTTTTATTTGCAGGTAGAGCGGTGCTTTTGACATAATGAAACCTTATTTGACTATACAAATAGAGTAGCGAATTTCTTAGTGATTTCAACATTTCCTTGGACTATGTGATGCTACTCGACATAGATAGTGCAAATTACTTGATTCTATGAGGTAAGTGTCGCAAATTGTCGCGCAATAATTATTAGAAAATCAAATGATTAAAAAAGGAAATAATATGTTTAAGAAATTAAAGGCCTCGTTGGGCATCGGTGCAGCAAAGGTTGATACCGTCTTAGATAATATTGACGTTTTCCAAGGTGGCGAGTTGTCTGGCAATGTTCACATCATTGGTGGCGACGTTGAGCAACAAATCGACCGGATCAACTTGGTTCTTAACACAGAAGTAAAAGTCGAAACGGAAGATAGCACCAGTTACGAAACCTTTACTCTGAGTCGTATTCAAGCTGTAGAGCCTTTCGTTATTCAACCGGGTGAAACCAAACTGGTCCCATTCCGCCTCAAGTTAAATGATGAAACGCCACTCACCGTGTTGAATGCACAAATGAACCAATGCCATGTGTGGGTTGAAACCAACCTAGATATAGGCTTCGCGATTGACCCTAAAGACCGTGATTTTATCTCCGTTCATCCACTGCCAACAGTCGCTAAAATCATCCAAGGCGTGGAAGCATCGGGTATGGCCATGGTGAAAGCAGACGTAGAGAAGGGCTTCTTACAAGGCAACAGCTTTGCTTCTCGTTCGGGCTGTTACCAAGAGATTGAATTTCGCAGCGGCGGTTTCATGAACAACAAAGAGATCGAGCTGTCATTCATCGTTGAAGGTTCAATGGTTCACTGCCTAGCAGAAGTCGACCGATCAATGAGCTTCCGTGGCGACCAATACATCTCATTCAGTTTGCCAGCTAACGCCGCTGATTCAGACATTCGCAATGCGGTTTCAAGAATCATGAGTGCGTAGTTGCCAACAGCGCCAACAATATTAAGCCGAACGAACTCGTTCGGCTTTTTTGATGCTGCTGTCTCGACCTGAAATGTGTTTACCACTGGTGACGATAAGCTAATTGAAAAGCAACATCGGTGGAATTATCCATGTTGAAGATGTTTTCGATAATGGATATCTCGATAGCTGAACGTTGCATGAGATAGCGATATCCAAGCATCATTTCATTCGCGGCTTCTGAAAATTCAGTTTCACCGTCTTCTGCGCCTTCATACCATCGGTATTCAAGGTGTAACTCATGCTTTTCAAATAGTGTGAGCTGATAGCCGCCCATCCATGACCATGTTCTCTTTTTATGTGAAAAACTATTTTCGACCTCTCGACTGGACTGATTGGTAAACCCTAAGCTTGTATAAAAGGTATTGATGTCGAGTTGGTATGAATAGTTGAATTGTGCACTTTGCTCGGTGCTGCTTCCTTCGAAGGCGCCGTGGCTGACATTGTTGTGATATAGGGATACACCAAAGGATAAGCCGTGGTTTTCAAGGTCTATGATTTGGTATTGAGTGTAGAGAGTGAAAGCGTTGGTTAGCGTGTCGCCGGAGAAGTCACGAATATTGATGTCGTGGGCTGGTGCATAGATGTCGAATTGGTGTCGCTCTTTTTGGTCGCGCCCTGCTTGGTCGATGTTAAATAGGTCATGAAAATTGATGGTGATTTTGTCGAGGTGATTATTGGCTGCATAAAGCCAACGGTAATTTAATTCTACTTGCCACCTTGTGGTTAATTGCCACCGCAGTCCTGTCTGAAGTTGGTTTTGATAATAGTCGAAGTGATAGTCGGGGGAGTGGGCCCAGATGCTCGCGGCAGTTAAGGCAGTAAACACTTCAAGCTTATTCTCTTCGAGTGGGAAGCCAGAACGAAGTGTTGGAGTGAGGCGCACGGACTGCAATGGTGCTTGGGTATAACTGATTAAGGGGCCGTAATCCTTGTTGGCCCATACCGTTGCTGGTGCAGTAACTGCTATGGCTATTGTTAACAGTAAACGAGGTGTGAGTGATATAAAAGTAGCTAGCTTCTCCATATGCGCCTCATCTGTATCTAGTTGCTTTATAGAGCTTAGTTCTAAATGACTAATTTGTAAGAGTTGAGTCGAAATAGGTAAGTTAAAACAGTTCGATTCGAAAGGTGGTTCAAGGAATGGGAAGTCACTTTTTGGCATAACGACGTCAATAGGAGAGTCGGGAGTTTCCCTCCATCATTGTCATTTCATATTATTTCGTTAAAATGCTCGGATACGTACAAATGGGGCATCTGTATTTGCTTCTATGTGGGTATCTTTATTATGCATATATCTACGATCAACATACTCGTTGATTGAAAAACATATATTAAACATTTTCATGTGTTGCTTGGTGTGCAACACCACTGTAAAGGACAAATAATGCCAATTATTACTCTTCCTGACGGTAGTCAGCGTCAATTTGACAACCCTGTATCAACTCTAGATGTTGCCCTATCAATCGGTCCTGGTCTTGCGAAAGCAACCATTGCTGGTCGTGTAGACGGCGAGCGTGTCGATGCTTGTGATCTTATCGAAAATGATGCAAGCCTAGAAATCATCACAGCTAAAGATGAAGTCGATGGCCTTGAAATCGTTCGTCACTCTTGTGCTCACCTTTTAGGTCACGCGGTTAAGCAGCTTTTTCCAGAAGCGAAAATGGCGATCGGTCCTACTATCGATAACGGTTTCTACTACGATATCGACCTTGAGCACTCTCTAACGCAAGAAGATCTAGAAAAGATTGAAAAGCGTATGAAAGAGCTAGCGAAGACCAAGTATCAGGTTGTTAAGAAGAAAGTTAGCTGGCAGGAAGCGCGTGACGCATTCGAAGCTCGCGGCGAGACTTACAAAATTGAAATCTTGGACGAGAACGTTTCTAAAGACGACCGTCCTGGCCTGTACCATCACGAAGAATACATCGATATGTGTCGTGGCCCACACGTACCTAACATGAGCTTCTGCCAGCATTTCACGCTACTTAATGTAGCAGGTGCATACTGGCGTGGTAACAGTGATAACAAGATGCTTCAGCGTATCTACGGCACTGCATTCCAAGACAAGAAGGCACTTAAAGCTCACCTTGTGCGCCTAGAAGAAGCGGCTAAACGTGACCACCGTAAAATCGGTAAAGCGCTTGACCTATTCCACATGCAGCAAGAAGCACCAGGCATGGTGTTTTGGCATCACAACGGTTGGACTATCTTCCGTGAGCTAGAAGTATTTATTCGTCAGAAACTGACTGAGTATGATTACCAAGAAGTAAAAGGCCCATTAATGATGGACCGTGTTCTTTGGGAACGCTCTGGTCACTGGGATAAGTACGCCGACGCGATGTTCACAACTTCTTCAGAGAACCGTGAATACGCTATTAAGCCAATGAACTGTCCTGGTCACGTTCAAATCTTCAACCAAGGTTTGAAATCTTACCGTGATTTACCACTACGTATGGCTGAGTTCGGCTCATGTCACCGTAACGAGCCGTCTGGCGCACTTCACGGCATCATGCGTGTTCGTGGCTTCACTCAAGATGATGCTCACGTATTCTGTACTGAAGACCAAGTTCAACAAGAAGTTAAAGCTTGTATTGAAATGGTTTACGATACTTATACAACTTTCGGTTTCGAAAACATTGTTGTTAAGCTATCTACTCGTCCAGAACAGCGTGTCGGTTCAGACGAAATGTGGGACCGTGCAGAGGCTGATCTTAAGCAAGCGCTAGAGTCAATGGAGATTGCATACGAGATTCAAGAAGGCGAGGGTGCGTTCTACGGACCTAAGATTGAATTTACTTTGCATGATTGTTTGGACCGTGCATGGCAATGTGGTACAGTGCAGCTCGATTTTGCATTACCAGAACGTTTAGGTGCTACTTACGTAGGTGAAGATAACGAGCGTCACACGCCTGTTATGATCCACCGCGCGATTTTAGGTTCACTAGAACGCTTCATTGGTATTCTTATTGAAGAATACGCTGGCTTCTTCCCTACGTGGTTGGCGCCAGAACAAGCAGTTGTAATGGGTATTACAGACAAACAGTCTGAATATGTACAAGAAATTACGAAAAAACTGCAAAAAAGTGGATTTAGAGTCAAAGCAGACTTGAGAAATGAGAAGATTGGCTTTAAAATCCGCGAACATACTTTGAAACGTGTACCGTTCATGCTTGTGTGTGGTGACCAAGAAATGGAAGCCGGCGAAATTGCAGTACGTACACGTAAAGGTAAGGACCTTGGCAAGTTTAAAGTGGATGACTTTATTTCATACATCCAAGCCGAAGTTTCAAGCCGTAAGCTCAATCTGGAGGAATAGCTATTAAAGGCGGAAGACGTGGCCAACAACCGGCCAAACAAAACCAGCACCGTTTAAACGGTGACATTCGTGGCGTTCGTGAAGTGCGTCTAACTGGCGCAGACGGCGAAGCTGTTGGTGTAGTAACAATCGCAGAAGCGATGGAAGCTGCAAATGAAGCTGGTATGGATCTTGTGGAGATTAGCCCTAACGCCGAGCCGCCAGTTTGTCGTGTGATGGACTACGGTAAGTTCCTCTTCGAGAAGAGCAAAGCTGCGAAAGAGCAGAAGAAAAAGCAAAAGCAGGTTCAGATCAAGGAAATTAAATTCCGACCTGGAACTGATATTGGAGACTATCAGGTAAAACTACGCAACCTGACTGGTTTCCTAGAAGACGGCAACAAAGTGAAGGTAACAATTCGCTTCCGTGGCCGCGAAATGGCTCACCAAGAAATCGGTGTTGACGTTCTTAATCGTTTGAAAGTAGATACTGAAGAATTTGCAGTTGTCGAATCTTTTCCAACGAGAATTGAAGGTCGCCAGATGATCATGGTGTTGGCCCCTAAAAAGAAGTAATTAACGGCTTTGCAAGTAATTAAACCCTGCAGCCTCAGGTTGCGGGGTTTTATTCGCCCTAATTACTATGTTATTAACAACTCAACAATGCGGAGTTATTCATCATGCCTAAGATGAAAACCAACAAAGGTGCTGCTAAGCGTTTCCAGAAAACTGCTGGTGGTATTAAGTTTAAGCACGCTGGTAAACGTCACATCCTGACTAAGCGTACTACTAAGAACAAGCGTCAGCTACGTCCGAACTCGGTTCTTCCTAAATGTGAAGTTGCTCAAGTTCTACGTATGATGCCATACGCTTAATTCTTTTTAGTTTATAAATTCGTTTAGTTTAGGAGAAGCATAATGCCTCGCGTAAAACGTGGTGTACAAGCTCGTGCACGTCATAAGAAAGTTCTAAAACAAGCTAAAGGTTACTACGGAGCACGTTCACGTGTTTACCGCGTAGCTTTCCAAGCAGTTACCAAAGCTGGTCAATACGCTTACCGTGACCGTCGCAACAAGAAACGTCAATTCCGTCAACTTTGGATTGCACGTATCAACGCGGCATCTCGTCAAAATGGTCTATCTTACAGCCGTTTCATCAACGGTCTTAAGAAAGCATCTATCGAGATCGATCGTAAGATTCTTGCCGACATCGCAGTATTCGACAAAGCAGCATTTGCTGTTCTAGTTGAAAAAGCGAAAGCATCTCTATAATTTAGAGTTAGCTTAAAGGTTTAAGAAAAGGAGAACTTCGGTTCTCCTTTTTTATTGCCTGCTATTTAGCTCTGCCATATTCTCTCGCATCTCGCATCTCGCATCTCGCATCTCGCATCTAATTTTTGTTCGCTTGAACAAGCATTCTGGTATATAAACATCTACCTAACCTTTAAATGTTAAGCGACCGAGATAAATGACCGCACCTACCACTATGACGTTCTTCGAACGTTTTGAAACCGATATCCTTTCAGGCAAAAAGACGATTACTATTCGTGATGAATCTGAGCGTGACTACCAGCCGGGTAGCGTTGTGGAAGTATCAACGCTAGAGCAAGGACGTGTGTTCTGTAATCTTAAAATCATCAGCGTTGAGCCAATTTTGTTTGATGAACTGGGCGAGTTCCATGCTCAGCAAGAGAACATGACGTTAGACGTTCTGAAGGGTGTGATTCAAGACATCTACCCTGGGATCTCTGAGCTTTATGTTGTTTCTTATGAGTTAGTAGATTAAAGCCTTATTGGGTTCATCAATATGTTAAAAAAAAAGCTAACGACAAACGTTAGCTTTTTCATTTCTATCGAAACTTGATTGAGCGCTTAAGCTTAGTAGCACTTATGCGTGATAGTTTTTGAGTTTCTTATACAGCTCTGAATTGATATCGTTTGCTGCACAAACCGTCAGTAGGTCTTCAATAAAGTAATTTAGAGCGCGAGCTTCGATGCACCTAATGCCTTGTTGCTGCTCTTCAGTCAGGTAGCCGTAGATAGTTGCTGCTCCAAAATCACCAAAGATCATTTGGCCTTGTTCATTGACTAAGGTGTTGTGCGCATACAAGTCACCGTGGCAAACCTTGTTATCATGCAGGTGATTAAATACATCAACCATCTGGGTTACGATGTTGTCGATTTGCGCGATCGGGAGTTCGAAACCTTCGTTGAACGTATCGCGAGTACAACTTTCAAGAGTAGGGGGCAAGCCTAGGTTGTAATAGCTGCTTGGGATAAGCTCCATCACCAACGCTAGGTAGTCTGACTCGTCGACTTGAGCGATAGACTTCACTAGGTTGCTATGGTGACCTGCTTGTAGACACGCTTCCAGTTCATCATGTGGGTAGCCGTCACTTGTCACTTCGCCTTTAAAAACTTTAACCGCCACTTCCTGAGGGAAATCAAAATCACTGTTTAACCAGTTTGCGTGAGAAATCACGCCTGAAGCGCCTTGGCCCAGCACTTGATTCAATGAGTAACATTGAGAACTCACAGCTGGCACGCTATCTAAGCTGCTAGGGTGTTTACAAAATGGGTTGCCCGCAAAGGCTAACCAAGCCAGCTTTGGTAGCTTAATAAGGAACTCTGGGAATTCAGTCAGTTGGTTTGCAGACAGGCGAACCAATTCGAGGTTGGATAGCTTTTCCATACTCTCAGGTAAAGCGCGAAGTTGGTTGCCTGCGAGTGCCAGCTTTTGCAGTCGTGGTCTTTCACCTAGTGAGTTAGGCAGAACTTCGATTGCATTATCCGTCAGAATTAACCAGCGTAATTGAGCGGGTAGAGACTCTTCACTCACGGTTTTGATTTGGTTGGTCTTAAAGCCAACCATTTCAAGCTTAGGAAGGGAACCAAGAACATCAGGAAGGTGCGTAAATAGGTTATTCGACGCAAAGATAATACGCAAGTTGGTCAGCTGTGTTAACTCTTGTGGGAGATCCGATAACTGATTCCCTGAAAGATCCAGAATCTCTAGCGAATCGGCAAGTTCCAAGATCTCTAGTGGGAACTCGATGAGATCTTCTGACAGTTTTAAGCGCTTAGTTCCTTTTAGTTGCCCTGATTTTAATTGTTCTAGAGTATGCAAACCTTAGCCTTATGAGTAGATGTTCGAGGCGCGTAGTGTACTTGTCTCAAGTGAGAAAGGCGAGCACCGGAACGATGCTCGCCTAACTAAGCTCAGTGAACGAATTGACGAAGCTTAAAGCTGTATGTGATTCTGACTTACGCCGACCTCCTCAACAAAATCAGCATCATGACTGACTAGGATAAACGCGCCTTGGTATTCACGTAAAGCCGACGCCAGTATTTGCTTTGAGTCGATGTCCAAGTGATTGTCTGGCTCATCGAGCAGCAGTAATGGCGAATCTTGCTTATGGCTGACAATCAACATCGCCAGTTTCATTTTCTCTCCACCACTTAGGTGAGCTACTTTGCGGTAGACGGAGTCTCGCCTAAATCCAATGCCAGCTAACAAGGTTCGTGCCTCACTCTCTGTCATGCCACAGCTATGTGTCATCAGGCTATCGAACATGGTGTCGTTGGTGTCCAACAGTCCAAAGTGTTGATCCAAGTATACTGTGGTTCCTAAGCGTTTAATGGAGCCTGTATAGTTCGAGTGTTGCCCATGAATGGCCTTTAACAGCGTCGACTTCCCACAGCCGTTTGCGCCGGTTAGATAACACCGTTCACCTTGTGACATAGAGAACGTGATAGGAGCACTAGAACCAAAACTCAGGTGGCAACCTTCAACGGTTAATAGCGA
This sequence comes from Vibrio sp. RW, assembly GCF_027587105.1. Classification (NCBI taxonomy): domain Bacteria; kingdom Pseudomonadati; phylum Pseudomonadota; class Gammaproteobacteria; order Vibrionales; family Vibrionaceae; genus Vibrio; species Vibrio sp. RW. Next base: position 246,080 of record NZ_JAPPTM010000005.1, read on the forward strand.
GTTCTTTTTACTGTTATTGCCCTGTTGCAGATATAAGGCCTGCGGTTTCAGTTGCTCCTTTTGTTCTTTTAGAGATTGAAGCTTATGTTGGTTTTGATCCTTTAAGTTCTTTTGGCTAGTGGTTGACGCCCCTTGAGTTCGTCCTGCTTTATCTTTCATCGCATCCAATAATATCTTGGGTTGGCTGCCTGATTTTCTGAGTCGATTACCTTGGGACTCACGTTGCTGCGCTTTTTCCTTAGTGGCCTGAGCTTGGCGTTCCAGTCGTTTATTTTCAGATTGGTGATGCGCAATCTGCTTGTCCAATGCTTCACTTTGGCTCGACATTTGTTTGAAGTAATCATCGTAGTTTCCTTTGTAGAAACGTAATCCCAAACTGTTGAGATGGTAGATTCCTTCCATGTGTCTCAATAAGCTTCGGTCGTGACTGACTACAAGTACTTTTCCTTCAAATTGTTGGCACTGCTTTAGTAACCAATTTCGCCCGTCGCCATCTAAATGGTTGGAAGGTTCATCGAGAATTAATATGTCGTGATTCGATGTAAATAAGAGATGAAGTTGCAAGAGGGCAAGTTGGCCACCACTTAATGTGTTGCACGGTGTGGTTAACTCACAGGTTATTTTCAATGTAGCTAAAAGTTGTTGAGTGCTTTCTTGTAAACCCCAATCGTCACCAACGATATTGAAGTGCTCAAGTTCGCAACTACCTTGCTCGATGGCTTGCAAGGCATTGAGCTTTTCAGTGATATCTAAGAAGTCAGCAATGTTGATTTCGCTATCTAAAAGCTCTGAAGGTAATTGCGAGTAAAAGCCGATCGAGCCTTGCCTAGAAACACTGCCTGATGTCGGTTGTGTTTGCCCGGTGAGTAACGAAAGTAACAGTGACTTTCCAACCCCATTTCTTCCAACTAGGCCTGTCAGGCGCGTGTTCAAATTAAAGGTGATGTCTTTGAATAACCACTCACCAGTATCGAGCTGAAATGAGAGATTATTGACTAATATAGTAGGCATAAGAATACGTCCCTTTACGTGTAAACGAGTAAAAGGGGTGAGGCGCTTTTTCTATATATAACACTACACAGAATTCTATATATAGATCGCCAAAGACGTTACTTAGGTAGCGTACCAATCAAAGATAGGAAATAAGGTGTTGATGTAATTTCTGTCTTTGAAGTGCTGATCTTAAAGATGGTTGTTTGTCATAAGACGGATCTTTAAGAGCTTGATTTGTCGCGAAAATAGATGACGAAGTAACGCCCACTAACCCCGAGTGTCCAAATGATTTTTATAAAAATAAATCGGATGTCAGGATGTTAGTACTTCATTATGGCGTTATTCTCTTTTGAAATGATGGTGGGATGGTACTGAAAGAACGTACTCTGAGTCAATATGATGAAGTGATTAAATTATGTTCAAATCATTAAAGCGCCTATGTGGCGCTTTAGTGATCATTATTGGAAATAAGTTGAGTCAAGAACTTAAGAACTTAAGAACTTTGGGCTTAGAGCCTTAGGCTTAAAGCTAAAGTTACTTGGTTTGCCCACCAACGGCTCGCCAACACATATCAAAGCTATCATTGATGTACTTCGATGTTTGCTCTGGTGGAGATTCGTTTTGCTCAATAAGCCAGTTTGCACAAATCAGAAAGTGGCTATGGATAAAGTGCCTTACAAGGTTAATGTCTAACGCCATCAATTCACTATCTTCTTGCCCTTTCAAAATGATCTCGTCTAGCGATGCGAACATCTGTGAAACAATCACTTCTCTAGTTTGAGTTGTTGGGTCGAAATGAACATTGGTGAAGAACTTCATCGCAACCGGGTTCTCTAATGCCCACTCAATCCCTGTGAACCACATGAACTTAAAGGCTTGGTAGCGATCTTCTACTGCCACATCAGTGTGCGGTTGAAGGGTCGAGAATAGCTCTAGCTTCAGCTCGCGAAAAAGCTCATCAATCAATAGAGATTTGTTCTCGAAGTGGTGAAACAACGTCGCTTTTGCCACGTCGGCTGTTTTCGCTATTTGTCCGGTAGATGTGCCCTCTAGCCCTTGTTGAGAGAAAAGCAGGAGCGCAGCATCTAGGATTTTTTGTCTTTTCGTGATCATCTATTGAGTACTTTGAACAGAATCTTTTTAATTGGGTTGTTGTAAGGAGGATGCATTAACTTGGTGAAGTTGATTTTTCCTCTGCTTAGAACGGTTTTGGCGTGGCTAAAGGTCTTGAAGCCTTCAATGCCGTGGTAGTGTCCCATGCCTGAAGGGCCGATGCCACCGAACGGCGCGTCTTCTGCTGCCACATGCACCAGCGAGTCGTTAATACATACACCGCCTGAGTGAGTGTCCGATAGGAATCGGTCTTGAGTCTGTTTGTCGTGACTCATTAGGTACAGCGCAAGTGGACGTTCTCTCTCTGTGATGTAGCTGATTGCCTCCTCGATAGAATCATAAGGCACGATAGGCAGAACAGGACCAAACAGCTCTTCTTGCATCGCGAGCATGTCGTCGTTTACTTCGGTGAGAAGGTGCGGCGTCATTCTGTGGTTTACATCGTCTTGCGCTTGTTCGGTGACGGTGTGAACAACTGCGCCTTTGGCTTGTGCGTCTTCAATCACACCTTTCAACCGATTGTATTGGCGCATGTTGATCACTGAGGTTAAGTCTTTGCTCTCAATGCCAGCTTTGTACAGTTTTTTGAAGTAGCGCTTGTAAGCCATGATAAATGCATCGACTTTTTCTCGTGGCAGCAAGATGTAGTCAGGTGCGACACAGATTTGACCTGCGTTTAAGCTCTTGGCAAACAGGATGCGTTCAACAGCGTCTGTGACATCGAAATCTGGGGTAATAATGGTTGGAGATTTCCCGCCTAGCTCTAGCGTAACCGGGGTTAAGTTATCAGCGGCTGCTCTCATTACGTGCTTACCCACAGAGGTCGACCCTGTGAATAGGATATGGTCAAACGGTAGCTGGCTGAATTTAGCGGAAGCATCGGCTTCACCTTCGATGATCGCCACTTGATCCTCACTGAACCCTTCGGCCAACATCGCTTTTAAAACACGGTTGGTCGCAGGAGTAAACTCAGACATCTTGAGCATCGCAGTGTTACCTGCGGCCAGCGCTGTGATGAGAGGACCCAAAGCGAGCATCACTGGGAAGTTCCAAGGAACAATAATGCCGACAACACCTACTGGCTGATAGTGAACGGTGATTTTAGCCGGGGTTAACATCAAACCTGCTTTACGGCGTGAAGGCTTCAACCACTTCTTAAGGTTCTTGTCATTGTAATTGATTTGGTGCAGAGAAGGGGCGATGTCAGCAATTAAGCTGTCGTGCTTTGCTCGGTGGCCATAATCTTCAGATACCGCTTCAATCAATTGCCCTTGGTAGCGCATTAACAAGGTTTTCAATACTGAGAGATCATTTCTTCTCTGCTCAAGCGTTGGATTAACGTTGTTGCGGTAGTGATCTTGTTGTCGGTTGAATATTTGATCCATGTCGTTGGTGCCCGACGTGTTTGGTTCAAGGTCTAGATTATCACTCATAGTATCCCCTTAAATTCGAAGACTGACCGATTGGTTGGTCAGTTGAAATTACAAGAAGATCGAATCGAATACAAGATATGCACAGGGAAAGTTTATTTCTTGTTCAGTTGCACGCTGTATGGTCGAAGGAAAAATAAAGAGAATGAACCTTAGAAGTTGGAGGGTAGCAGTAATCCATATGTTTGGAATAATAAGATACTCGCTATGTTGGTGATAGTGATAGTGATAGTGATAGTTCTGATTGAGGAGTGCTCCTATTTGTCACAATCTTGACTTAACCTAACTCATTTGGCGGAAACTATGATGTGCCATTGGCATTTTTGTATCTGAATTTCTGTGGGAGAGCGCTTTATATTTAATGTGCTTCCGCCTATATTTTATCCTAATACCTTGTGATTCCTTACGTGCTACTTTAAGTCGGATTATCGATAAAAATATGTAACCGTAACCATAAATATCAATGGTTGGACTCACTCTTGATAATATTGGTTAATGCAGCCAACAAATCGTTTTCGAACGGTTTTTGTTGGGTTATACCTCGCTATTCCAAAGAGGTATCTTCTGTCGATGGCCCTATAATGTGAGGTCTCTAGAATTGGAAAATTCGGTTAATTTGGAACGCATCCGTGCTGAGTATAATGTAAAGCATTGGAGCCAAGGTTTTTATGGAATCGATGATAATGGCGAGGTGTATGTTTCACCGAGCGAAACGAATCATCAAGTTCCGCTAAGTAAGATCGTAAAGCAGTTAGAGCAAAGAAATATTGGTTTACCTGCTCTTGTGCGTTTTCCTCAAATCGTGCATCAACGTGTGCACAATATCTGTAACGCATTTAACCAAGCGATCGACGAATATCAGTACGACAACCGTTACCTACTTGTTTATCCGATTAAAGTTAACCAGCAAAAAGAAGTGGTTGACGAGATCTTAGCGAGCCAAGCTCAATTAGAGCAAAAGCAGCTAGGCCTAGAGGCGGGCAGCAAACCTGAGCTATTAGCAGTATTGGCGCTGGCTCAAAAAGCGAGCTCGGTGATCGTGTGTAACGGTTACAAAGACCGAGAATACATCCGTCTTGCACTGATTGGCGAAAAGCTAGGACACAAGGTGTTCATCGTTTTAGAGAAGTTATCAGAGCTTGATCTTGTTCTTGCTGAAGCGAAAGCGCTTGGCGTAAAACCTCGTTTGGGTTTACGTATCCGTCTTGCTTCTCAAGGCGCGGGTAAATGGCAAGCAAGTGGTGGTGAGAAGTCGAAGTTCGGTTTGTCTGCATCACAAGTGCTTACTGTTATTGAACGCTTGAAAGTCGAAGACCAGCTAGATGTTCTAGAGCTCGTGCATTTCCACCTTGGTTCGCAAATGGCGAACATTCGTGATGTGCGAAATGGCGTGAGTGAAGCCGCGCGTTTTTACTGTGAACTACGCGATATCGGTGCTCAACTGAAGTACCTAGATGTTGGTGGCGGTTTGGCGGTCGATTACGATGGCACACGCAGCCAATCTTCAAACTCGATGAACTATAGCTTGCTTGAGTACGCTCGCAACATCGTGATGACAGTAGGGGATATCTGTAAGGTTTACAATCAGCCACAACCTGTAATTATTTCGGAATCTGGTCGTTCACTGACTGCGCACCATGCAGTACTAGTGACTAACGTGATTGGTACCGAAAGCTACTCGCCAGAAGATATGGCGGCACCAGAAGCTGACGCTCCAATGTTGCTTAACAACATGTGGAAGAACTTCTTAGAGCTAGATGCGGGCAATGATGACCGAGCGTTGATTGAGATCTACAACGATACTCAGAGTGATATCGCAGAAGCGCACAACCAATTTGCAACAGGTATGCTGAATCTGCAGCACCGTGCTTGGGCAGAGCAGATGTCTTTGCGTATTAACTACGAACTTAGCTCTCGTATGAGCACTAAGAACCGTTACCACCGTCCTATTTTGGACGAGTTGAGTGAGCGTTTAGCCGACAAGTTCTTCGTGAACTTCTCGTTGTTCCAATCGTTGCCAGATGCGTGGGGTATCGATCAGGTGTTCCCCGTGTTGCCACTGAGCGGTTTGGATAATGCGGACGAGCGACGCGCTGTAGTACTGGATATCACATGTGATTCTGACGGTACGATTGACCAGTATGTTGATGGCCAAGGTATTGAAACAACATTGCCAGTACCTGCGTGGAACCCAGATGAACCATATCTAATGGGCTTCTTCCTGGTAGGGGCGTACCAAGAAATCTTGGGTGATATGCATAACCTATTTGGTGATACCCACAGTGTTGTGGTGAATGTTGATGAAAGTGGTCAAGCGAATATCGACTACATCAACGAAGGCGATACGGTTGAAGACATGATGCGTTATGTTCACATTGATACAGATCTGATTCGCCAGAACTACAAAGATTTGGTCACGGCGAAAGTACCAGCGCAAGAGCAACAAAGTGTACTTGAAGAGTTAGAGCAAGGCTTGATGGGTTACACCTATCTTGAGGATTTTTAATGAACGATCTATTTACGAAACCAGATTACTCGCTGTATTCCAACGCCATGACGTTTATGCGTCGTCCATTGGTACAGAACCCAATTGATAACGATGCCGATGTGGTTGTGTTGGGTGCGCCGTTAGATATGGCGACGTCTGGTCGTCCGGGTGCACGTATGGGGCCTGATGCGATTCGTCGTGCTTCTGTGAACTTGGCATGGGAAGGCAAAAAATTTCCTTGGGACTTCAATGTATTTGAACATACCTCGGTGATTGATGCTGGTGATCTTGTGTTTGATTGTGGTGATGCAGAAGACCTAACTCAACGTTTAGAAGCAGCCGCTGATGCGATTCTAAACAGCGGTAAAACACTGTTAGGTTTAGGTGGTGATCACTTCATTACATTGCCTTTGCTAAGAGCATACGGCAAGAAGTACGGTGAAATGGCTCTGATTCACTTCGATGCACATACTGACACGTACAGTCAGGGCAGTCGTTACGATCACGGTACCATGTTCTACCATGCACCAAACGAAGGCCTTATCTCGCCAGAACACTCGGTGCAGATAGGCATTCGTACCGAGTATAAACAGGAAGGTCACGGCTTTAATGTCATTAATGCGATGCAAGCGAATGACATGAGCGTGGATGAGATCATTGCTCAAGTGAAAGGTATTGTTGGTGATAAGCCAGTGTACTTAACATTTGATATCGACTGTCTGGATCCTGCTTTTGCGCCGGGTACTGGTACGCCAGTGTGTGGTGGTTTGAATTCAGATAAAGTGCTGAAAATCATCCGTGGCTTACAGGGTATCAACATGATTGGTATGGATGTGGTAGAAGTTTCTCCAGCCTATGACCAAAGCGAAATTACGGCATTGGCTGGCGCGACGATTGCGCTTGAATTACTTTATGTTTGGACGGCGAATCGCCTCGCTAAATTATAATCTTTTACAGCTAACAGTATAACGCTGCATACTGATTCAAAAGTCCACCAGGTTTAACTTGGTGGGCTTTTTAGTTTGTATATGGAGGCAAAGTAGCGAACCTTTGAAAATGAATCCGTTTTTTACAATGCAATTCAATATTCCAAGAAGTGCTTAATATGCAGCTTGTTTTAGTGATTTTAGTTGTAATTGCATTGTCTTTATTCTGGGTGCTGTCTCAAGTATGGGACTTACCTTCGCTTTGTTGTAAACGCATAGCTCACCCGAATTTATACCCCATATTTGCTAATGATTTAACAACCTTATTGCTGTATATATTTATCAAACGAAGAGGTGAGATTTCAGTGTGAATTTGTTTGCACATAAATCAGCACCCTACTAACTTTTAACTATTGCTTTCTAGAGTCAGAGGAAATACCTAGATTTGTGAAAAGACGTTTCGTCGCACAGACATGGTATTTTTTATGGGGAAGGCTAGGCTTAATAGTAAGTAAACTATAAAAAAAAACAGGTGAAACGAATTTTTCTTTTCGAGTCAATTGAACATCACGATTGATTACTATTGATGAAAAGTTAGGTCTAAGTTCTATTTAATCTTGAAATCGCTATTACTATAATTTTCACAGCTCTAGAGAATAGTGCTTTGTGGCAACGGGGGATATGTGGATATCGAAGTTTCACGTCAGGTTGCGGTAGTTGAAGCAACCAGTGGAGATGTCGTCGTAGTTAAGCCTGACGGCAGTGCAAGAAAGGTTTCAGTTGGCGATATTATCCGTGAAAACGAGATTGTCATTACTGCAAACAAGTCAGAGCTTGTATTAGGCGTTCAGAATGATTCGATTCCGGTTGGAGAGAATTGTGTCGGTTGTGTTGATGAGACTGCCGCATGGGTAGATGCCCCAATAGCTGGTGAGGTTAATTTTGACTTACAGCAAGCAGACGCAGAAACCTTCACTGAAGACGACCTTGCTGCAATTCAAGAAGCCATTTTAGGTGGTGCCGATCCGACTCAAATCTTAGAAGCAACGGCGGCTGGTGGCGGATTAGGTTCTGCGAATGCTGGTTTTGTGACGATTGATTATAATTACATAGAAACTCACCCATCGACATTCTTTGAGACCGCTGCTCTAGAAGAAAAAACCGTTGATGAAGACAGAGAAGAATTGAGATCGGTCACTCGCTCATCAGGTGGCCAATCAATCAGTGAAGCTCTTACTGAAGGATCGATATCTGAGAGTACCTATCCTCAATCTATCACGACGACAGAAACGATTATTGCTGGTAGTTTAGCGCTTGCTCCTGACTCTTTCGTTCCAGATACTCTATCCCTCGCTTCACTACTTAGTGAATTAAACAACGACATTACTTCAAGTGGTCAGCCCGTTACTTTTACATACAACGCGGCGACCAATTCTATCGTTGGTGTTCAAGGCTCCGATGAAGTATTACGTATCGACATTGATGCCATCAGTGTTGGAAATAACATTGAGCTTTCTTTAATTACGACGATTTCTCAGCCGATAGACCATGTTCCGTCCATCGGTGGTGGCCAAGTTTCCTATACCGGTGATCAAATAGATATTACCTTTGATATTCAAGGTGAAGACACCGCTGGAAACCCATTAATAACACCTATCAACACACAAGTTACCGTGTTTGACGGGATCGATCCGTCTGCTGAAAGTGTGAATATCAATACCGTTGAGACTAACAGTGCAGCGATAGAAGGAACCTTCTCTAATATCGGGAGTGATAATCTTCAATCTGCGGTCTTTGATGCAAGCGCATTAGAGCAGTTTGATGGGGTACTCAGTGATAACCAGAACACGCTGGCAAGGCTTTCTGGTGATGGAACGACGATCACTTTGGCTATTGAAGGTTCTGGTGAGGTTGTTCTCACTATCTCACTGGATACCAATGGCACCTATAAGTTTGAGCAGTTTAATCCGATTGAACAGAACGGCACTGACTCACTCTCTTTCTCTCTGCCGATCACGATTACCGATTTTGACCAAGATATTGTAACCAATGCCATTAACATTGCTATCACTGATGGTGATAGCCCTGTTATCACTAATGTTGACAGTATTGATGTTGATGAAGTGGGCATTGTTGGCGGCTCGCAAGAGGGCATGTCGCCAGTGTCTGGCAGCGGCAGTGTCACCGCGGACATTTTTGAAAGCGACATCATTGATCATTATGAACTCGAACCGGCAGAATTTAATACTGGTGGTACCTTAGTTTCAAATGGTGAGGCCGTACTACTTGAGCTTATTGATGAAACCAACGGTGTAAGAACTTACGAAGGCTATGTAGAGGTCAATGGATCGAGAATTACGGTCTTTGATGTTAAAATTGACAGCCCTTCATTGGGTAACTACGAATTTAATCTGTATGAAGACCTTTCGCACCAAGGCGCTGAAGATGCGTTATTAACTTTTGCACTGCCAATTTATGCCGTTGATGCAGATGGTGACCGTTCGGCACTGTCTGGAGGTTCGAACACACCAGAAGCTGCTGAGATTCTCGTCAATGTTAAGGACGATGTCGTTGAGTTAGTCGATAAGGTTGAATCAGTCACTGAACCAACCTTAGCGGGCGATACCGTTGTTTCGTATAACCTATTCAACTTCGAAGGCGCTGATGGTTCGACAATTCAATCGTTCAACTACGACGGTGTTGACTATTCGTTAGATCAAAGCCTGCTCCCCGATGCTACCCAGACTTTCAGTTTTACTGAGGGTGTCGTCACTATCTCATTAAACGGTGATTTCAGTTTTGAAGTCGCTCGTGATATCGACCACTCAAGCAGTGAAACTATAGTAAAACAGTTCTCATTTTTAGCTGAAGATGGTGATGGAGACACTGACTCTTCAATGCTTGAGCTAAGTATCACTGATGGCCAAAATCCGATCATTGATTTGATCCCGCCTGTTACTCTCTCAGAAACCAACCTTGCTGATGGATCTTCTCCAAGCGGAAGTGCGGTGAGTCAAACAGATACGATTGCCTTTACCGCTGGTAGTGACAATGTGGCGAGTTTCCGTATTGAGCCAACCGAGTTCAATGTGGGCGGTGCATTAAAATCGAATGGATTTGCGGTTGAGATAAAAGAAGATTCTGCCAATCCGGGTACTTACGTCGGTTTTATTATTAATGGCTCGGGCATTGAAATTCCAGTGTTCACGATCGCCTTTTCTACGAGTGCGTTGGGCGAATACACTTTTACTTTACTTGAAGCGTTAGACCATGTGGACGGTTTAGACAACAACGACCTGAGCTTCGATCTACCTGTTTATGCCGTTGATACAGACGGCGACGATTCATTGGTGTCTCAACTTAATGTGACCATCGGTGATGATGTTCAAATCATGCAAGATGGTACGTTAGATATCGTTGAGCCAAATCTTGCAGACGGCACAATCACGACCAATACCATTGATGTGATGCCAGAACAGAGCGCTGATGGCGCGACGATCACTCAGTTCACTTATGACGGTATCGTAAACACACTCGATCAAAGCATTTCAGGAGAGCAGCAATTTAGCTTCACGGAAGGCGAACTGTTTATCACCCTTGAAGGCCAAGTGCGCTTTGAACCTAATCGCGACCTTGACCACTCAATTAGCGAAGACATAGTGAAGTCGATTGTGGTGACTTCAATTGACTTCGATAATGATGCGCTGACTTCAACCGTAACACTGACGATAACCGATGGTGATATTCCGACCATTGATGCAGTACCAAGCGTTACGCTTTCAGAAACGAATTTGACGGATGGTTCTACTCCAAGCGCCGCTGCGGTGAGTTCAACGCAAACTATAACTTTCACCAACCAAAGTGATGACGTAGTTCGCTTTCGAATTGAACCAACAGAATTCAATACCAACGATGCGCTTAAATCGAATGGATTAGCCGTAGAGTTACGTGAAGATCCGGCAGGGTCAGGTGACTATATTGGTTTCACGACCAGTGCCACTAACGTGGAAACTCAAGTATTCACATTGAGCTTTAACGCTGGGTCATTAGGCGAATACACGTTCACGCTCATCGAAGCGCTGGACCACCAAGATGCTCGAGGCAACAACGAGCTCAGCTTTGATCTACCCGTTTATGCGGTAGACAGTGATGGTGATGATTCCCTGATGTCGCCGTTAAGTGTGACCATCGGCGATGATGTTCAAATCATGCAAGACGGTGCGCTTAGTATTACTGAGCCGACGGTTGCTGATTTAGCAGCAGGCACACCGACGACTGCTATTTTCGATGTGATGCCAAATCAAAGTGCCGATGGCGCGACGATCACTCAATTTACCTATGATGGTCAGCTTCGAACGCTGGACCAAACTGATAATGGCGAGCAACAGTTTAGCTTCACGGAAGGTGAATTGTTCATCACGCTTCAAGGTGATGTGCGTTTTGAACCCAATCGCAATCTAGATCACACACTGAACGAAGACATTGTGAAATCGATCGTGGTCACTTCCAGTGATTCTGATAACGATGTGTTGACCTCGACAGTCACGCTGACCATTACCGATGGCGATATTCCAACCATTGATAATGTGCCAGCTGTGACCTTGTCGGAGACCAATCTAAGTGATGGTTCAGCGCCTAGTGGCAGTTCAGTTAGTTCAACTCAAACTATTACCTTTACCAATCAAAGTGATGATGTGACAAGCTTCCGTATTGAACCTACTGAGTTCAATATTGGCGGTGCTCTGAGATCAAATGGATTGGTAGTTGAATTGAAAGCTGACCCAACCACACCGGGCGGCTTTATCGGTTTTGTTACCGGTGGTTCGAACGTTGAAACCAACGTATTCACGATTAGTTTTTCAGATACTAACTTAGGCCAGTACACCTTCACTTTACTTGAAGCGTTAGACCATGTTGATGGCCAAACTAAGAATGATCTGACCTTTGATCTTCCTGTTTACGCCGTTGATAGTGATGGCGATGATTCACTGATGTCTCAACTTAATGTGGTCATCGGTGATGATGTTCAAATCATGCAGGACCAAACGCTCAGTATTATTGAGCCAACGGTTGCGGATTTGACTGTGGGTACTCCGACGACAGCCACTGTTGATGTGATGCCTGAGCAAAGTGCTGATGGTGCGACAATTACTCAGTTTACTTATGACGGGCAAGTTCGCACTCTGGATCAAACCGACAATGGTGAGCAGCAATTTAGCTTCACTGAAGGTGAGTTGTTCATCACCTTACAAGGTGAGGTGCGCTTCGAACCCCATCGCAATCTAGACCATACGGCTAGCGAAGACATCGTGAAGTCGATAGTGGTGACCTCAAGCGATTCAGATAATGACGTACTGACTTCCACAGTGACGCTGACGATTACTGATGGTGCTATCCCAACCATTGATGCCATGCCAAGTGTTACTTTGTCTGAAACTAATCTTGCTGATGGCTCAACTCCAAGCGGCAGTGCTGTCAGTCAAACTGAGACGATTACCTTCACCAATCAAAGTGATGATGTAACTAACTTCCGTATTGAACCAACCCAGTTCAATGTCGGCGGTGCACTGAAATCAAACGGTTTTGCGGTCGAGATAAAAGAAGACTCTGCTAACCCAGGCACTTACATAGGCTTTATTACCAACGGTTCGAGCACTGAAGTTCCAGTGTTCACCATTAGTTTCTCGGCAACCACGCTAGGTGAATACACCTTTACCTTACTTGAAGCGCTAGACCATGTAGATGGCTTAGATAAGAACGATCTAAGTTTTGATCTACCCGTTTATGCGGTAGACAGCGATGGCGATGACTCTCTGGTGTCTCAGCTTAATGTGACCATTGGTGATGATGTCCAGATCATGCAAGACGGTGCGTTAGATATTGTTGAACTAAATCTTGCAGACGGCACAATCACGACCAATACCATTGATGTAATGCCAGAACAGAGCGCTGATGGCGCGACGATCACTCAGTTCACTTATGACGGCCAGCTACGAACACTTGATCAGAATGACACAGGAGAGCAGCAATTCAGCTTCACAGAAGGCGAGCTGTTTATCACTCTTGAAGGTGAAGTGCGCTTTGAGCCTAATCGCGACCTTGACCACTCAATTAGCGAAGACATCGTGAAGTCGATAGTCGTGACTTCAAGTGACCTCGATAACGATCCGGTGACTTCAACTATTACGCTGACCATTACGGATGGAGATATTCCGACAATCGATGCGGTGCCGAGCGTCGTACTTAAAGAAGCTGACCTAACGGACGGCTCATCGCCAAGTGGTAGCGCAGTCAGTCAAACGGAAACCATCACTTTCACTAATCAAAGTGACGATGTTGAGAAATTCCGTTTAGAGCCCAGTGAATTTAATACTAACAACGCGCTCAAGTCCGATGGCTTGATCATTGAGATTCGAGAGGAACCAACAGGTTCTGGCAATTATATTGGTTTCACGACCGATATTTCGAATGTCGAAACTACAGTCTTCACTCTCGATTTCAGCAGCACTACTTTGGGTGAATATACATTTACGCTTCTGGAAGCCATTGACCATACGCCTATTCAAGGTAATAACGACCTAACATTCAACTTGCCAGTGTATGCCGTTGATAGCGATGGTGATGACTCTGTGATGTCACCACTGGCCGTGACGATTACTGATGATATTCAAGTGATGGTTAATGACTCTCTCACTATTGAAGAGCCAACGGTTGCAGATTTGGCAGCAGGTACACCGACTACGTCTATCGTTAATGTCCTTGATGAAGAAGGTGCTGATGGCACGACCATTACTCAGTTCACTTACGATGGTGGGGCGGTATTAACGCTTGACCAAAACGATACGGGTGAGCAGAAGTTTGTGGTTGCTGACGGGTCTTTGTATATCACTCTACAAGGCGATATTCGTTTCGAACCCAATCGTAACCTTGACCATACTGGCGGCGATATCGTTAAGTCGATAGTCGTAACCTCAAGTGATTCTGATAGTGATCTTGTTTCCTCAACGGTAACGCTAACCATCACGGATGGCGATATCCCAACGATTGACACTGTGCCAAGCGTTACACTGTCAGAAACGAATTTGAGTGACGGCTCTGATCCAAACGCAAGTGCGGTGAGTTCAACTCAAACCATCACCTTTACCAATCAAAGTGATGATGTGACGAGTTTCCGTATTGAACCGACAGAGTTTAATGTTGGCGGTGCTTTGACATCCAACGGTTTGGCCGTCGAGCTGAAAGCTGACCCAACCACGCCGGGTGGTTATATCGGTTTTGTGACGACAGCTCCGAATGTTGAAACTAACGTGTTTACGATTAGCTTCTCGGATACCAATTTAGGTCAATATACTTTTACCCTGCTTGAAGCGTTGGATCATGTAGATGGTTTAGCGAATAATGATCTGTCTTTTGATCTTCCTGTTTACGCCGTTGATAGTGATGGCGATGATTCACTGATGTCTCAACTTAATGTGGTCATCGGTGATGATGTTCAAATCATGCAGGACGAAACGCTCAGTATTATTGAGTCAACGGTTGCGGATTTGACTGTGGGTACTCCGACGACAGCCACTGTTGATGTAATGCCTGAGCAAAGTGCTGATGGTGCGACAATTACTCAGTTTACTTATGACGGGCAAGTTCGCACTCTGGATCAAACCGACAATGGTGAGCAGCAATTTAGCTTCACTGAAGGTGAGTTGTTCATCACCTTGCAAGGTGAGGTGCGCTTCGAACCCTATCGCAATCTAGACCATACGGCTAGCGAAGACATCGTGAAGTCGATAATGGTGACCTCAAGCGATTCAGATAATGACCTACTGAATTCCACAGTGACGCTGACGATTACTGATGGTGCTATCCCGACCATTGATGCGGTGCCAAGTGTTACTTTGTCTGAAACGAATCTTGCTGATGGCTCAACTCCAAGCGGCAGTGCAGTAAGTCAAACTGAGACGATTACCTTCACCAATCAAAGTGATGATGTGACCCGTTTCCGTATTGAACCTACTGAATTCAATATGAGTAGCGCACTGAAATCGAATGGCTTTGCGGTCGAGATAAAAGAAGACTCTGCTAATCCAGGCACTTACATAGGCTTTATTACCAACGGTTCGAGCACTGAAGTTCCAGTGTTCACCATTAGTTTCTCGGTAACCACGCTAGGTGAATACACCTTTACCTTACTTGAAGCGCTAGACCATGTAGATGGCCTCGATAAGAACGATCTAAGTTTTGATCTACCCGTTTACGCGGTAGACAGCGATGGCGATGACTCTCTGGTATCTCAGCTAAACGTAACTATTGGCGATGATGTCCAAATCATGCAAGACGGTACGTTAGATATCACCGAGCCAACCGTCGCAGAGTTGGCTTCTGGCACGGTAACGACTAACACAATCGATGTGATACCAACTCAGAGCGCTGATGGTGCGACGATCACTGAGTTTTCTTTTGGCGGGATTGTCAAAACACTCGATCAAAGCATCGTAGGCGAGCAGCAGTTTAGCTTCACGGAAGGTGAGTTATTCATCACTCTTCAAGGCCAAGTGCGCTTTGAACCTAATCGTGACCTTGACCACTCTGCCAGCGAAGACATCGTGAAGTCGATTGTCGTTACTTCAAGTGACTTCGATAACGATCCGAAGACTTCAACTATCACGCTTACCATTACCGATGGTGCCATCCCAACCATTGATGCGGTGCCGGGTGTTACTTTGTCGGAAACGAATTTGACGGATGGTTCTGCGCCAAGTGGTAGTGCGGTGAGTCAAACAGAGACGATTACTTTCACCAATCAAAGTGACGATGTGGTTCGTTTCCGTCTTGAACCAACTGAGTTCAATACTAACGATGCACTTAAATCGAATGGCTTAGCGGTCGAATTACGCGAAGAGCCTCAAGGTTCCGGTCAGTACATCGGCTTTACGACCAGTTCGTCTAACGTAGAGACAACGGTGTTTACGTTGGATTTCATCGCCGGAACATTAGGTGAATACACATTCACTTTAATCGAAGCTCTGGATCATCAAGATGCGCGTGGCAACAACGATTTAAGCTTCAATCTGCCAGTTTACGCAGTTGATAGTGATGGCGATGATTCGTTAGTTTCTCAACTTGGCGTGACCGTTGGTGACGATGTGCAATTGATGCAGGGCGGTACCATCACCAGTCGAGAATCTGCAGCAAGAGTAGAAACGTCAAATACCCTTGATGTGATGCCAAGTCAAAGTGCCGACGGAGCGAAAGTCACTTCATTTGTCTTTGATGGTAAAACCGCAGAAAGCCTTGATTTAAATGTGAATGGAGAACAAGAGTTCGTGTTCACTGAAGGTTCTGTATTTATCACCACAGAAGGCGAGATACGATTCGAGCCTGTGCGAAATCAAAACCATGCTGGTGGGGATATTACCAAGTCGATTGTGGTGACTTCTGTTGATCTTGATGGCGATATTGTCACATCGACTGTGACGTTGAAGATCACCGATGGCGACCTTCCGACGATAGATTTAGTTCCTGAGGTCAGCCTTTCTGAAGTCAACTTAAGTGATGGTTCTTCGCCAAGCTTGCCAGTCAGCCAGACTGAAACCATTACCTTTACCCAAGGTAGTGATGATGTAAGCCACTTCCGTATTGATACGGCTCAATTCAACACATCTGGCGATCTGAAAGCGGATGGTTTGGTAGTTCAGCTAAAAGAAGATCCTGCCAACAGTGGAAGTTATATTGGTTTCGTGGAAAGTGGGGGTGTTCAAACGGACATTTTCACCATCACCTTTAGCAGCCTGGTTCTAGGAGAGTACACATTCACCTTACTGGAAGAGTTGGACCACCTGCCAGTACAGGGTAATAACGATCAAATCTTCACCTTGCCAGTTATCGCTGTCGACAAAGACAACACAGACTCAGCGATCAAACCGCTAACGGTGACCATTGCTGATGATGTTCCAACCATTACTGACACATCTGTCGCAAGTACGTTTGTGGTTGATGAAGATGATTTGGGTACTCTGGCACAAGCGACGGGTTCGTTTGTAACCACTGAAGGTGCAGACCAAGTTGAGGTTTACGAACTGCGCAATATCTCAACGCTGGAAGCAACACTATCGTCTGGTAATGAAGGTATTAAGATCACCGAGATCACAGGTGCTGCTAACACGACCACCTACCAAGGCGCAACCGATCCGGGTGGAACGCCAATTTTCACATTAGTGCTGACTGATGACGGTGCTTACACGTTTACCCTGCTTGGCCCTCTCAATCATGTCACTACACCGAGCAACCTCGATACATTAACAATACCGTTTGATGTTGTTGCTGTTGATGGCGACGGTGATGATTCCAACCAATATCGATTACCAATTGAAGTCATTGATGATGTTCCGGTAATGACGCCGCCGACGGGCGAAACGGTTGTCGATGAAGACGATCTTACTGGCATTGGTTCTGATCAAACGGAAGACACCATCATCAATGGATTGTTCACCGTCGATGAAGGCGGCGATGGTGTTGTGAAGTATGAACTGGTTGATGAAGATTTGGTTCTGACGGGCTTAACGTCCGGTGGAGAAAGCTTAGAGTGGCTAGCGGTTTCACAAACCGGCACAACCTTTACCTATGTTGCTCAAACCGTGACGAGCAACGAAGCTGTGTTCGAGATTGTTTTCGATACTTCAGACAATAGCTATCACTTTGAATTGTTTAAACCACTCCAGCACCCTGATGGCTTAAGTGAAAATACGATTGACCTTAACTTTTCGGTAGTAGCAGAAGATTTCGACCAAGACCAGTCAAACGCGATCGATCTCACTATCACAGTAACGGATGATGTTCCGCTGGTAACAACACAGTCGATTACTCGTGTTGAAGGCCAGAATTACGGTGGCTCTAAAGTCGACATGTTTGCTGATGCGACGGATGTTGGGGCTGATGGTGCGGTACTGAGCCGAATTGAGGGGATCTCAAGCAATGGTGCAGATATTGTGTTCCGTACAGGAAACAACGGACCATACAGTAGCGGTTTCGACTTAAATAGTGGTAGCCAAGAGATTAGAGTTTATGAGCAGACGAATGGCGGTGCTGATACTCGTGAGCTCGGCCGATTACGTATTAACTCAAATGGTGAAGTGGAATTTAGAGCCAACGGTTATCTCGATCATGACGGTGACACCATCGACTTTTCTATTAATGTGATTGCGACGGATGGAGATCTAGACACCTCTGAAACACCGTTAGATATCACGATTACGGATAGGGAGTCGTCAAGAATCGCTTTAAAAGTGACTACCTTCGAAGATGCGGGTAGAGACTCAACGATACCTTACGCAACGGGGGATGCGCCGACTCTTGAGAATACCCAAGATAACCAAAGTGGCCTACCTGATGCTCCAGCACAAGTTTCGCTGCAAGTTAATTTGTATGATCAAGATAATAGTGAGTCTATCGGTCAACTGACGATTCAAAACAGCAATCACAGAGGCACTTTCTATTACTTTGATGGCGCTGAATATCATAAGTTAACGGCTGAACCAAACGGTGACATCCTATTTGGGCCTCCGGAGATGCAACAAAGCTTTGATCCAAATCCGAATGACGCGAGGCAGACGATCGCGACCATCAATAACTTGTTCTTTGTTCCAGACCAAAACTTTGGTTCAAATAACAATGGCGTGCGTATCAACTATGAGCTCGAAATTGATAATAACGGTTCACCAGACCACACAGTAAACTCAAATTTCAGAATCGAGATTGAAGCTGTGGCTGATATTGCGACTTGGGATGATTCCAACAGCACGTATCAGTATCAAGTGAATGAAGACGAGGATAACGTCACGCTGCAGTTGAATGCAGAGTCACAAGATAATAGCAGAACTGAAACCATTACTTACGAGCTAGAAGCGGTGCAGGGCAGCGGTAAGTTTGAGTTACTAGATCAAAGTGGCAACGTGCTTACTCCGACTGGTGGCGTTTATATTATCGCAGCTGGCGATATCAATAGCACAGTGGTTAATCCTATCGATAACTTCTCTGGACAAATTGAGTTCAAAGCGACGGTCATTACCGAAGAAACGCGTAATCCATATGATGATTCTGCTAACGGTGGGGCAAATGATAAAACGACTGCTCGCTCGGTAGAGCAAAATATTATCATTGATGTTACTGCTGATGCGGATCCAGGTACATTCAGTGTCAATCGTATTCAGATTAACGAAGACAATATTGACGACCCTAATTATGTCGGACCTCTGGACAATAAAGATGTGTTCACGTTAGACGAAGTCATCACCATGGCAGGGTCGGTAGATTCGGACAGTTCTGAAGAGCTATTTGTTCGTATCAGTAACGTAACAGAAGGCGCGGTGCTTTATTTCTTAGGCACCACTACCGTTGTGCCGACCATCACCATTAATGGGGTGGATTATCAGGAAGTCGCGTATTCCGATTTAGCGAACGTTGAGGTGGTTCCAACTAAAAACAGTAATGAAGATTTCACCTTCGATGTGACCGGAGTGGTTAAAGATACCGCGAACTTGTCTAGCGGTGTTCAAGTCGATGAGGAAATATTGGGAACCAAAACGGTCAATGTCGCTGTTAAAGGTGTTGCTGATATTCCATATGGCGGTACGCATGGTACGGCTTGGACTGATATTACGGACGGTACTGCAAGTGGTGTTCAAACCACCATTCAAGAGAGTCAAAACGGCGATAGCTTTGCGGTTCTCGATTTTTCGGTGCTTTCTGGTGAGAGAAGGCCTAACGACCCTGCTGATTTACCTTTACCGGGTGATGGTTCAGAATCGATAACGGTCATCCTGTCTGGCATCCCTGATGGCGTTATTCTGGAAGATAGCGATGGTACGGTTATCGATCTTAACTTTGTGGGTTATGAGGACGACATCAATGGTAATCCAGATCTCAGTAAGCCTATCTACGAAGCCAACATAACGCAATTCGCGACCACATCAGGAATCCGAATCAGGCCTGTTGATTCATCCACTGAGAATATTCACATTCAAGGGAAAGTGATCGTCACTGAGAATGACGGCCATGCACTTACTTTTGATCAAGAAGTGCGAGTGTTAGTTGAGCCTATCATCGATACGGCATCTACCTACAGCAATGTTACAAACGGAAATGAAGATACCGCGATTAATATTGATTGGCACCCTAAGGACGTAGATTACATTGATGACGACGAGCACTTCACTTCTATTGTCATCAGTGATATCCCGAGTGATGTAGAAAGTGTTGTGGTTAATGGTGATGTGATATGGGTTTATGATGCCGCAGCAGGTACTTTGACCATCACGCCGAAGAGTGGCCAAACGGCAGAAGATTTTACTCAGATTACGCTGAACAATAACTTCATTCAAATAACGCCGGCTCAAGATTCAAGTACCGATTTTACGCTCGATACGGTTGTGATGATTGAAGAGCGAGATCATGAATACATTGATGCCTCAAACCCTGGACAAGGAATAGTCACGGCGACGATTACAGGTACGATTGATGTACGTGTAAGACCTGTCGTTGAGCCTGGAGATGTTGATAACAAGATTGTGGTTTCAAATGAAGATGGCTCTGGAGATCTCACTACGATTACGGCTGATGCTAATGGCGTAATTAAATTTACAACCAACAGTGACAACACATCACTTACAGATGAGTATGTCGTCCGATACCAGGAAACGGATTTAAGTACAGTTGAAGAACAAGTCGACGAAGTGATTGTCGAATTAACTAACACTGATGGGAGTGCGCTATCTGACGATATTTTGGTGCAACTTCTAGTCACTGGCGCCTCTTATGAAGGTGGTGGTCGTTGGGTTGTGACGAATGAAGATGCCTTTAGTATCAGGGCGCCTCGAGGGTTAGATTTCACGCCAGGCGATGATAGTGACGATGTCGCTACTAATTTCAATAACATCAAGATGACAATGTCTACCTTGGTGTCAGACCCTGGTGATGCGAATAACAAGACATCAGCTCAAGAATTGCGAACTGGTGAAGTAACTCTGTCTTACCCGGAAGTGCTCATTGCTCCAGATAAAGTGGCGGCAGCGATCTCGATTGTGCCAGACAGTGTTATCGATGCTGTAGAAGATACTCAGCTTGACCTCGGCGCGGCGTTAAATGGCATCTTGAGCTTGACTGGTCGCGATGATTCTACTGACCAAGTGACTGTGATCATCGATGGCACTTTGGTTATCGATTCTAATACATCATTCCCAATTAGCCTCTCGGGAACAAGTGATGTTGATTTTGTGAACGGAAAATATGTTTACGAAACCACGGTCGAGCAGGGCGTAACCGTTGATTCATCCGGCTTGTTATTGAACCTACCCCCCAATTACTCAGGTGACTTTAGATTGCCAATGACCGTAGTGACTAAAGAGCTTCAATCTGGGGATGAGAAGACACTAGTTACTGAAGTTGTCATCAAAGTTGCACCAGATGCAGAGACGGATCCAACGATTGATGTCAATGTCGTGGGCTCTCTTGATGATGCCTTTAACCCTGTCGATAACGATGGGCAGAGTGGACAAGATACGGTCGGTTATGAAGACACCTATATCCAGCTCGACTTCAATTCAACCATTTCAGATCAGGTTTCAGGTGTTGAAGGCGGTCAAGAAGAGTTTACGTCCATTACCTTAACGCTAGACAACCCTTCTATAGGTGCGTTTTATGACAATACAGGTACCTCATTAGGTACATCTGTCACGTTTAATCAAGCTGAAATCACGGCTGGTGCATTAGACAATGTGCTCTTTAGGGCAGTAACAAACTACCCTACAGGGAATGATGTAAATCAGGTACAGGTCAATGTCAGCGGTACAGTGACCGATACAGCGACCTATAATGATCCTGCCTCACCGGTGGGCACGGCAGCAGACACTGATTCATTTAATACCAGCGTGAGCTTTGATGTTGTCCCCGTTGTCGATGATGTGCTGGTCACGGGGCCTGGTAGTAACCCAGATATCATTGAAATAACAGGTAATGAAGATCAGTCAATTTCATTAGCAGGGACCGGACCTGTATCGATAGCTTTGACCGACCTCGATGGTTCTGAGCAGTTCGTTTCGATTAAGTTTACGGGTGTACCAGATGGTTTTTTGATGAACGCAGATGCAGGATCTGGATATACAGTCAAGAATAACGGCAACGGGGAGTGGAGTGTTAAGCTTCCTCAAGCTTTGGGGCTTTCGTTCGACCTTAGTGAGTTATCGATATTGCCGCCTAAAAACTTCAGTGGTACTGCCAAGTTTGGTGTGGAAGTCTTTACTCAAGAATCTTTGCTTGGTGTACCGACTGCGGCGGCGAACTTACCGAGTTTCAAACTGCATGTGGTGCCTGTTGGTGATGATGTAGATACCAATCCAACAGATTCCGTTGTAGGCAATGAAGGACAAAACATTGATATTGAGATCAATGCAACCATTTTGGACAAAGAACTTTCGGCAACCGGAAGTGGGATCTTTTCAGAGAACGCACCAGAAACGCTTCGAGTTGAAGTGGCAGGGGTGCCTCAAGGAGCTTCCATATACTATCCAGACGGCACCACGTTGGGCAGCTATGATCCAGTGGCACAGATTTGGACATTAGATGTCCCTACTCAGTCGTTAGATAAGCTCGTATTCAACTTTGGTGAATACAATAGTGATGCCGGTAATGTGTTGGGCATTAATGGTCCATTGCAAATTACGGTTCGCTCTGTGGATACAGACGCTGACAACACCGAATACTTAGGTACGTCAACCAGCTTCGATGTTGATTTAGTGATTGATCCTGTCAACGATCAACCAATTTTTGTGAACGTAACCAATCTTGAAACTGAAGAAGATTCAACGGGTGTAGCAATCGACAACTTTAGTATTTACGATGTTGACGCTATTTTTGACAACCCGGATGCGCCGTATGTTCTGACGTTGCAAGTCGATCAAACGTTACCGGGTGCCCAAGGTGTGTTTGAGTTCACAAGCTCGACTGGCGTAACGTTTGTATTGGAGGCTGATGGTTCGCTTGTGATGACGGGTAAAGAAGCCGACATTAATACTGCGTTGGCGAATGGAAGCGTTATTTTCAAACCCGATCCAGACCAGAATTACCTCAATCAAAATGGGTTAGTTACGATCAACGCTACGTTGGATGACGGCGGTAACAACGGTTTGATTGACCCTGCAGACCCGAATACAGCCCAAACTAACCAAACTACATTTACTATCAAAGTTACAGAGATCAATGATGCTCCGGTAGCCAACGACGTTGATTTAGGCTCGATTGCTGAACAAGGTCAACTTGTGATCGTTGAAGAAGATTTGATTGCAGCCAGTTCTGATCTAGAAAACCATAACCTTACGGTAACGGGCGTGACTCTTACTCAAGGACAAGGTCAGCTAACGCGCTTTGAAAATGCTGGTGGTGCTGATGACCCTGCGATTACAGGACCGTTCTGGATATTCACTGCAGCCAATGATTTTAATGGCGATGTGAAATTTGGTTATTCGATTATTGATGATGGCACCACCAACGGTGTGGATGACTTCCTAACTGATAACGCTGAAATTAGTCTTGTGGTGACTGAAGTTAACGACCAACCAACGGCATCGGATATTGATTTGGGCACCATGCTTGAAGAAGGTCAATTGATCATCAAAGAGGAAGATCTGATTTCAGCAACAACAGATCCGGAAAATGACACGATTACTGTGAACAGTTTGGTACTCGCTCAAGGCCAAGGTCAATTACAACGCTTTGAGAACGTGGGTGGTGCTGATGATACTACGATTACTGGCCCTTACTGGGTATTTACCGCTGCCAACGAATACAACGGTGATGTTAAGTTCACTTACACCGTTGAGGACGATGGTACAACCAACGGTGCTGATGATTTCTTAACAGATACCGGCGAAATCAGCGTTATGGTAACGGAAGTGAATGATCAGCCTGTCGCGACCGATATCGATTTAGGAAACATCCTTGAAGAAGGTCAGCTAATCATCAAAGAGGGCGACTTAATTGCCGCGACGAACGATCCGGAAAACGATTCTATTACCGTGACTAATCTGGTGCTCGATGAAGGCCAAGGCCAGTTACAGCGCTTTGAGAACGTAGGTGGTGCTGATGACGCTACGATTACAGGCCCTTACTGGATATTTACGGCTGCTGATGAATACAACGGTAACGTTAAGTTCACTTATACTGTTGAAGACGATGGTACAACGAACGGCACTAATGACTTCCTAACGGATACGGCTGAGATTACAGCGATTGTCGATGGAGTGAACGATACACCTGTGATTAATGGTGACAGTGTCACTTCTATGATTGATGAGGATGCAGGTCAGTTATTGAGTGGCATCAATGTCAGTGATCCTGATTATGTTGATTCATATGCCAATGACCTAATGACAGTCACGCTGACGGTCGATTACGGCACATTAAATGTATCACTTCCGGCAATGACGACGGTGATAGTCAGCGGTAATAACACCGGTTCAGTCATCTTAGTTGGTACTCTGAGCGATCTGAATGCGCTGATTGATACACCAACCAGTCCAAGTGGGGTTTACCTTGATGCGAGCCTGTCTCCAGCCAATAGCATTGGTTTAGAAGTTGTCGCTAAAGACAGTGGAAACCCTTCAGGTATCGCGATAGAGACGGCACCTGTGGTTTACAACATCGCGGTTACGCCAGTTGCGAACGCACCAACCTTGTCTATCGATACTGCAACTAACTACGTGAGAAATATTACGGCGAGTCAGTCTGTCAGTGCGAGTGGTATTCCTTTGGTTGGGATTATCGCGGCCTTAACGGACATTACAGAAGAGCTCACATTGCATATCAGTGATGTACCTGCTGGCGCTCAAATTACCAGTTCTGCTGGTTCTGTAACGGATCTTGGCGGCGGTGTTTGGGTGGCAACGGCGGACGCAATTGAAAGCTTACAAGCGGTCGGGCTTACTCAAACTCTAGGTAACTACACGCTTAAAGTTGAAGCGGTTTCTGAAGAGACTGACAACAATGATACGGCGACATCGGCTTCAATAGACCTTAACCTGAACATTGTGTCTGACGCGGCCGATATTAACCTAGCTTCTGAAACCGATGATGTTCAGTTGTTAGCGGGCACAAATGCGACTGACCTAATTGCGGGCTCTGGAGATGACCGACTGGAAGGTGGATCGGGTGATGACACTCTTATTGGTGGTGACGGTAACGACACACTTATTGGGGGAGGTGGTTCCGATATCCTCACGGGTGGCAATGGAATGGATTCGTTCGTATGGCTTAATATCGAAGATGGCGTTGAAGATACCATCACCGATTTCAGCCTATCTGAAGGAGACCAGATTGACTTGCGTGAAGTATTACCAGAGTTGAAGAACACATCTCCAGACATGACGGCGTTACTGCAACAGATCGACGCGAAAGTCGAAGGGGATGATATTGAACTTACGATTAAGTCTGATGATTTAGGCACCACGGAACAAGTGATTGTGGTTGAAGATCTTGCTCCTCAGCTAACCTTAGGTGGCACCATGCCTTCGGATATTTTGGATGCGTTAGTGCAGCAGAACGTTATTACTCATGGGTAGCTTATCAAAACGGGTGAGGTGCTTACTGAGTAAATATGAACTGAATGGTTTCATTGTAACGATGTTACCTAGCTTGTTTGGATATCTTGTTTTTATGTAACTGCACTAGCTAGTATAAGTGTTAATAGTGCGGATCATGATTCGATGAATTAGCTGGAAAAACGAAAACCTCAACAAAATATAATTGTTGAGGTTTTTTGATGAGTACTTTTTAAGCCAGAAGGCAAATGAGAAAGTAACGATTTAAACTAAAATCAACCCCGAAGTTAAGACTTGTATTTATGCAGCAGATCCCAAGGGATATGACATAAGTGATGATCTTCAGGAAAGTGACTCAGGTGATGCTGGTGGATATCATCACTGGCGACGTATTTGGTCAACGGCAAAACCTCTAGAGCGATTCGATCTGCATCTTCACGTGATGCAATGTAGCGCTTGGCTTCCGCTAAGTGTTGAGCGTCGGTGCTGTAAACACCGGTGCGATACTTTTCGCCCACATCGACACCTTGTTTATTGACGCTGTAAGGGTCAATGATCTCGAACAGATGCTCCATCAGAATTGTGACTGACGTGATGCTCGGGTCAAATTCAATTTGCACACACTCTGCGTAGCCATCATAAGCGTTTTGGGCGTTATCGCTTTTTGATGTTTTGTTCTCTGTTGGCTGGGAGCTGCCATTTGCACGACCTGCTTCTGTGCTGATCACGCCGGGTACATACTTGATAAACTCCTGTACGCCCCATAAGCAACCGCCAGCTAAATAAATCTGTTCCATACTTCTCTTTGAACTCTTAGTGTTTGTTCGTGGTCGCTAGCGACTATTTATAACTGTTAGTTGACCACTGCTCATGGCTAATTGATGGTCTAGGCTACTAAGCTTCAATTATATCAATAGATTAGAGTATGCTTTAATGCGTGATAGAACCGTGTATCCAAAAACGACCGCCTGTATAGAATGGATTCTTATATCTGATTAGCGCCTAAACATTGTAAATTAGCATGAATGTATCAACGTAAGTGTAATGCGATAGAGTGATTATATAAGTCCTAGTGCTTTATCACCAACCCGAATCTCAAAACAAGTGAGAATTAGCCTAACTATGTTTGATCAAATAAAAGACTTCATCAATCCGAGCAAAAATCCCGATTTGACTCCGGCCCATGAATATCAGCGTAAGCATCTGCCGACATTATGGCTGTTGGGAAAAACGGGTGCTGGCAAATCATCGTTTATTCAAGCGGTCACGGGTGATTCTTCGGTTGAAGTGGGCAATGGCTTTGCACCATGTACCATGACGGCGATGTCTTATGATTTTCCTCAGGACAAACCTGTGATGCGGTTTCTTGATACTAGAGGGCTGGGTGAGGCCGATTACGATCCGAAAGAAGATCTGGAAGAGATAGGTCTGGCTGGTAACGCGCTGGTGGTTGTGATGAAAGTCGATGAGCCAGAACAGTCTGCTGTGTTTGCTGCTTTGAAACAGATTAAGAAGCAAAAGAAAATTAAGCACTTGTTACTTGTTCATACTGCAGTAATGTGTTCCAGTGAAACAGACCGCGCAAGACAAGTTCAATTTAATTCCAATCAAGTGGAAAGGGTTTGGGGGAAGGGCTTTGAATCGATATCGGTCGATTTCGAGACTGATGACTCGAGCAACAACAGTGGCTTAATCTACAATTATGATGCCTTGATTGAACAGTTAACGAATATCCTGCCTGTTATCGGAATGATGGTGGTCGACAAAGAGCATTCCACGCAAGAAGAGGCCAACTTCGACCACGTAGAAAATGAGGTACTTTGGTACGCGGGAAGTGCTGCGACCAGTGATTTGATTCCGGGGGTTGGCTTAGTGTCTGTGCCTGCAATTCAAGCGAAGATGCTCCACAGTTTGGCAAACCAATATGGGGTTGAGTGGAACAAGAGAGTATTCAGTGAGTTAATAGGTACGTTGGGAAGTAGCTTTGCTTTGCAATACGGAATGAAACTGGGCTCTCGACAATTGATAAAGCTGATTCCAGTTTATGGTCAGACGGTTGGAGCCGTTGCTGCTGCAGCTATGAGTTTTGGCACCAGTTATGGTTTAGGTCGAGCGGCTTGTTTTTACTTCTATCATAAAAACAAAGGCGAAGAAGTCTCTGAACAAGAGATGCAAAAGATCTACAAAGAATCCCTGAAGAAAGGTAAGGCAGCGTCGGGTTATGAAGAAAATTAGAAACCTATTTCGATTACTGGCCGTTTTATCGAGTGGACGCTGGGGTATTGCTCTGATTTCGGCCGTATTCCCAAGTATTATTATGATGGGCTTTGGTATTTTCTTGGCGATTAAATACGGTTACTTACTGGAAATGTCGATTGTCATTGCTGTGAGTACTTTGTTTTTTACTATTCCTTTATATGTTTCTAGTCGTTCTTCACGTCAAGCATTGCATAGACAGTCTGTCATCCACAAGTCTCCCTCAAATACTGAGCAAAATAGCACGGGGGGTTCTGAATCAGAGATAAAGCATGACAATATTGATATTAACGATGCGTTGGTTAAGGCTTCTCTTGATTGGTCTCAAAAGGAGTTGTCGATCTGGAACGAATCAAAACACTATGTACGCCAACAATTAATGATCGATGTCGAGTGGGGGAATCTCGACCAAACTGGTTTAGAGATACTTGAATTCGTCGCTGAAAAGTTTGATAAAAAATCACTCGATTTTTCAATTCCCGAAGGGCTAAAGCTTTTTGAAGAAGTCAGCCGGAGATACAAATTGGTGGTGCGGGAGCATATACCGGGTATCGAGTACCTGAAGGTCTCCTATATTAAAGCAGGATACGAAGCCTATGATCGATATGGCGAGCTAGGGCTGAAGATCGTCAAAGCGGCTATCTGGGGAAATCACCTTAAAAATCTGTACCTGAACCCTTTGAAAGTCGTTTCTGATTTAGGCCGAGAGCAAGCGACATCGTCAATGACCAAAGGTGTGGTCGATGATATGCAGTATGCTGCAAAACAAGCCTTGTTAGATGAGGTTGCAGCCGTGGCAATTGATCTTTATAGCGGACGCTTCAGCATTGAAGATGAAGCACTAAGAACATCGGAGGTTTCTGAACTGGACGAACAGCGTTTTTCTCCAGAATTAGAACCCGTAAGAATTGTGCTGGTGGGGCAAACAAGCTCGGGGAAATCCTCACTGATTAATGCACTCAAACAAGAGTTGGTCGCTGAAGTTGATGTTCTACCATCAACTGATGCTTCAACCGTCTACAACGCGTTTGTGGACGACAATGATGTTAGAGTTGTTGATCTTCAGGGGTTGGATGGTAACGCCAAAACCGAAGTCTTAATGCTTAAGGAGATGACTCAAGCAGATGTTGTGTTATGGGTGCTTAAGGCCAACCAGTCTGCACGTGAATTGGATAAGCAATTGAAAGATAAATTTGATGCCTTCTATGATGATCCTAAAAATGTTTCTCGTAAAAAACCTATTGTAATATCGGTCGTGAATCAAGTGGATAGATTAAAGCCGGTTAATGACTGGCAGCCTCCTTATGATTTAGGCAACCCTACATCGACAAAAGCTAAAACCATCGCTCAAGCACTCGAATATAACCATATGTTGTTGCAAACCGATATCGTATTGCCACTCGCTATCGCGCCAGAAAAGGCGGAGTTTGGATTAGAGGCTCTGAAGCGAACGCTAATCGAAGGCATAGCCGATGCGAACAATGTTCAGAGAAATCGCCAGCGTTTAGAAGCAATCAAAAGAGGGAGATCGGTCAAAGGTCAACTGAATAAAGCGGTAAATGCCAGTAAGAAGGTGGCACCAAGCGCATTGAAAGCAGCGACACCAAAATTGGCTGAAATGGCAATCAAGCAAGCGGTTAAGAAAAAGTAACTAAGGACTGCATTTATAATGACGTTCTAGTGAGATGCTTGCGCTTTATTAATACGCGTTCTTGTTAGAGTTCACTAGCATCCGGAGTCTACTATAGGTTATTGAATGTATAAGGGAGTATATATTATTATTTAGCTCTCCGAACTAGTTTA
>NZ_JAPPTM010000050.1:0-9845 GCF_027587105.1 Vibrio sp. RW
AAGATAGTATCAATCTCGTTAAGCACTTGAGCTTGTTGTAGTTGTTTAACGGACAAGTTAACGCTAACTTTTATCTTTTGCGATGACGGGAACTTGCGCCTCCAATCAGCTAGTTGATGACAAGCTGTTCGTAAAATCCATGCACCAAGAGGCAGAATCAGACCTGTCTCCTCGGCAATGTGAATAAAACGGTCCGGTGAGATCATTCCTAATTTTGGATGTCGCCAACGAACCAAAGATTCAAAGCCTAACAAATTCGCTTCAGGGAGTGTAACGATTGGTTGATAAACAAGAAAGAACTCTTCGTGATCAAGTGCTTTTCGAAGGTCATGCTCAATTTGTAGCTGCTTAAGCACATTGGTATGCATTTGATGATTAAAAATCTTATAACATGATCTACCATTAGCCTTCGCCTGATACATCGCAATGTCGGCGTTTCGCAACAAATTATCTGCTGAGGTTTGGGGAGAATCCGCAATCACTATACCAATGCTTGCACTGACAGCAATATTACGGTTCTCGATGAAAAATGGGGCTTTTAATTTGGTTAACAGGTTGCTCGCAATATTAGTGACACGATCAACATTTTCAACATCGCGAACCACAATAACGAATTCGTCTCCACCCAAGCGGGCAATAAAGCTCGTTTTGGGAAGATCATTCTTTAATCGCGCTGCTATCTCAATTAAGACTTTGTCACCGAATGAATGCCCTAAGCTGTCATTTATGATCTTAAATCTATCCAAGTCCAAAAACAGAACAGCAAAATAACTACTAGGCTGGCTATCTAGTGTTTCTAATTGTTGTGTCAGATGCTGAATTAAAAAATTGCGATTGGGCAGCTCGCTCAGTGAATCATGCAAGGCGTCATATCGCAGCTTTTCTTGCATCGCCATTTTTTCTGAAACATCACGTGAGGTTGCTTGTATTTGCACTACTGCACCCTTTTCGTCATATATTGGGCGCATCAATGACTACATCCAGCGGAACTCCCCTTTTAAAATCGCGCATGCGGTAAATGAGAGGTTCTTTGATTTGAGCTGGGTTTTCAAACATATTCATCAGACGAGCGTAATCATCAGCGTGACAGAAGCTTGCAGGCATTTGCCCAATTAACTCGTGTGACTTATAGCCTAACAACGCCAAACTAGATGGACTGACATACTCAAAACATCCAGTGGGGCTATGTAAACAAACCAAATCACTCATGTTTTCGGCTAATAACCGGAAACGAGCTTCGCTATCCTTTAATGCTTGTTCAGTGGCAAGACGCTCTGTCACATCGATATCAATGCAGTACATTTCCGGCTCGCCTTGCCGATTACTCAACAATACGTGACTAGAGAATACATGTACGGGTTTGCCGTCTTTTCTTCGCAGAGTGACCCCCGCAGCTGGCACAGGTTTCCCATGATTGATCCAACGTTCAATAGAGTCGATAACGTGCTGATGAAGGTTGGTGGGAATGATCAAGTCTTCGATACGTTTACCCATCGCCTCTTCCGCTGAGTATTCGTAGACAACTTCACTTGCTTGATTCCAGTAAACGACACGGCGTTCACTGTCGTAACCTTGCACGGCGATTTGAGTCGTATCGTTAAATAGTTGCCGAAACCCCTCCACCCAATCCTGTACCCAGTCAGAAGGCGTCCAGTAAGAGTCAGCAGGCACTTTCATTGTATTTGCCTTCGTATATGCTCTCTCGTCTTTTTCGTGTTTGTCTTTCCACGCGACCTTCGGCTTTTTCATGCGACCTCGCATCAGTTTTATTGTGTTATCTAATTGCCACAATATTTAATTACCTTAACCACCTTACTTTTGTTCAATAACCGTCTGGTTAATTGACAGACGACTGAACTGCGAACACGCTTAATTAAAGTCGGTAACTTTTCCAAGTAGAGTCATATAAAAGGCGCAGTCGTTGAAACTTGCGCCCTACTTTTGCGATTCTATATTTGAGTCTAAGCCCCGGGGCCACAATCAATACAATTAAGAGGCGGTTGGGGTCCCATGTTAAGTTCGTTAAGAAGTAATCGAAGCCCGGTACGCAAGCCCTCCTCGATAACTGGATGATAAAATGGCATTTGTAAGATTTCGCCTACTGTCATACGCATTTGGATTGACCATGAAAGAAGATGCGCCAAATGCTCATGACTTGGGCCTATCATTTCAGCCCCTAATAAGATACCCGTTTCTTTCTCTCCATAAAGTCGCATCAATCCTTTGTTAACCAACATGACACGAGCTCGCCCTTGGTTTTCAAAACTGACACTACTTGATGCAAAGGGTACTTTGCTCGCTACTAGCTGACTGTATGACTTACCTACCGTTGCAATTTGAGGGTCCGAGAACACAACGCCTAATGGTGTTTTTCGCGCCCGCTTGAAGACCTCTGGAAAACGTCCAGCGTTCTCACCGGCAAGTCGTCCCTCATCGGATGCTTCATGCAGCAAAGGTATATCACCATTTACATCACCTGCGATAAATATATGGCTATGGCCACATTGCATTGACAGCGGGTCATAAACTGGAATACCTCGCGTATCTAGCGTTAATTGGGTATTTTCAATATTCAAATTATCTACGTTGGCACGGCGTCCGGTTGCTGCAAGTAAGTATTCAAACACTTTTGTTTGCTCTTGACTGTCAGGTTCAGATTTAAACGTGATTTCTACGCCTTCAGCAACCCGTTTTATCGAGGAGACTTCTCCATTACTGTGAAACGGAAACTCACTTTTAAATACACCTAAGGCATATTCCCGTATGGCAGGATCTGATAGAGGACCTACAGCATCATTGGCGCCAAAAAGATGGGTGTCTACACCGAGCCGATGCAATGCTTGCCCTAGTTCTAAACCAATAACACCTGCGCCGAATACTGCGACCGATTTGGGCAGGTCATTCCAGTAAAATACGTCATCGTTTGTGATTAATCTATCTTCAGCAGCTTCAAAAAACTTAGGAATATTTGGACGTGAGCCTGTGGCTATAACTATGCGCTCTGCTCTGATCGTTTCCCCATTCGACAAGGCAAGCGTGTGCTCATCAATAAACTTTGCGTATGCTTTTACTTTGTGTGTTTCGTCAAATCCATCAACGTCTTCATTGACAAATCCTACAAACCTATCTCTTTCTTCACGGACACGTTTCATTATTAATTGTCCATCAACACTGGGCACACTACCTTGCAAACCAAATTGTTCAAAAACAGCTGCGCGATGACGAGCCTCAGCAGGCGCGATAAGCAGTTTAGATGGCATACAGCCGACTCTTGCGCACGTTGTACCGTATTCACCGCCTTCAATTAGCGCAATACTCTTCGTAAATTTCAATGCCTCTCTATACGCACCCATGCCGGCGGTACCAGTTCCAATTATCGCTATGTCTACCTGTTTTAGTTGATTATCCATTTTGTTTCCCTAGTGATTTAAGCTGATGCGACATAGTCGCCGCTAAAACTATTCTTATTTAAGATTTACAGTTGATGAGACACGCGCACCTGAAACTTCTGAAATGGTTTCATTTCACAAATGCGCAGTGCCTTTATTAAAAAACGTTAAGCATTATCCGCTTGAGAAACGTGCTTTTCGATGCTGTCCAAAAGTCCGTTTCGCAATGCATACTGAAAATCATCATTTCCACCAACATGCACATCGTTAATAAAAATTTGGGGAACAGTTTTGCGTTGACTTCTGTCCATCATCTCTTTGGTTAACGTTTTATTTCGGCCAATATCTAATTCTTTAAATGCTAAACCTAGCTGTCGCAACGTCTCTTTGGTCTGTTTACAAAACGGACAATAGCCTTTGGTGTATACTTCTACTTTGGGTGTCATTACTTTTCCTCATCATTAAGTGATGGTTTAAGTATGATGTAGTCAGTGAAACCAACAATGCCCATTCGTCTCTAAAACAGACACTGATCGTCTATCTTTAACAAAGCTTTATTGCCTATTTGTGTATCACTATAATTCAGCACCGATGCTGTAGGCTTTGATTACCGCAGGGCGTTTCGCAATTCGATTCATCCACTTTTCAGTAGCAGGATAGACCGACAAATCAATGTTTAAGTAGTTACCACTACCTGCTTTTAGCCACGGAAAAATCGCCATATCAGCAATACTGTAGTCTCCGGCAACAAATTCAGTTTTTTGTAACTGTTTTTCCAGTACGCCTAATAGCCTATGAGTTTCTTTATGAAAACGCTCAAGTGCATATGGTATTGGCTCGGGGGCTGCATTGGCAAAATGACCATTCTGTCCCATCATTGGCCCTAAACCACCAATCTGCCACATTAACCATTGCAAGACGTTGTAGTGTTCTACGGTGTCGCTTGGCATAAATTGTTTTGTTTTTTTTGCGAGATATAAAAGGATCGCACCGGATTCAAAAATGCTTATATGATTGTCAACCAGTGCGGGTATTTTATTGTTGGGAGATATATCTAAAAAAGCGGGTTGGAACTGCTCGTTTTTGCCGATATCTACTGGGTGTAGACGGTAGTCAACATTGGCCTCTTCAACAAATATCAAAGGTTTGTAACCGTTGGGGGTTCTCCACAGATAAAGGTCAATCATTGCTTTTCTCCATTGTGAGCAACTTATAGTTTAGCTCTAAAAACACACCAATTGCAATAGTGACTACCGCGATAAAAAGAGCGGCCACACCATAAATAGCGTTTCCCGGCATTGCCCATAACAGCAGACTATCGTTCCCGCCTGGGATCATGATCGCGCCGAATCCCATCAATATGCCGCCTAAAAAGTTTCGTATCGCTAGCCTAAATGAGAAACGAGCACAAAATACGTTCTTAAGATACATACCCAGCATTGCGCCAAGAAACACCATAATCGCAGATACATCTTGTTCGCTAAATTCACATACACTTCTTGTACAGATTAATTTGCCAAGTACGGAGGTATAACTCCAAGTGGGGTTAGCCGAAAACAATAAACCACCAAAAACTCCAGCACCTAACAGAAAGAACATCTGGTATTTCTGTTGATAAATCAACTTTACAAGACCCCAAATGAACGCGATAGCAAAGAGCCCGAAGAACACGTGGTTTTTTATGCCGTTAGTATCCTTAGCATGCGTCTGAAAGATTTCAATAGGCCCAATAGAAAGGCTTAGTGGAAAAAGTAACATGGCGATTAATACGCCAAGAAGTGTAAAAGTGAAGTGATAATTTCCCTTCCCAATTTCTGCGATGCTGCCCAACATGCAAGCGCCGTTGACTAAAGCCCCTAGCCCCAACAATACGCCACCCGCAGCAAGCGATGCATCAATAGAAACGTGGCTCGGCATTGAAAAAAGTGAAATCTCAGCCTTTGAAATAAAGAGAAGCAAAACCGCAGAAGAACTAGCAGCAAAAAGTAACCCAAGTAACCAATCTAGCTTGCGGTGTACGAGTAAACGATTAACGGCCGCAACGAGACAGCCATTTATTTGAGTAAGACAATAACCAAGTGCAAACGCGACAAGAGGTATAAACATAGTAGTTGTAGTATACATTTGTTACCTCATTTGAACGACGATAGTCGTTTCAATAATGCTTTACCTTAAATACAAAAACTCGCTAGGCAAAGTCTAGCGAGTCAATATTGATTTGATAAAGGTTACTGGGCTTTAACCAACGACTTTCCTAGAAGCGAGATAGCGGCAGCTAATAGCACGATATCTTTTAATAAAAACTGACCAGGCACAACATTAAGTGCAGGAAAACCACCCAAGCTTGCTTCCCAAACCGGTGCTGATAAGAGAAAACTTGATGTTACAGCGAATGTTGCGATGGCAGCGACACTACCAATAACACCTATAACTCGATTAAACGGGGCAGCAAGTAACGCCAATGCGGTGATAATTTCGACACTACCAATTAAGTTTGAAGCGCCCTGAAGGCTAAAAACGCTGTAAAGCCATGATGTTAATGGGCTAGATGCTACTAAACCTTCAATCGCACCGGCTTCATAGGCGCTAAATTTCATTGCACCAATCCACAATAAAACCGTGACGACCGAGAAACGCAAAGCATAATCGCCAACCTTTACCACTTTCTCAGCAAAACTTAATTCGTTAATTCGGTTTTGGGTATTATTTGTTACTGCGTTTACTGTTGTATTTTCAAGCGTTGTAGAAGTCATAATTTTTCCTTTACTGAGATAATTCTCGTTGTGTTTAAGTATGTTTAAATCGAGTGTACTGCTTCGATAGATTCATTATTGCGCAAATCGAAAACGGTTAAATACGCGAACGTCTTTATTTATTACACTGATCGTCTACTATGGACATCGGTCTTTTTTTAAGGAACAAGCATGGATGTTCTAAGTAATATTCTCTATTCACTCAGAGTACAAGGCAGCGTCTATTTTTGTAGTAACGTTGAACCACCATGGAAGAAAAGCTACGAAAATAGAACATCTGCTGCATTCCACTCTATTCGAAGCGGCACCTGTTGGCTGGAAGTCAACGACAAGGTTGAGCAGCTTTATGCAGGTGACATGGTTTTTGTGGGACCTGGTATACCGCATTATCTCCATAGCGACCATCCTTATGAAGCTGTCCCCCCAAACAAAGAACCGACCTTATTATTATGTGGCGATTGTGATTTTGATGAGGAAACACTTTCTCCATTAAAAGATTCATTGTCAGAGGTGACCGTCGTTACCGACCAAGAAGTGACTAAACATCCATGGCTAAAAAGCACATTTGAACAAATAAGCTCAGAATACATGGCTCAAAACCCAGGTTCAGAAATTCTGGTAAATAAGCTGTCAGAGGTCATACTCGTCGAGTTAATTCGGATAAATTTTGCAAGGCAAAATAAGGGTTCTTTGGTCAATGCTTTGCAGGATAAACGAATCAATAAGGCCTTACAGTTATTGCATGACGAACTCCATTCCCCGTGGACTATAGACAACTTGGCATCTCAAGTTGGTATGTCAAGAGCGGCATTTTCAAAGCGGTTTAAAGATTTAGTAGGTGAAACAGTTTTTACTTATTTGTCACTCATTCGTGTACAAAAAGCAAAAGAGCTAATTAAAACAACGAGTCTTCATATGGATGATATTGCAGCCAACGTAGGTTATGAGTCTGAGCGTGCATTCATAAAAACGTTTTCTAAATACGTAGGCACAACACCCAAGCAGTACAAAAAGGTTAATCAGTGAACAATCAATGCAGAACGAAAACTTATGGGGTAGTGGGGAGCAGGTCACCTCCACTTTTTGCTCCAGCTAGTTATGCTATTTGATTTAATCTTCGGAAGAGTAGAGCCTTACTCAGTTTCTATTGACTGTAAACTTGCACCTTAAGGCTTGAAGCTTGAAAAGTAAGATGATTAACAATAAACGCTAGTATCTTGCCTCGAGCCTGGAATTGTTTGCTAACAGATCACCGAATCTCTAGACACAAAAAAACCGACTCAAAGGTCGGTTTATTGTGTGCAAAGAATTAGATGGATGGTACCAGAGGCCGGACTTGAACCGGCACACCCTCGCGGGCGGCGGATTTTGAAAGTTTGGCGTCTAAGATTAATTGTTAAAAATCAATTATTTATGTCTTTCTTTTAGGCGCTTTGCATGAACTTTGCAAATGATGGCTAAGATCCCATCATTAGTATGCAGATCGACATAGATTAATACGTCTATCTAACGGTACACTGTTTGTCTTGATAGCATTATAAAAGGAACACGATATGCTTCAATACGATCAAGTTTGGACTGATGAGTTTTTTAGAGTAATAGATGCTGACGGTGTGTTACACAGAAGAGAATCTAACTCTATTGAGTTTAAAGCAAAGTTCGACTGGGCAGATAAGAATTTTAAATCAGTAGTTCTTAAAACAGCGGCCGCTTTTGCAAATCGAGCTGGAGGCTTGATTCTCTTCGGCATTGAGGATGCCCCCCACAGAGTCATCGGGATCACTAACTTTGACGAAGTCGACGATGCCGAAATTTCTGGGTATTTTAACGAACACTTGACTCCATCAATTGATTTTAAGCGACATGTCTTCAGTGTTAACGGTATAGATATTGGTGCTTTTCAAATCTTAGAGTCGCGAACAAAACCTATCATCTGCCAAAAGGATTCTCCAAAAACTCACGATTCAGATATTTACTATCGCTACTCAGGCAGAAGCTCCAAGATAAAAAGTGGTGACTTGCGCCAATTACTTCAGACTCAGAAAGACCTTGAAAAAAAGCTATGGATGGACCTTCTCGCTAAAGTTGCACACGTAGGCGTTCAAAACACTGGCTTGGTTAATTTGGCTACTGGCCACTTAGATTCGGGGCAGAACAATTTTATCTTAGATGAAAACATCCTTAATCAGATTAAGTTCTTAGATTCTTATTCAGTACAACAAAATGGTGCTCCTGCTGTCAGAATCATTGGAGATGTTGATCGCACCGCTCAAGTTGTCGAAAGAAATAAGCACATCTTTGAAGAGGATATATTCTCAGCATTTATGGACCAGCGGGGGCATTTGAACGAAAACCTACGGTTTTGAATCCTGTGGCACCCTCGAAACCGTAGGTTTCCGTCAGATAGCCGCTAACCCGGCATTTGCCCTTAAAACTTGGTCATCTTTGGAACATTACTGAATATTCAATGCTGTGACAGCCTTTTTCATAGCGAACCCTGGAGTTGTTTGAATTGTCCTAGGATCATCGCCTTTTCCTGAAGAATTACCTTGTTCTCATCGGTCAGATACGTCACTTTATCCTGGATGGTTTTCACCTCGGTTTTGGTGGCCTTCAAAGCTTGGGATAACACGGCCAATTCCTTATCGACATCTGCTTTCTGAGCAGTGAGAGCTGCTATTTTTTCTGCCAATTGCTCATTTTTATGCTGGTATTCCTGGTTCTTCGTCATGGCGTCTTCAAGGTCGCGCTTCAGGTTCTGGGTCTCATCTACCTTTCCGTTCAAATCCCTGTTTAGCGTCGCATTGGTCTGTTCAAGTTTATCTGCATTGCTTTGTAACTGCGCATTGGCATCAAATAACTCGGACACTCTTGACTCAGCCTGGTCGAACCGGTGTTGCAGTTCCTGCATCTGGTCTTTCAACCCCTGGGTATCGATCCGGAACTGTTCGCGTTCTTGCTGACGGTCTTCGGCAGTGCGCTGCTGATAATGTTCAAAATGATCGCGGATGTCCTTATTTTCCTGCTTAAGTTCCGCAATACTTTCCTTTAATTCAGCGGTTCGCACAATGGCTTCGTCTCGTTGGGCCTCGGCTTTGACCACGCTGATACGCACATCTTCCAGAGACTTGTCTAACGCGCTTTTTTCTTTGTTCTGCCGTTCAATCTGGCTCTCAAGATCCTGTTGTCGGGCAGTAAGTTGCGCGATGGTGTTTTTGGAATCGGCCAATTCTTTGCGGAGTTCTTTATTTGACGCCTCAAATTCCTGACGGGTCTCCTCAATACGGTGGTCGGCCATCTGCTGTACCCGCTCGTGGAGTGATTTCACTACCTCCACCAGGTCATTCGGGAGTCCACCGATATCGGCTACCTCTCCGTTGTCTGATCGCCAACGCTTGAGCAGCGGCGCGATGGTGCTTTTGCTGCCGGTGCCCATATGTTCCCGCACTCGATCCACCGTAGGCTCCTGGCCTTGGGTTTTGATGGCTTCGGCGGCTTTGGCGACATCGTGGTAAGTGACTCCGGCGCGTGCCATAGGGAGATTTCCTCTCAAACTATTTAGTAACGTATTATGTAACACGTAATATAACATTATATTTATGCTTATCAAAGTTTCTTGAGTTTCAATTGTTAACCTTCGATAATAAATGTTATCGTTGGTTATGGTATTAAGCTGAAAATCTTCTGCTTGTAACGCCGGTAC
>NZ_JAPPTM010000051.1:0-9463 GCF_027587105.1 Vibrio sp. RW
GCCCGACTCGTAAAGTAAAGAACCTTATCCTGCACCTCATCATAGTATGGAAAACGATTTTGATATTCGTTAAGGGTATTGTCTTTAAGCTCTCGATAGTCGTTGAAGATTTTTTGTGCCTTGGCCGTACTCTTTATAGCGATATGCTTATTATAGTCACCTGCGATGGGGCAGGTTTTGCTTACCGAATGTGCGGTTAAATCAGGATTAAGATAGAACGTATCACACATAGTACGGTTACAATAAAAAGTATCTGGATCATCTTCTAGGTCGATAATCCACCAAGATAATCCCGAAAAATTTAGGAGCTCATCGCATTGCTGATAGTACTTTTCAATCCTCGAATTCGGAAACATCTCCCAACGATCCTTTTATATACAACTAGTAGGCCAATTATAGATGATACTCAACATAAACTCACTGAACCGAATGTATCGAAGGTTCAAAACAAGCACTACACTGATTAGCACCTTTCCTGTTTTTCAATCGGTTAGATGCATTTAGAACTGTGCACCTTCGCTTTAGTTCTAGCAGATAGCTTAAAGGTATTTCATCGGCATTAGCAGCTCTATAGAGCTTCGATAGCTTAGTTTTGTATCTTCGACTGGTATAGCGCACGAAAATCTCCGAATGAGTAGCCACCTACTTGGTAAAGTCAGTTTAACTTGGTTCTGTGCCTGAATCGCTAGCATAGATATGCAAATGTGATACTAGGCAGAAATTGTTAAAAAGTGCAAGATTATGGGAGTAAATGAGCACCGCTCTTGAGTTCCCTTTCAATCCTGCAAGCCTGATTGGTTGGGGGCGAAATTTATCGGTCTAAAATCTCACCAGCAAGCAATGAGGCATAAATGAGCCAGCGAAGATCCCGCTGAAATTGTGAAGATCCCGCTGAAATTGTGAAGATCCCGCTGAAACGTCTCTGGACACAAACGTTTTAGGCGCTTCGGGCGGAATCTACCCATCGGATCACTTTTGATATCCCGTAACGAAACCTGCCACCTCCTTCTGCGGAGGGAGAGATGAACTGTTCTGGACAAACCCACTCATTATTGATGGAATTGCCAGTTGCGCTTTATGCAATGTGTTCCTAAGAATATGCAAAACTTGGTTGAATGTTGATAAATGAGTATCTTGAAAGAAATATTCTAATTCACGCTAAACACCATCACAACGACACGGACATGTGAAGCCTGCACTTTTAATGAACCCCACCTAAATGCTTGCTTTTATTGCGGTTCGTAGAGACAACCTTTTCGTTAGCATTTAGTTTTTCTACAATGCCACATTCTTCCAGCGAACGCCTAGAATCGCATTCATTTCTCAATTTTGTCAACTCGCTCTCTAATAGTTTCAACTCTTTAATTCGATCTTGAACATGCTCCAGATGCTGACTAATAACATTATCAATGGGAGAGCAAGATGTACTATCGGAGCTCATCGCGTGCAACAGCGTTCGTATTTCATCATGGGCCATATCCAAAGCCCTGCAACGGCGGATAAACAAAAGCCTTTCTAGGTGAGTGACATCATAACGGCGGTAATTGTTCTCCAATTCTCTTTGAGCTTTAGGTAATAGCCCTTGTTTTTCATAGTATCGAACGGTTTCCACCGGACAGTCCGCTTTTTTAGCGAGTTCACCAATTTTCATCTATGCCTCTTTAAGTCTTGACTTTGTAGTAGGATCAGGCTTTTTAATGTTGATTATAGTCAATGATAGAGATGATGAAAATGAGTGATTGTACGGACAAACATCTTAGTGAGGATGCTAATACATGCTGTAGTTCAACACATAAGCATTCTCATATAACAAAAGATAACATGGGTGCTCACCAACATGCTGAAACGGTTCTCCAGCATGATAAAAATGGCTGTGATTCATGTTGTACGTCTGCTCCTAGCAAACTTAAGAGCTTATCTGGCTCTGAAAAGATTGGAAATGATGTCCGTACTGAAGTTCGTATTATGCAGATGGACTGCCCCGTTGAAGAGCAGTTAATTCAAAAAAAACTTGGTGAGATGAATCAGGTAAAGAAACTTGAATTCAATTTAATGCAAAGGGTGCTAGCTATCACTCACACACCAGATTCCTTGGATATGATACTAGTCGCTATCCGTTCGCTTGGGTTTGAACCAGATGTATCTGATGACAGTCAGATTCACAAAGTTCCTCATGAAAAGGAGAAACCATTGTGGCCATTGGCTTTGGCTGGTATCTCAGCGATAGGGTCGGAAGTGGCACATTGGACAGGGATGCCGGAGTGGGTTCAAGCCACATTAGCATTAATTGCTGTACTGTCTTGTGGGTTAACAACTTATAAAAAAGGATGGATATCTATACGCAATGCTAATCTCAACATGAATGCATTGATGAGTATCGCGGTTACTGGTGCATTTATTATTGGTCAATGGCCAGAAGCGGCCATGGTTATGGTATTGTTTACTATTGCTGAACTAGTTGAAGCAAAATCACTCGACCGAGCTAGAAACGCTATCAGCTCATTAATGAGTTTAACACCTGATACGGTGATAGTTCAGCAATTAGATAACTCTTGGAAAGAAGCTGATGCTCAAACCGTGCAACTTGGTGACATTGTCAGAGTAAAACCGGGGGAACGTATTGGTCTCGATGGCAATATCATTAAAGGGCAAACCACCATCAACCAGGCCCCTATTACTGGTGAAAGTATGCCAGTCGATAAGATTGAAGGTGACTCAGTTTTTGCAGGAACGATTAATCAGGCTGGAGCTATTGAGTATAGAGTGACCGCAGCAGCTAACAATACAACTTTGGCACGCATTATTCATGCAGTAGAAGAAGCTCAAGGTGCTAAGGCTCCAACTCAACGTTTTGTTGATCGTTTTTCTCAAATCTACACACCCGCCGTTATTGCGATTGCATTCGCAGTTGCTGTGTTACCACCCATTTTGGGGTATGGTGAATGGTTAGATTGGATTTACAAAGCGCTTGTTATGTTGGTGATTGCTTGTCCTTGTGCACTTGTTATCTCTACGCCTGTCACTATTGTTAGCGGCCTGACAGCGGCAGCACGTAAAGGCATTCTGATTAAAGGAGGTGTGTATCTTGAACAAGGGAGAAAATTAGAAGCACTAGCTTTAGATAAAACTGGAACGATTACCCACGGAAAACCAATGTTGATTGACGTTATGACTTTCAACGAATGGACAGAAGATTCTGTTTGCTCAATAGGGTTTAATCTTACAAATCTATCTGACCACCCAGTATCTACCGCCATTGCCACAGCGCTATCTACTCAAAAAAGGATTGATGTAGGCGATTTTAAAGCCATTGCAGGCGAAGGCGTATCTGGAACAATCGCCGAACATAAATATTACTTGGGTAATCAGAATCTTGTAGAGAGACATTTTACTATACCCACGGACATTAGAAGCCATATTCACAAGTTAGAAAAACAAGGTAAGACCGTGTCATTGCTTCATAACGGTATCCAAGTTCTGGGACTATTTTCAGTGGCAGATACTGTAAAGGAAAGTAGTCGTGCCGCGGTTCAACAACTCCATGAGTTGGGCATAAAAACGATTATGTTGTCTGGAGACAACTCACATACCGCATCAGCAGTTGCGTCTCAAGTCGGTATTGACGAAGCTCATGGCAATCAGCTTCCAGAAGATAAGTATTGTACTGTTGAAACTTACTCCAGTAACGGTGTTATAGGTATGGTGGGAGATGGCATTAATGATGCGCCTGCACTGGCGGCTGCACATATTGGGTTCTCAATGGGAGCTATGGGAACTGATACCGCCATTGAAACATCTGATGTCGCATTGATGGATGATGATCTACGAAAAATCCCGACATTTGTCAGCTTGTCTAAACGTACCTACCAAATACTGATACAGAATATTAGCTTTGCTCTTGCTATAAAAGCCCTATTTTTAGCCCTAACTTTTGTTGGCGTGGGTACTATGTGGATGGCAGTTTTTGCTGATGTTGGCGCAAGTTTACTTGTTGTAGCCAATGGGTTGAGGCTGCTGAAGAAGTAATGGCCTAAACTACTCATTGTGATAAATATCATCATGGGTTCGGCTTTAATCACAATAGAGACTGATATACATTTTTATTAATATGGAGTTACTTTGAAAACATTAACTAACTCGACACTTGTTGGGATATTCTTACTTTTATCGAGTGTTGGGATGGAGCTATTTGGCCTCTTCACACAATACTACCTAGGCTTCGAACCTTGTGCGAACTGTGTTCAGATTCGACTATTTATATTGTTTATTGGTATAGCGGGTATATTACACATCTTTGCAAATCAGAATGACATAACTAAGATTTCGACGTTGTTGTTATCACTCATCGGCACCTACTTTGCGTTGCAGTTTTCGTGGGATAACCACTTGATTGAAACGGGTCAAAAACTTTCAAGTTGTAGCTATGGCTCTCCATTTCCGAGTTTCATACCTCTAGATTCATGGTTCCCAACCATGTTCGAAGCTAAAGGCCCATGCGGGACACCATCTCCACTGTATGGAAACATAACTTTTACCGACCTATCGATTTTTGGCTTATCCTTGTTGCTCGCAATGATAACGATAACACTTGGTGCAAACCTTTATAAGATTAAGGAAAAAATTCGTAATGAACCAAAATAAAATTGTACTTTCAATTACTTTGCTAATGGGGGCACTGCTCACTGCTTTTATGTTTAGCTGGTATCAACAGCAAAATACTGTTGATATTTCAGTTAAAAACAATGAGCTCGAACGGAAATATTCAGCAAGCTTTGGCCCCGAAGCAGCCAAAGTAACCATCGTAGAGTTTTTTGACCCTGCTTGTGAGGCTTGCAGAGCATTTTACCCTTTTGTTAAGAAAATAATGAACGAAAACCCAGACGATATTCGCCTCGTATTGCGTTACGCTGCGTTTCATGAAGGCTCAGATGAAGTCGTATTAATGTTAGAGGCGGCAAGGCGCCAAGGGCTTTATAGTGAGGTGCTCGTATCTATATTAGCAGGACAAAACTCTTGGGCTTCACACAGTAAACCAAATTTAGCAAATGTCTGGAACATTGCTGAAAGTGCAGGATTGGATATTTCTAAAGCTCGCGAAGACATGGAAGATCCAGATATAATTCAAATACTTGAACAAGATACAGCGGATGTAAAATCGTTAGGGATTCAAAAAACGCCAACATTTTT
Organism: Vibrio sp. RW; assembly: GCF_027587105.1. Lineage (NCBI taxonomy): Bacteria > Pseudomonadati > Pseudomonadota > Gammaproteobacteria > Vibrionales > Vibrionaceae > Vibrio > Vibrio sp. RW. The sequence goes on from NZ_JAPPTM010000051.1 coordinate 5,188, forward strand.
TGTAAACGGGAAGCCTTTAGAGAGCTTTGGTTCACAGCAGCTCTATGACTTAGTGCAAAGCGAGCTCAAATAGGCGCAATACCTCATTAAGTACCTTGAAGATAAACACCTTCAAGGTACCTTAGGTGTAGAGGAATGGTGTCAATGTATGGCAATCGTAAATGTACACTTCAAACCATGAGGTTTATTGCGACTTAACAGTAGATTTCCACCGTAATTGTTCGCCAATGCTTTCGTGATAGAGAGGCCCAATCCGACATTCGAGTAATCTGTACTTCTTGCTGAGTCTAGACGAGTAAAGGGTTTTATGACCTCATTTAACTTCTCGCTCTCGATACCCACACCTGTATCTGAGACCGTAAACTCAATTAAGTCGGAATGTTTGGATACACCCAATGATATCCCACAAGATTCACCGCCATACTGGACTGCGTTGTTCACCAGATTTTCTATCATTCTCCGAACGGTAATAGGTGGAATGTATTCTATCAAGCTACCTGTACCTTGATACCTAATTACCACTTTTCTGTCGCTGTATTCATCCACGATGGTCTGTAATAAGCTATCAATGTCTGTCTGTTGCCTTTCTTCAATTTCACTATCATTTTTAGCAAAGCTCATGGTGGCCTTTAACATTTTTTCCATAATGGAAATTGAGTTTAGCATTTGCCTTTTATCTTCACTCTCCTCTGCGAACTCCAACCTAAGCCTTAGACTGGTTAAAGGTGTTCTCAAATCATGAGAGATAGCGGCAAGTAGACGTGTACGCTCTCGAATGAAATCAGAGATATCGACCTGCATTTTATTGAATGCTTTGATCGTTGGGAGCAAGTCTTTTGGGCCATCGGCCCTAATCGGAGTGACCTTACGACTAACAGCAAAATCAGATGCTGCCTCACGCAATGTTTGAATAGGCTTGAGAGCACGATGAATGATAAAGATAGCAAGAGTTATCGTTAATAACATCACCATGCTCAAAGCGAAAACAACAGAAGTTGACCAATGAGTTACTTCTTCTCGAATGCCGGAAGAGAAGTTCAACCACTTACCATTTGGCAACTGAACTGAACCATCAATGGTAGCGAGATATCCCATACGAATTGCCTGACGATCTCGCATAGACATCCCTGACATCATGCTACTTCGCATTGACATCATTGTATTGTGCATATCCATGAGAGGGCGAGCTTGTTCTACTAGTAGTAGATTTATCGAGTCCATCCCCTTTTCTTTAAATCTTGCGATGAGCTTATCTGTTTCTTTAGAAGTATCATTCGTTGTTGGTACATGTGGTCGAATCGTTATGGATAATGTCAAATCTGAGCTACTACTTGCTTCTAGAATAGAGAGATGTAGAGATTCTGGTGTTTGGCCTAACAGCTCAATCATGGTCATCACTCTTTGAACAGCAGAAGAGGAGGAGAGCAGGTTTAGTGTCCTTGTACTCTCAGAAGAGAGTAAATTAAGCGAGAGGTAAAAACTGGTGAGAAAGCCAAATAAAACAATCGCTCCAATTTGATAGATCAAACTAAGGCTTCGAATCCACTTAATCATGATCATTACTTACCTCACAACTAAGCTGATAACCACCTCCCCAAATTGTTTTGATTAGTTTTGGCTCTTTGGGGTTTACTTCGACTTTACGTCTTAGCCTGCTAATTAATGTATCAATCGCTCTGTCATAGACATTAGCCCCTCTGCCCTGAACCAGTTTTAACAAGTCCTCTCGAGACAAAACAACATTAGGGTGAGTTAAGAAAGCAAGGAGTAACTCAAATTCTGTCGACGTTAAAGAAACTAAAACGCCACTACGATCAAGTAGTTCTCTTGTGGTTGTATTTAACGTCCAGCCAGCAAACGTGTAATTGGGGTGAGTGGTAGAGGCTTGTTCACTGACACTTGGGATAGCGAAATGTCGCCTTAACACCGACTTAATGCGAGCGAGCAACTCTCTTGGGTGAAAGGGCTTAGCAAGATAATCATCTGCCCCGACTTCAAGACCAATAATTCGGTCAATCTCTTCTCCCAGAGCGGTCAGTATAATGATAGGGATATTTGATGTCGCGCGAACTTCCCGGCACAAGGTCACACCATCTTTACCGGGTAACATTAAATCGAGGATGATGAGATCAAACGACTGCTGACGCATGGCTTTTTCCATGCTGTCACCCTCTTCAGCCGTGACAACATAAAAGCCATGATGTGTCAAAAAGCGTTTTAGTAGTTCTCTAATCTCAGCATGGTCATCAACCACCAAGATTTTATAGGTCTGCTCCATTAGAATCCTCAATGTTCTCTATACATTATTCAATATAACCAGTTTGTTACAGAATGTGTGACAAAGTGTGTCAATCTGAGGCTTTGCCATCATTTGTCAAAAACAAATGTATTTACGACACACATTCGAATGTAAAAACTGTTGTAATAAAAGTGAAGAAGACAAATGAGGGATGAACCATGAAAACACTCACTAAATTACTAGCAGCAGTTACTGCTCTCGTTATTTCTGTCAGCGTGTTTGCACATATGGGCGGAGGAAGAGGCGGTTATGGATTTATGCATTCAATGATGAATACAGACAATCCACACTATCAGACAATGCTGGAACTGCGAAAAGACCCCGAGGCTATGCAAGCTTGGATGCAGAGTATGCATGACAACCCAGAAGCCATGAGAGAATGGATGAAGCAGGTTCACGGTGACGACTACGCAAACCACAATCGCAATTTTGGGTGCCGCGGAAATCGCTTTAACAATAACCAAGCACCTGCATCAGAGTAGTTTACGAGGTTAATATGCACGGATATTATGATTGCGGGTTTGATATAGGATACATGCCTATGATGCTGTTATGGATCGTTGTTATTGGGGTTGTTCTTTGGGTGATTTTTTCTCCGAAAGGTGGTTCACTAATGCAACGAGAAACCCCTTTGGATATTGCGAAAAAGCGTTATGCCAAAGGAGAAATTACTCGGGAAGAACTGGATAACATCAGACAAAACTTATGAGTTAATCAAGAGCCAAATGATTAGTAATATCTGATGGCTCTTCGTATTTGGCTTGTGCTATCTCATCCGCGCATTTCGCTCTATGACCAAAGTTTGTAAGTGTAGTGGATGAATCAAAACTCAATTAGGAGTTGTAGGGTAATTCTAGCAATGAAGGTAAAAGAGCGACATAAAAAGTCGAAGTTTTGTAGGATTAGGTTGTCACTTCCTATAAGGCATGTGCGCAGACTTATTTGTCATACGTATAGTTAAAGTTCTCTGTATCTCCTAAAACAAGCCAGTAACTTCGCCCCTGAACACTCATAGATCCTTTTATACATATAAGATAAAATTGCGATCTTTGGCCTTCAACGCATTTGCATAATCATTCAAATAAAAAAACATTGGTTGGCCCCCTCATTCTGCTCAATTTTGGGAGTTTTTTGAGCACCGCACTTTAGCTCCCAATCACTCATGCAAGCGCGATTAATTGAGGACGGAATTTATCGGTCTAATATCTTGCTGGCTCATAAAGGGGCAAAGGTGATTTAGGCAACCGGGAAGGATTTCTTCCTAGTTGCCATATACGGAAAGGGGCAAAAGTCGTTTAGAGCATTTACGTTAAGTCGGTTTTGTCCCGAAGCGACTTACCAATCCAATTAAAATTTCACTCTCACCGCATAACTATTATTAACGTCACATGAGTTATATTTGGGTAAATTGCGACTGATTGAAATCGCAAATTTGTTAGACGAAACCAATAATGGGGCATAAATGCTTCAGCCAGACTCGCAGTATCAAAACTCTACAATAGCAATCGACGACTAACCCGCAGCGTAAAGAAAGTCCCTTTACACCCTACCCTCTTTTCAAGCATTTTTATCGGTGTATGTATATGAAATTGGCGAATTATGCACGATAGGTAGCCCTACTGCCGACCCGACACATCCTAAAACACTTAGTAGGATAAGTGCGGTATTTTCTTTCTAATGTCCTTGACGATCAAACCGTTTAGTTCCAAAATAACTGTATATACGTACAGTTATTTTTATTATGAAAGTTATCCCTATCTTAGCAAGCGCTGGTATTACAGGCTTTGAAAGCCCTGCTGCTGAATACAGACAACTAGGAATGAGCCTTGATGAACTGCTAGTTGAGCATCCAAGTGCTACATTCATCGGACAAGCAATGGGGGAATCTATGCAAGAAATTGGCATTTTTGATGGTGACTTGTTGATTGTAGATCGTCACGTTGCCGTCCAAAACCTTGATGTAATCGTGGCCAATTA
>NZ_JAPPTM010000052.1:0-7482 GCF_027587105.1 Vibrio sp. RW
TTCGCGTCACTACGCTCTTTTCTCATTTAATTTTTAGTTGGATAACCGTCGCCAGCTTCGCCTGCGTCCATTGAGTTACATACTATTATCGTTAGAACTGAGTAGGATGTTAAATCAGTTTTATATGAGCCATCACTAACCTAATAATGAATCGCATTAATATTACGTCGCTATATGATTACAGATTAGAATTGAGTGTAATTATTGCTCGCTTAATGCTGAGTTAAAAATATTGTGCTTCAAACCAGCTCTCTAGAATAACAACTGCAGATTGGTTATCCACATTTCCTTTGCTTAATGCTTTATAGCCGCCCATATCAAAAAGCTCGGATCGGGCTTCTGCTGTAGATAGTCTTTCATCATGAAGTTCGACATCAATACCAAAGCGCCCTTTGAGGCGATTAGCAAACTTCTTTGCTCTTGGAGTAATGGTTGTTAGATCTTTGCCGTGTAAATCCGTTGGTAAACCGACGATAATCAGGTTAGGTTGCCATTCTTTGATTTGCTTCTCGATATCATCCCAATTCGGAATACCATCTTTAGCCTTGAAGGCTGTTAAGGGACTTGCGGTACCAGTAATCTCTTGGCCGATTGCACTACCGATACTTTTTGTACCGTAATCAAATGCCATAATTGTCCGTGACATAAAAGTTCCAGAATTAAATAGTTGGGTTGGGTTGGGTTTGTATTGATTGTTATGAGTTGGTTTTAGGCGTGCCCTGAATCAGCCGATAATTGCGCAACATTAATGCCTAGCATCTGAACGGCAACTTTCCAACGATCTGCAATGGGGGTGTCGAAGATAACTTTAGGGTCGGCTTCAACGGTTAACCAAGAGTTTTCGGTGAGTTCTATTTCTAGCTGCCCTGGTTCCCAACCTGCGTAGCCTAATGCGACCAAGTAATGCACTGGCTCGTCTCCAGTTCCGAGCACGGTAAGGATATCTTTAGAGGTCGTGACAGAGATTTGATCGGTCATGTTGATGCTAGATTGATAGTTGCCTTTTGGCCTATGTAAAATGAAACCTCTATCTTCAGCTACCGGTCCTCCGTTTAACACTGGCTTATCTAGGCTAGCTTGATTGGATTTTGGGTTTATGGAGTCGATCTCGACTTGATCCAGCATTTTTCCAACCGTTATATCAATAGGGGCATTGATCATTAACCCCATTGCACCTTCATTGTTGTGTTCACAAAGGTAAATTACAGAGTTTTGAAAGTAAGGATCTTTCATTCCTGGCATAGCAACCAGAAAGTGATTGGTTAAATTCATAAAGCCTCCTGCCTTTGAGAAAGGAGCGGCTTGTGCCGCTCATTACATTGGTTTAGCTAAGAACGATTCAGCTTAGATCATTTCAACTAAGCCAATCGACTGGAAGCTATTTTGCTTTAACGCGACGTTCGATCGCGTCCATCAGTTTACCGGTTACTGAAATATCAAAAGCGGCTTCGATTTCACGAATGCAAGTCGGGCTGGTTACGTTTATTTCAGTCAGTTTGTCACCGATTACATCAAGGCCAACAAAGATTAAGCCTTTTTCTTTCAGTGTTGGAGCCACTGTTTTTGCAATTTCCCAGTCAGTATCACTCAGTGGTCTAGCCACACCAGTACCACCGGCCGCTAGGTTACCTCGCGTTTCCCCTTCCGCTGGAATACGAGCTAAGCAGTAAGGCATAGGCTCACCATCAACCACAAGAATACGTTTATCACCATTACTTATGTCTGGAACAAAAGTTTGTGCCATTGCGTAATTTTGACCGTGGTTGGTCAATGTTTCAATGATTACTGATACGTTTGGATCACCTTTCTTCACTCGGAAGATAGACGCGCCACCCATGCCATCCAACGGCTTAAGAATCACATCACCATGCTTTTCGCGAAACTCTTTAATCTTCTCAGCTTTACGAGTCACGATTGTCGTCGGTGTTAGTTCAGGGAACCAAGCAGTGAACAACTTCTCATTACAGTCACGTAGGCTTTGTGGCTTGTTTACGATCAGTGCTCCGTTCTCTTCAGCACGCTCAAGAATGTAAGTCGCGTAGATGTACTCAGTATCAAACGGAGGATCTTTACGCATCAGTACGGCGTCTAATTCAGATAGCGCGATAGTCTGCTCTGACTTGAACTCATACCAACCGTTTGGATCTTCTTTTAGTTCTACAACCTTTGTGTCAGCAATGGCTACGCCCTGATCTAAGTGTAGATCATCCATTCCCATGTAATGGATTTCGTAACCACGACGCTGAGCTTCAAGCATCATGGCAAAGCTAGAGTCTTTTTTGATGTTAATGGATGAAATAGGATCCATTACGATGCCAAGTTTGATCATTTTTTTCTCCTAGCCTAGATCGCCAAAACGGACTTGTAAGGCAGTAATTGCGGTTAGAGCTGCTGTCTCGGTACGAAGTACACGTGGGCCGAGTAGCGTCTCTTCAAATTTGTATTGTTCTGTCATGCCGATTTCTTCAGCGGACAATCCACCTTCAGGGCCTATTAATAGGCGCACCTTGCTGACGGGTTCTGGAAGGGTGTTAATTGAGTATTTTGCGCGAGGATGTAGGTTCAACTTTAACGCTTCACTGGTTTCGCTACACCACGCTTCAAGTTGCATGATAGGGCGAATGACAGGAACCGTATTACGGCCACTCTGTTCACATGCCGCGATAGCAATCTTTTGCCATTGTGCGAGTTTTTTCTCAAAGCGTTTGGTATCAAGTTTCACGCCACAGCGCTCTGAAATCAGCGGAGTAATGGTATTCACGCCGAGCTCTACCGATTTCTGAATCGTGAACTCCATTTTATCACCGCGTGAAATCACTTGGCCTAAATGTAAGTCTAATGGAGATTCACTGCTACGCTCGATTCGCTCAGTAACATGAACCGTGACGTTCTTTTTTGATACTTCAATAATTGTCGCAGGGAACTCAGCGCCACTGCCGTCAAATAGAAGGACTTCTTGGCCTTCTTTCATGCGAAGAACACGACCAACATGACCCGCGGCATCTTCGCCTAAAGCGAGTGAGCCTAACTGATGAATGCGTTCAGGGTGATGGATACGAGGGACTCTCATGCTGGTAAACCTATAAATATGATTATTTGGGTATTTTTATCTATGCCTAACATGGATGCTTTTAGTTGAAAAAACAAGGGTAGAGCAAGAGTTTCAGGGGCAATGCTGAAACTCTTGCTTGGTAGAGATGGCTATGCGAGTGGTGTTATTTGCAAGCTGGGTAAACAAATGGATTGTGATTACCTTGGACGGCGTAGATTCGTTCATCACGAGTACATTCCCACTGATCGACAGGAAACTGTTTGTTCCACGCCATCATCAGATTAGTTTGTTGCTTTGATAGCCTAAAACCGTACTCTTGGCTCATGTATAGGTAAGTTCTTGCGATTGAGCCTTTTGCTCTGTCAGGCGGCATAACTTTACGCTGTTTGAAGTTGACCTGCATTTCACACTGACCATAGCTCACGCCATCTATTCCATTCCACTGACTGAAATTGTAATTGGATCGATCACCATTAACCTCGCCAATCGTGGGCGTTAGGTTATGAAGGTCAGCCTCCATGGATTTAAATATTTTATCATTTCGCGTACAGTTTTTGCGTCCGCCGTCTTGCCAGCACTGACGCTGGTGGCCAAATTGCCAAGCTGGAACCACGTGTTCCCACTCAATTCGACTTGCTCGTTTTTGCTGTTTTCGGACTTGGTAGCCACAACCATTAAGGTCTGGAATACCTTTCTTCTTGTCTTTCCAAGTAATATCACAACCACAATAAAACGAAGTCGGATGATCGAGATAAATCTTTACGGCTTCTTTTTTGGCTTTGTAGAATGAGCTTGGTGGGGCAGCGAAAACGCTTTGGGTTACCAGTAGGCTAAATACTATCGATAAGTAAAAAGACACAGGTAGGCCAAATGCTTTTAAGGTGAGTTTTTGCATAGAGAAAGACTGATAAAAGTATGATAAATATCAGTCTATCACTCAAATGTTAGATCTCTCTATTAGATTTATCCGAACGAGTGAATCAATCGGTTATTAGCTTAGTTGAGTGCCTGTAAAAACTAAGGTTTGTTGGCACAGTTGGCATCGGTAGGTCGATTGATTTCGAAGGACTTTGTTATGTCGTCTAATTGATAGTGGGTAAACGGTGCAGTCGCAGCGGTATTCAAAGGTCTTGCCTTGCACAGAGGTAATCTCAAAACAGTGGGTTGTTTTGGCTGGTACGTTGAATACCTTTTCCATCACGTATTTCCACTCGTTACCATGAGGTCTAACGCGTCCGAAGACCTGATGCGTGATCAAGTGTGCGAGTTCATGAGGAACAACCTCGTTGATAAAGGCGTCTTCGTTTTCGCTGAATAGCACGTGGTTGAGCTTAATTTCATTTAACTGAAGGTAGGCCTTTCCTGCCGATTTACCTCTTAATTTGTAAGTGATAGTTGGGTATGGAAACTCACGAGAGAAATGTTGATTAGCAATAGCGAGACACTCCGCCAGTTTCTTATTTGCGCGATGTTGTTGTGGGGTGTAAGACAAACGTTGTTAACTCCAAATAAAAGACCTCAGCGTTAAGCTAAGGCCTCATAATAACATTGCTTGTTAATCTAGCGATGCTTTACACGTGATGTTTTTTCTTGATGATCTCGTGATAAGCGTGCCATGTACCGTAACCAAGTAGCGGCATGGTGACGATCATACCGATGCCGTAGGTTGCAAAGCCCACCAGAATACCGGAACAAATAATACTCGCCCACACAACCATTGCTGGGATGTTTGCTTTCACTGCATTGAAGCTAGTGAAAATAGCGCTCATTACATCAACGCGTCGCTCCATCATTAATGGAATTGAAAACGCTGAAATACTGAATATTAGGCTAGCGATGATTAGCCCAATTAAAGAGCCCGTAATCAGGAATGGAGCGAATTCAGTTAGTGGAGCCCCTTGAACAGAAGGATATAACGCGTGCAATAACGCCGCGATTCGCATCCAGAAAATCATCGCTACCATCAATACAATCGCAAAGGCCCATTGATGGGTTGAGTTTCGTGTGATGGCTTTCATTGAGTGCAGTAGGCTGGCGTTGTGTCCTTTTTCTCTTTCCCAGCTGGCGTCATACAGGCCTAGAGCAAGAAAAGGCCCTATCAACATATAGACTATCAAGCTTGGCATAACGACTAGGTGTGTTCCTTGCCATTGGACAAGTTGGACTATGGCGATGGCTGCCGCCATAAAACACAAGCCGTAAAATGCGCTGATTAATGGCATTTTCACTAAGTCGTGTAGAGCTAGTGACAACCAATGAAAGGGTGCTGAAATGCTAACTTGGTTACAAGGAATGGTTCGAGCGTAATCCTGATCGCTGACCTTATCTTTTTTATTGTTCAGTTCCGATGGGTGCACGGTACGAGGCATAATTCCCCCTAGTTAAATAACGTCCTAGTTATAATTCCATAAGGCTCAGTGGTGTGGTTGACATTAGCGTTATGGTGTCAAGCTCAATCGCTCGTCATCGTCCTAGTTTTTGCTCTCGCATTCATTTAACTAATGATTTTAGACTAAATACATTAGGCTTAAACGTGAGTTTGATCGTCTAGGAGTTATCTTAACTATTGTCAGTAGTGCTAGAAAATACAAATTATCAGTGGTTTTTTATACTAAGTGGTTAACGGTAAAGAAGGGCGTTAGAGAAGGGAATGGCGAGTGAAAGTTCGGTAAGTACATAAAAATAAAGCCCTTACTAAGAAATAAGGGCTTTAAAGAAACAAATCGCAGTGGCTAAATTATTTTAGGCCAGCGAAGTCCGCAAGGATTGCTGCTTTGTCTGTCGCTTCCCAAGGGAATTCTTCACGACCGAAGTGACCGTATGCCGCTGTCTGCTTGTAGATAGGCTGAAGAAGGTTCAGCATTTCTTGAAGACCGTATGGACGTAGGTCGAAGTTTTGACGAACAGCTTCAATGATAATTTCGTGAGCTACTTTCTCAGTACCAAACGTTTCAACCATGATAGATGTTGGATCAGCAACACCGATAGCGTAAGACAGTTGAATCTCACAACGGTCAGCCATACCTGCTGCAACGATGTTTTTCGCAACATAACGCGCTGCGTAAGCTGCAGAACGGTCAACTTTTGATGGATCTTTACCAGAGAATGCACCGCCACCGTGACGAGCTGCGCCGCCGTAGGTATCAACAATGATCTTACGACCAGTTAGACCACAGTCACCCATTGGGCCACCGATTACGAAACGGCCTGTTGGGTTGATGAAGAAGTTAGTGTCTTTGTTGATCCACTCAGAAGGAAGTACTGGCTTGATGATCTCTTCCATTACCGCTTCACGCAGGTCAGGTGTCGTGACTGAATCACAGTGCTGAGTTGAAAGAACAACGGCATCGATACCAACGATTTTACCTTGGTCGTACTGGAATGTTACTTGAGACTTAGCATCTGGGCGAAGGAAGTTAAGCTTGCCACTCTTACGTACTTCAGCTTGCTTTTTAACAAGAAGGTGAGAGTAAGTAATTGGAGCAGGCATTAGGATTGGTGTTTCGTTAGTCGCGTAACCAAACATGATACCTTGGTCGCCAGCGCCTTGCTCTTTCGGGTCTGTTTTATCAACACCTTGGTTGATGTCTGGAGACTGCTTACCAATTGTGTTTAGAACGGCACAAGAGTCAGCGTCAAAGCCCATATCAGAATGAACGTAACCAATTTCACGTACTGTTTCACGAGTGATTTCTTCAATATCAACCCATGCAGACGTTGTTACTTCACCGCCAACCATCACCATGCCGGTTTTTACGTAAGTCTCACAAGCAACACGTGCTTTTGGATCTTGTTCCAAGATGGCATCAAGAACAGCATCAGAGATTTGGTCTGCAATTTTATCTGGATGGCCTTCTGAAACAGATTCAGAAGTGAATAGGTGCTTAGCCATGAGAGCTCCACTTTTAGTTTTAGTTGCAAATAGTGTTTTAGTTGCAAATAGATTAAATGCAAATAATTTTAGGCGTAGCAAGTTAAGGAAGCGCCGCCATTAAATACAGTATATTTTGTAGGTGTTTCTACATCTAGACGGCCATTCTAAATTCCAACGGTCGAATTACAAGCTCTTTTTTATGATATGACATAACTAAACGTTTGCGTGCCGGGTGATATAAGCCATTACCAAGTGATATAAATGGGTAAAAATTGCGAAAAATGATGGTTAAAAGGACAGTAAATCGTTTGCAGTCGCTATAGTCGTTTGAGAGAATACCCGCGCTAATAAAAATGAAATTTTTAGCACTAACTCTTTTTAAATCGCTTATGTACTCAGGAGCAGACATGCCTTCTCGTAAAGTTCTAGCCAATGCAATCCGTGCGCTTAGCATGGACGGTGTTCAACAAGCAAACTCTGGTCACCCAGGCGCACCTATGGGTATGGCTGACATCGCTGAAGTTCTTTGGCGTGGCCACTTGAACCATAACCCGGC
>NZ_JAPPTM010000053.1:0-6375 GCF_027587105.1 Vibrio sp. RW
CCGTCTTAAGCGCTTTGTTAGTTTGCCACCACGATGAAGCCAGCTGTTTAGCGCCAAGGTGCTGAATTAGTTATGAAACTACTGGCTTTGAACACAAAAGTAAAACGAGCAGCTAAGAATTTAAATGCAACCGACAAAACGTACTTGGCTAAGAAGCGACATACGACAAACAACCACGGTTTGAAGCGCTTTAACTGGCAAAGGATTCATTCAATTAACCTGACAACCAAGTGTGACCAAGCCATTTGTTAGCGAAATTAGTCACCAAGACAAAGAAGACGCACCAAAGAACTAGCAACAATGTTAGAACCAGTAAGTGACTCACTCACCGCAAACACTTCCAACATAGTGCCACCGGAAAGTTCATAAGATTGGAAAACGGACAGGTGAATAGCTAGAACGTAGAACAAAGCTTTCAGACCATAAATGCCTTTCTGCCCTTTGCAAACTAACGCCCAATTAAGGTGTGAAGCACGCGACCACCATACTCAATTTGACCATCGTAAACACTTAACTTAACTCAAACCAAAATTGCCAAGCGTGCTGAATCACTCTTAAATTGTTTGTTATGCATTTGCCGGAAGCACTCCCCGAATCTCATTTTCCAACCCAAGAATTTCTATCGAATTTATAGCAACACCGATGTTGTTTGGTATTTGTGTAATCGGTATAGGCACATTTGATGTCGGAGCTGTAACTATTTCTATTTGCCCCGATGCCGTATGCATCGCTCCAGCATAATGAATACCTAACAGTTTGATTCTATGACTGCCCATATAAGTGTTTCCTCGGTTATCTATGTACCCGCCAATGTTAGCTAAAAACACAGGTGAACCACTGGAACCAGGGAAACTAGCAACATCCGTCAGGAATTCATTTTTCCCATTCCATGCTACATGAGGATGTGTAGCTGTTATACCTTTACGAATTACAGGCAAATTATTGGTAGCATCCCAAATACCATTTGGGTAGCCGATCATAACAATGTCTTCCATCGATGAATAAGTAGCACGATCTTCGTCACTAGGAATCAAGTCTGTCTGTAGAGGGACGTAAAACAACCGATTTCCAGATTGCTGGATTTGATTCACTAGCGGACCGATTAAAAAAGCAGCCAAATCAACATCTGGATTAGGGTGTTTTATACATCTTTGTTCGAAATTATCAAATTGAAACTGCTGATGGTTACCTGTGTCAGGGAGCCCTTCAGCGTTTGCAAAAGTAACGTGAAAACGCCCTAACAAAGAATCAGCAATCACGTGCTTGTTCGTAATGATTACGGGTACGCAACTTTCACCTTCTTGCAATAGGTTCATATAAAACCCAGTACCTGTTGAAATACCACCGCTTCGTAGCGTCGTTTCAATTCTGACAGTACTATGTGTCAGTTGTACCATCATCCCAAGACTCATTTTTTCTCCTTATGCATAACGCCGCATTAAGGTGTGAGCAGCGCTTGGCTATACTTGAGCGAAGCGAAACTGCCAAACGTTGCGAATCACTCTTAAATGCTTTGTTATGCGTGCGGCTTAAATTTCTTCGTCATTCCTTGACTGGATGGAGAAACAAGCTTGTACCCTAATTTTTCGTAAAATACTGGCTCATCAGCGATCATGGAAACATAAGAGCCTTCGAGAGCAACCGAAGACAAATAGTTATCTATATGCTCCATAACCTTCCGGCCTAACCCTTGGCCTTGATAGTCCGGATCAACTGCAACATCCACGACTTCAAAGTTACATGCACCGTCTCCAACTACCCGCCCCATCGCAATTAGCACATCACCATCTCGAACCGAGATAGCGTACAAGCTATTTGGCAAAGCGATAGTGGCTGCCTTTAACGACTTTGGCGACAGACCTGCCTTCACTCTCATTTCGCAAAATTCTGAAGGGCTAGGAACTTTTGCTTCGTATTTTATTGTCATTATGTACATCTCCTTTCACTACATTCGGAGCATACACACAACAACTGTATAAATAAACATGTGAAGTGTATTTTTGATTAGTACGCATAACGCCGCGTTAAGTAGTGAGCAACGCAAACCACCAAACCTAAACCATTGTGCCGTAAACACTAAATTCAAAGCAAACCGAAAATGCCGAGCGTTGGGAATCTGCCTTAAACGCTTTGTTAGGTTTGTAGCTTCGTGGTCTCTGTATGAACTCTTTTCTACAAATCTACGTAAACAAAAATACACTAAACATTAGCGGAGTCATTTATGTTTTCTCTTTTTAAGAGCAATCCAGCCAAAAAACTCAAGAAACGACACTCAATGCTACTTGAGCAAGCTATGCTCGCCCAGAGGAAAGGCGACATTAGGACTTACTCTCAATTGACCGCCGAGGCAGAAGAGATTTTTAAGCAGATAAAGGATATTAACCCTTCCAAAACCTAACGCTAAGCTAAGTAGTGAGCAACGTAATACGAAGTCACCGCATAACACCTTAAACACATAAATCAACGCATACTAAAAATGCCACGCGTTGCGAATCTGCCTTAAGCGCTTTGTTAGTTTGCCACCACGATGAAGCCAAAGGCTTAGCGCCAAGATGCTGAATTAGCTATGAAACTACTGGCTTTGAACACAAAAGTAAAACGGGCAGCTCAGAATTAAAACTCAACCAACAAAACGACTTGGCTAAGAAGACTTTCGTCGATGCCGACAGCCACAAATACCATCTTTCAATGTTCCTGCTTAACTTTCAAAACCAAAGAAGCAGCGCGCAAGAACATTGAGAAATGAACCTTACTAACACGAAAGAAATGAGTAACACAGAAGCCAATTAACCGAAAAACGGGCTACGCGAGATGCCTATTTCGATGAAAAGTCTTTGGGAAATAACAGGTGAATAGCTAGAACGCAGAACAAGGATTTTAGACTACAAACGCTTTTCTGCCCTTTGCAAACTAACGCTAAGCTAAGTAGTGAGCAACGCAATACGAAGTCACCGCATAACACCTTAAACACATGAATCAACGCATAGTAAAAATGCCGCGCGTTGCGAGTCTGTCTTAAGCGCTTTGTTAGTTTGCCACCGCGATGAAACCAGAGGTTTAGCGCCAAGTTGTTGAATTAGTTATGAAGCTACTGGCTTTAAACACAAAAGTAAAACCTACAGCTCAAAATTTAAATACAACCAACAAAACGCACTTGACTAAGAAGCGACATACGACAAATGACCACGGTTTGAAGCACTTTAACTGGCAAAGGATTCGTTCGACCAACCTGACGACCAAATGTGACTAAGCTATTTGTTAGCGAATGAGCCGCCAAGACAAAGAAAACGCACCAAAGAACTAGCAATAATGTTAGAACCAGTAAGTGACTCACTCGCCGCAAACGCTTCCAATACAGTGCCACCGGAAAGTTCGTGAGATTGGAAAACGAACAGGTGAGTAGCTAGAACGTAGAACAAGGCTTTTAGACCACAAACGCTTTTCTGCTCCTTGCAAACTAACGCCGCGTTAAGTGGTGAGCAACGCTACCACATGACCTAAACTATTGTGCCGTAAACACTAAAGTTGAATCAAACCTAAAATGCCAAGCGTTGTGAATCCGTCTTAAACGCTTTGTTATATGTCTAGATGGGTCGTGGTGGCGTTGTGACTGTAAAGAAGTGGAACCAAGAGTTTCACTAGTAGTAAGATTAGTAAAGTAGCTGACTTTAATCATGATTTAGTTGATAATTACAAGTCGTTGTTGTTTCAGGGTAATCTATAGTGGCTAGTCAAAAGAAAGGTAAGGTAGTAACTATTATGAATATGAAGGGTGGTGTTGGTAAAACAACCTCTTCTATTCAATTGAGTACAATGCTCGTTGGCGGAAAAGTCAGTACAAAGTACAAGCGCGTGTTAGTAATTGACTACGATCCACAGTTTAACCTATCTCAAAGTTTGTTAACTCCTGCAACCTACAAAAGCGCGTTAGAGGAAGGAAAGACGATTTTGTCGGTACTTCAAGACACCGACTCAGAGTTAGATATTTGCCAGCTGCAAGCTCCAATGTCAACAACCCCACCAGATATCAAATCATTAACTACCAATGTTTTGAACAACAAGGGGTGGATTCTGGATATAATACCGTCGACCTTGGATTTGATGCCTTTAGCCATTAGCTCATCAAATATCGCCATTGATATTATGTCCACGCGCTTTCGGCATATGATTGAGCAAGCTAAAAACCAATACGATTTGATATTGATAGACTGTCATCCATCAGGGTCGCTGTTTACCAAAACGGCAATCGTTTGTTCAGAACATATATTAGCACCAGTGACCCCCAACCCTTATGCAGAGAGAGGTATATCTCTGATGAAAGAGTTTATTAAGCACCTCTTTTTTGGTGAACAAAGCCCTAAACTTCACATATTACTAAATAACATAAGCTCTTCAGCTGCCGATAGTTCATTTGTGGTTAAACTGAATATGACGGACAGGTACAAGAAAAACTTGTTTAAATCAAAAATGAGCAACTCGAAACTATACTCAGATGTTGTCAATGGAACGGGGTTCTTGCACATATCTAAAAAACCAAACAGCAGAAGCATCAAAATAGAAGTCCGAGCTATATTATTAGAACTAATTGAGAGAATTGAGGGATAAGCATGAGAAGGAGTAAACAAATCCGTTTGACTCGTGAGCTTTCTAGCTCCTTGTTGAGCTCTAGCCTTACAGAAAAAGAGTTGATCGATTTGTGTCACGATATACTAGATAACGGCGCTGCATTAAACAATACAGCTTTAAGTATTCTAAATATGTTAGAGCAGGACTCGTTAGACAATAACAAATTAAGTCACTACTCTAGCGAAGTTCAAAATGAAGCAATGGAAGCATATCGTTGGCTTAAAAAGAAAGGGGTTAACAAAGATAAACTATTCATCGCAATGTCCATGTTTCATCCTCGGCTTGGCGACTTTATCGACAATATGCGACCGACAATTAGAGAAGCGCTTGAATACTTTATTGATACATTCTCAAGAAGTGACTTTAATCACTTCATGAAATCGTTTAATGATGATGAGTTCATAAGAATGATCGAGGATAAGTAGTTGAGTAAATTGGTAGATGTACTAAAAAATATAGACTGGAACTCAAGAAAAGATGAGTTTTTTTCTCAAGAAAAAAACCATCTGGTTTCTATTGAATCTCAGCTACAAATCCTTGCTCACTGGTCTAAATCTTTAGAAACCATATATAATGGGAACCCTGCTTTACCATTTGTTCGTGAGGCTCAAGTTTCAGCGCAAGACTTCATAAGTGTCTATAGCCTACACTTATACAAAAATTCTGCAGCCTCAATGAGAACTGTTTTCGAGAGCATTTTGTATTTTAGTTACTTTAAGGATCACTCTATAGAGTTGAAGTCCGTACTAAGAGATAAATTTCACCTAAGTCGCTCGAAAATCTTAACTTATCATGAAAAGCATACAGCTAACTTCAGTTCAATTTATACTAAAACTGGGTTAGATAACATCTTGGATAATATGTATTCTGATGTATCTAACATTGTACACAGCTCCCAACCCGGTATTTGGCACCAAAGGGCTGTGCTAGGTGAGAAAAGCTTTGATCCAGTAATAGCTGAGGAAACAGCGAACCTGTTCATTCAAACAATTAAAGTTATTAACTTGCTGTTGCTATGTACCCTTTCATATGAAGAATGGTTAACTGTACCAACCAACTCTCGCAGAATCTTCCTTAGTCTGATAACAGAAAATCAAATGAAGCTATTAAACAAGCAAATTGTTTAGCTCTTTGAGATGCCTGCTCTGTAGTTTAGTGCGGGCATATAACGCCGCATTAAGGTGTGAGCGACGCTTGGCTATACTTGAGCGAAGCGAAACTGCCAAGCGTTGCGAATCACTCTTAAATGCTTTGTTATGTTTTTGTGTAGCGAGATGTAACTTCTGTTTTTGCTATTGCTTGCAGAATTGATATTTTTTCTCTGGCTGAATTAACCATCCTCATAGATAAATCTGGAGATAAACCTTGCTTGTTTAATAATGCAAACTTCCCGACTTCATCAAAAACCTGATATGCAGCCAACCTAAAACGCTCTTCCGATATAATTTGCACATCGTTAAAAGCTCTTAAGTAGCGAAAATACTCATCTGAATTCGGCAGATAAAAAGTATATAAAGTCGCTTGTATTAACTCTTGAGACTGACTTAAGAACTCTGAATATTTGACCTTTTTTTCATTTCGCAGTTCGTAAAACTGCTCTCGAACAGCGTTTTCATTGTCGAAGTCATTCTTTTTAAGCATCACGAAAATTCCAGAAACTGCTGAAATAAGTGCACCTAACCCTATTTTAACTGCCGTATCTACAACATTGATCCATGATAGATCCACTACAACTCCCCTTTCAAAACA
>NZ_JAPPTM010000054.1:0-6299 GCF_027587105.1 Vibrio sp. RW
AAGGAACATTTATGCGTAAAAACCTGCCAGTTACTGATCGAGAGAAAACATTTGGAAGTACAACCAAACTGATTTCAGTGACTGATACTGAAGGAACTATTCTTGAATGTAATGATGCCTTTGTTGAAGTCAGTGGCTTTCAAAAGCACGAGCTGATTGGACAGCCTCATAATATGGTTAGGCACCCGGATATGCCACCAGAGGCATATAAAAAGATGTGGCACTATTTGAAATCCGGTAAGCCATGGATGGGTCTTGTAAAAAACCGCTGTAAAAATGGCGACTATTATTGGGTGGATGCGTATGTGACGCCTGTAACACAGAATGGCAGAGTAATAGGCTATGAATCAGTTCGCTCCTGCCCCTCAAGACAGGACGTGGAGCGGGCGACTAAACTTTATCGTGATATCAATGCAGGAAAAAGTAGTCGCTCTACTTTACCCATATCGCTTGAGAATGCGTTCTTAGTATTATCGATAGCCCTGTGTGCGGGTTTATTCGGCTTCGGTTTCAAAGAAATTTCTGAGGGTGTACTGCTAGTCTCAGTGGTCATTTTTGCTATTTGGGTATCATTAAGCAGAAAGAAAACCCTCAATGCGCTGAACGACATGCTTAACCATGCATTTTCAGATGAACTGGCGGTAAAAAGTTATACAGATGAAACCGGTGATTTAGGCAAGCTTAAAGTTGCTATTTTAAGTCAGCTCGCGCATTTAGGAACAGTGATCACCCGCATCGAAAGTGCTGCGCTTGTTGTCGCTAAGGAATCGGAGAAAGGCGCAGAATTAACGGATAAAACCAGAAAAGACATTGAAAGTCAGCAAGCAGAAACCATTCAGGTGGCTACTGCGATGAATGAAATGTCAACTACTATTGCCGAAGTATCTAAGCATGTCAGTGATACCGCTACGCAGGCTGATACTGCTAACCATCTTGCAGTAAAAGGCACTAAGGTGGCGAATGTTACCCGCGACTCTATTCAAAAGCTAAAACTAACGGTAGAGCAAATTGGTAGTTCTGTGCGCGGTGTGTCAGAACAAACCTCACGTATCGCCAGTGCCGCGCAAATAATCGAACAGATTGCAGAACAAACCAACTTACTTGCCCTTAACGCTGCTATTGAGGCCGCTCGTGCAGGTGAGCAAGGTCGAGGTTTTGCCGTGGTTGCCGATGAGGTAAGAAGTCTTGCCCAGAGAACTCAAGAATCGACTAAAGACATCTACGGTATTATCACCGAATTAACGCAACGCGCAGGTGATGCTGTGAACGTCGCTGATGCTGGCGCGACTGATGCAGAAGATGGTCTTTCTCATGTGATTGAGAGTGGTAAAATGTTAAGTGGCATTTCCGAGTCTGTTGGTCAAATTGCTTCTATGTCTACTCAAATGGCTGCGGCAGTTGAAGAGCAAGCTCATGTTGCTGAGGACATTAACCGGCAAATAGTAAATATTTCAACGCTTGCCGATTTAAGTAATGACAGCTCGATGCAGCTTTCAGAGACGATTATTTATTTGAACAAGATTGCTGATGAGCTTCATGAACTGGTAGTACGGTTTAAGCGGTAATCTTTCAAGTGAAAGCCTAAAACATTTAACAGTGTATTCTTGCAGTACAATTGATAATAATCGATTAAGCAGCAAATTATTGGAGTAACATTTTGAACGCACCTGAATTCCCTGTTGATGAAGCTGCTCGTTTACTTGCATTACAGCGAACTAATTTGCTGGATACGCCAGCAGAGAAGCGCTTTGACCGCATTACAAGATTAGCAGCGTCTGTATTTAAAGTGCCAATATGCCTTATCTCTTTGGTGGATAGTGACCGGCAATGGTTTAAATCTAAAGTGGGTCTTGACGCTTGTGAAACAGGCCGTGATATCTCATTTTGTGGCCATGCGATATTGCATGAGGATATTTTAATTGTTTCAGATGCAACAAAAGATGAGCGCTTTTCGTCAAATCCTTTAGTAACCCACGCGCCGCATATTCGTTTTTATGCGGGTGCACCGCTGCGAGAGACAAGTGGGCAACCCATCGGCACTCTATGTCTCATTGACTCCGTGGCCAGAGACTTTTCAGCAAAAGAGCAGCAAGAACTGCGCGAATTTGCAGACATGGTTGAGTATGAAATTGCCAAAGAAGATCACGCTCGACTTCAAGAGCAGTTTTTAAAAGGCATGGCAAGAACAACCTCAATACTGGCAACACTGCCTGATATGGTATTTGTTATTGACCGAAACTTTCGTTTTTTGGTTTGCAAAGAGCATCCTGACTTACCTAAACCTCAACAAGCGATTTTGGGGCGTACCGTTCATGAGATACTACCCAATGAGCTAGGTCATCAACTCGTAGAGTGCCTCAAGCAAGCCTTTTGTAACAACGATGTGATTCATCATAACTACACGTTTGAAAAGTCAAATCAATCGTTCGAAGCCCGATACAAAAAGATTGATGATAATGAAGTATTAGTGGTCATTCGTAATACCTCTGCACAAGTTGAAGCGCAGTCAGAAATAAGACGCCTTTCTGAAGTTGCAAGGCAGACAACCAATGGTGTGGTAATAACTGATGCCAAAGGTCGAGTTATATGGATTAATGAAGCCTTCTCCTTTCTTACAGGGTATAGCATTGAAGAAATGCAGGGTAAAAAGCCTGGGGAGTTATTACAAGGGGAAGACACTGATCCGGCAACTGTTGCAATAATGAGAGATGCGCTTGCTCAACAGAACGGCTTTAATGTTGATGTTGTAAATTATTCAAAAACGCAAAAATCTTACTGGGTGAGGATAACTTGCAACCCAATGTTCAATGAGGAAGGTAAGTTAAGCGGTTACATTGCCATTGAAACAGACATCTCCAAAGAGAAGCAGGATGAAGAGCTCATTCGAAACAGTGAGAACTTACTTAAAGCCGTTATAGACGCTAACAATATAGGCACATGGCATTTTAATATTCAAACAGGCGAGTTGATTATCAATGATAAATGGGCCGCATTACTGGGTTACACACTTTCTGAGTTATTACCTGCAAACAGAAGCACGTGGGAGAGGTTAACGCATCCTGATGACCTGGCTTATTGTGCAACTATTCTTGAAAAGCACGCAGCAGCTCTTATTCCTATATATGAAGCCAATCTTCGTATGAAACACAAAAATGGTGAATGGATATGGATAAATACCAGAGGGCGTGTGTCATCGAGATCAAATGATGGCAAAGCTCTATGGTTATTGGGTACGCATTTTGATATCAATGACCAAATAATTGCAGAAAAATCGCTTAGTGATAAGTCAAGGCAGATGGAAGCTGTTGTTGAAGGGTTGCTTGATGGCATTATTACTATTGATGGTCGTGGTAAAATTCTGACATTTAACCAAGCCGCACAGGAAATCTTCGGCTATACGGAAGATGAAACGCTTGGCAAAAATATTAGCATGTTGATGGGGTCACCTCATCGAGAGCATCACGATAGCTACTTATCAAATTATATAGAACGTGGTGTCAGTGACATTACTGGGCGTGTTCGTGAGCTTGAGGCCTTGCGCAAAGATGGTTCTATGTTTCCAATCGAGCTTGGTGTAGTTGAAGTTCAAATGGCTGGTGAAGTTAACTTTATCGGTGTTGTCAGGGATATCACTGAGCGTAAACAACGTGAAAATGAAATTCACCAGTTAGCATTTTATGACCCATTAACATTGCTACCTAATCGACGTCTGTTGTTGGACAGATTGACGGGAGCTATAAATCATAGCGTTCGTACAAGGAACTTCTCAGCATTATTTTTTCTTGATTTAGATAACTTTAAAAACCTTAATGATAGTGCTGGTCATAATAAAGGTGATTTGCTGTTGTGTCAGGTCGCTGAGCGTCTTGTCAACTCAGTGAGACAAGGTGATACCGTAGCGCGTTTAGGCTGCGATGAGTTTGTTGTTATTGCATCAGATTTAAGTCATGATCCAGCATTAGCAGCGAACCAGGCTGAGAGACTTGCACAAAAAATCATGAGTAATTTAACAAGGGAATATAATCTTGACGGTCTAACTTTCAATAGTTCGGCAAGCATTGGTGTAACACTTTTTAACAGTGAAAATCTGTCAAAAGAAGATTTGTTAAAGCAAGCTGATATGGCTATGTACAAGGCTAAATATGCTGGCCGAAATGATGTGCAGTTTTTTGACCCGCAAATGCAAGTTGCAGTAAGCTCAAGAGCAGCAATTATTAGCGACTTATACTCTGCAATACAAAGCCAACAATTTGTACTTTTCTATCAAAAACAGGTCAATCACCTGAAGCAGTGTATTGGTGTTGAGGTATTGTTACGCTGGATACACCCAGAAAAAGGCATGGTGTCGCCACTGCAATTTATCCCATTAGCGGAGGAAACAGGTCTTATTGTACCCATTGGCGAGTGGGTGCTAGAGGAAGCTTGCGCCACTCTGGCAAAATGGTCTTTAGAATCCGAAAAACAACACCTAAGCATTGCGGTTAACATAAGCGTAGTTCAATTTAGCAAAGATAATTTTGTTCAGACTGTTTTAAATGCATTGAAAACCTCAGGTGCAAATCCACAGTTGCTAAAGCTGGAAATTACGGAAACGTTGCTCGCAAATAACATTCCTGATGTTAAAGCTAAGATGAAAGATTTGCAGCAGCACGGCGTGACTTTTTCAATCGATGATTTTGGTACAGGCTATTCATCCTTATCCTACTTAAAACAATTGCCTATAAATCAGTTGAAAATTGACCAAGGGTTTGTTCGAGATATTATCAATAGCAGTAATGATAGGGCCATAGCTCAGGCAGTTATAACATTAGCCGACTCAATGGAACTGCAAGTCATAGCTGAGGGGGTTGAAACAGAAGCCCAGTGCGCGTTATTGCAGAGTATGGGGTGTCACACCTATCAAGGCTATTTATACGGAAAACCGTGTCGGATAGAAGAGCTGCATTTTTAAAAGATAATTAGTAAGGTACATTAAGCGGGTTTTAATTTAGTAGTTTATGGGCAATAGAATCCGAAAAGGTAATGTCCGCTATATCAAACAAAGCATACTTTTGAATGAGCACTATGATACGAAGAGAAATTTCCGCAATTCGCTCATAGCGCCCTTAGAGTATTTACGTTAACTCACTTTGGGGCATTTTCGATTTAGAAATGGCAGCGTACCAACTGCGATCACTGCCATTTTAGTATGATACTCTAATACTCAGTATGAATATTACTTGGTATGAGACTTCATTACTCTCACACATCTTAACAATTAAGGCAATGGTTATTGAGAGAGCTTCACAACATTTTGTAGATTAAGTTGTTCTTGTAATTCATACAGTCTGAACGTCAAAGAACTAATTTGTGTTTCTAATTCTTTGTTTATAGTTTTCAGGTCATCTCGCTCTTGGCGGTATTGCTCTTTAAGTTTGATTTCTTTCTTCAGGCTGGCTTTATGCTTTTCTTTCTCAGTTAGATTCTGCTTGTTTTGTAATAGTTTCGCTTTGACGGGATCGTAATTAGCGTTAAACGACTCAATGGCTGGGTTTGCTTCATTTTCAATAAAATCTTTAAATTTGTGTATGTAACTGTTACCAAGTCCAGCTTCGTTATTTACTTTATTAAGGGTTAATTTACCTGAAGGTGAAACATTTTGTGGCTTGCCCGAAATTAGGCGTTCTAAAGCTGCTCGCAATCTCGCTAATGCTTTTCCTGAATTTCTCATACTAACCTCTGCTGGTTGCGATTATGCCTTTGATATTATCCTCAAAGGCTGTGACTTTAATTCCATGGTTGATAATCAATGACTCATTTCTTTTTATCTTTTGCTTAACTCCGACAAGTATACTTTTCATCATAGGGTCGCCATTATTTAAATCTCGAAATGTTTTTATTAGTCGCTTATTTTGACGTTGAGTTCTTTTGGCTTCCTTGTCTGTGATTACCTGATGTTCGCATGGTTTAATTTCAGCGGAGAACTCGCCAATACCACACACTCTACTGCAAGACGAATTAGTGCAGTATCCGCCTGTAGGTAGCTTTACAATAGAAAGTGTGCCATTGCGAACTAGGGACTCAATTTCAGTCCGCGTCATATATACCATGTCTCCAGAGCTTAGTTTTTCAAACTTATCCTTGGCTATTCGTTCTCCACCTAGCCCACTTAGCGTTTCTGAATCGTTGTATATTTCATCAAACATATCAACTCCAAAGTTAACCCCTTCTTCATGCAATAGTTGGATTAAGTCAGAGTCTAACAAGACATCTTCGAAGTGCTGAAGTTGGGCGTTTTTGCCGTAATAATCGGACATGTT
>NZ_JAPPTM010000055.1:0-5432 GCF_027587105.1 Vibrio sp. RW
TATACCCAAATCACTCATAAATTTGAGTCGAAATGGGTAGGGGTCGGCGCAGCCGAAAGGGCTGGCTTTGTCGCCATATTTCATGTCCCTTCTGTTCTTACTTATACCGCTCGGCGCAGTGTGTGAGTAAGCGGAGCGTCCGAACACCGAGCAAGCGGAATGTCTTTAATTCTTAAACCTTGGCACGTTCGCTCTGCCCCATTTCTAGACGACTTAATAGACGATATATTAAGTCTCATGTACTCTACTTTATATCGTCTATTGTTATTTAATCGTTTAACTCTTAAATAATTATATTCTCCAAGGCTGAACGCCTTTACGAATAAGGGCTTGGCCCTCTTTTAGACGCTCTGGTGCTGAACGCACCTCCACGTCAAAAATTCACCCGCGCGCGTCTGGGCTAAAGCCCGACAAACTGACTTTTTGACTGCTACGCTTGCCCCTGAACGGGGTTCTGACGAATCCTAAAGTAAGTTTGTCCGGCTTACTCTTATTTCGCTGGGGCTCAATGCGTTTATCCAGACGCGCGCGCTTCGCTTTTTCGGTTGGGACCGAAACACTCGCCACGGCTCTGGGGAGCCTAAAGAAACGAAACTAGGATGGTTTTTAAATGACATTAAATGAAAGAATTGACCAAGCGATTCTTGAGCTTTTGGATAAGATTTACAGTGCGCTTTATCCTTTTGCTAAGGTGTATTTTTCGCAAACCGGTACGTATTGGTTTGAAGTGATTCTTCTGCTTTTTTCTGTCTTTCTTTTTTCTCTTCCCTACCTTTTCATCTGTAAAAATGAATCTGGCTTTAGGGTTTCGTTGATCCGGTTGTTTGGGAGAGTGTTTGCTCTTTTGGGTTTTTTCGGGGCTCTTATTCCTACTGTAGTTTTACTTTACATGTCGTTCTTTGGTGACAATAGAATGAGCTTTTTACGTTTCGGTCATTTCGATGGTGTTTCTGATTTTATCTCTTCAATTGAGCTTTACGGTGTATCTCTCGGTTTGCTGCTTCTTGTTCATTATGTTTTCGTTAAGAAGCTTTACGAACCTAAGTTGTCTGCTCGTTCTATCAAAAAGACTAACCGTATTGGTGAAGATGAAGCGTTTACAGATGTGCGCGAGCTACACAGTGAGAAAACATTTAAATCTTATAATCCGAAAAAATACTTTGAAAAAGCCG
The DNA here is from genome assembly GCF_027587105.1 of Vibrio sp. RW. Lineage (NCBI taxonomy): Bacteria > Pseudomonadati > Pseudomonadota > Gammaproteobacteria > Vibrionales > Vibrionaceae > Vibrio > Vibrio sp. RW. The sequence goes on from NZ_JAPPTM010000055.1 coordinate 1,173, forward strand.
CTAAAAATAACGCGCTTTTCTTTGGTTTAGATAAAAATCGAAAACCACTTTTTGTGTCTCGACAGCGTTATAACAAAACGAACATTCAAGTGTCGGGGTCTATGGGAGCCGGAAAGGGTATCCAAGCGCAAATCATCTTGTCTCAGCAAGTATTACAAGGTGACGCGGTACTGGTTTTTGACCCTAAATTTGACGATTACCTACCTCATATTTTGAAAGATGCTTGTGAGAAAAACGGCAAGCCTTTTTATTTCTTTAATTTGCGTGATGCCGAGCCACAAGTGAATCCATTTTCAGGCGCTAATGAGCATGAAGTCGCGGAGCTTTTGATTGCTGCCTTTGATTTAGAAACTCGAAATACTGATTCGGATGTTTACAAAATATCGGAACAAAAGAGTGCTCAGAAAATTGCTGATTTTGTTGTTCAAAACCGTCTTCATTTGTCTCAAGTTTCTGAGCGTATCGATCTTATTTTGTCCGAAGAGGAGCAGAAATCTTCTCGTGGGTTAATTGAAAGAATCGAGACGCTTTCAAGGCTTGGGGCTTTGAAAGCCGACTCGACGATTTCATTCGATGATGTGTTGAAGCGTGGCGGTGTTGTTTATGTCATTGGTGACGATGTTGGGGTGACCAAAGATGCTCAAAAAATGCTGCTCGTACGAGTACTTCAACTGATTAAAAACACTCAACCTAACGACAGGCAGTTTGTTTCTATTTTTGCTGATGAAGTGAAATCATTACTTTGTCCTTTGCTCGTTAATCAAAGTGGGCAACTTCGCTCAAGGCGTTCGAACTTAATCTTTGCTCACCAAACGGATGCGGATCTCAATGTTATTGGTGATAACTATGCGGAGATATTGAAAGGCAATGCTTCACTTCGATGGTTCTATCGTCAGCAATCCTTTAAAGCTGCCGAAGAGGTCGCAAACCTTACTGGTTTTAAAAAAGCACAGTCTTCCACTTACATTAATGAAAGCAATGGACTTGGTGAGGAAGTTCGTTCTGGAGAAGAGCGTCGTTCAGTAGAGCAAAAGGCTCACCTTTTTGATACGAATGTTATTCAAACCTTACCTGATAACACGGCGATCTTGATCGGAGACGGTCTCGCTAAAATTGGATTTTGCTCTGGAATTTTAATTGATAACAGCGTTTCTATTCCGATCAGTCGAGCTTTACCGAATCAGAATGTTGGAGGCGTTATGCGTGAAGACGTTCGAGAATCTGAATCAATGGTGCCAGATTTTTTGGAGACTTTAGATGAAAAATAATGTGATGCTTTCGCCTGGTCAGCGAAAAGAGAGAACACGAAAAAACAGAAAACTGGTTACGAATTTCTTGCGAGATGAGATTTTTACCGATACCGAAGTGTTGGCTGACTTACTCGAATTTGAGCAAGCGAGAAATGCGAATAAAGTTTTAAAAGCGATGGCTCGTGATGAGCTGCTCATTGAGCATAAGCATGGTCGAAAGTCGATTTGGGGTATTAATAAAACAGGTTTGTTATTTTCTTATGATGATCATGAAGATATTCCAGATCGATTTACTGTTTTTCGTCCCTCGAAGTTTAATGCTCTGACGTTTGAACATCGTAAACAGATGCAGCTTATACGCATTAAATTAGTGCGTGAGGGGTGGCGAGAATGGACGACCCCAAAACCAGTGAAAGGCCAAAGTTGTCCTGATGCTATTGCGATTTCTCCCAAGGGAGAAAGGGTCGCGTTTGAATTTGAGAGAACATTGAAAGCCTCTTCTCGGTACGATGCGATCTTGAAGAATCACCTCGAAGCCATTTCAGAGAGGCGATACCAGAGAGTCTTTTATTTAAGTCCTAATTTTGCGCTTGTAAGGCGTGTAGAGCGCATGTTTTTGAAATGCACCAATAAGTCCATGGTCATTGCTAAAAACACTGTCACGCTTTCAGAGGCGACGATACGTGCTCTTTTTGAGTTTACTTCAATTGAAGATTTTTACAGTTAAGGGAATGGAATGTCTAAAAGTGATATTGAGAAGAAAAAACAACAATTCGAAATTTTAAAAATGCAATTCGAGGTGGCTCTTAAAGCAAAATTTGATAGTAAAGATGAGCTTACTCAGGTGGCAACTGATCTTGCTGATGTGGTTTTAACTACTTGGCATTTAGAAGAGGATACTGATATGCGATGGGCGGACGAAAGTTGGTTTAAAGGACTCTGACGCACTTCGTTTGTCTCATCTTGTGCGCTCGTAACATTTCGCATTAGCTCAATATCACGTCGCACAAGATGCTCAATTATTGGAAATGCCCCTTTGGGAATTTCGATATTGAATTGTGCAAAGGAGACGAGATGAGTATGTTTTTTGTGTAACCCTAGCGATTTAAATGACTCCACCCCTATTTTACTCGTTAATATCATTGTATTCATATTGTTAATTTAATCTGATTATATTGGTTATACTTTGGTGGTTATTTGGAACGCCATCCCCCACGTCTTTTAAATCCCTACTATGGCGTTTTTATCAACCCCACCCTTAGGGTGATTTGTTCTCCAGGTGCTTGTTGAAGTTATTGTTCAATAAGAATATTATTTTTATTGAAGGTTAGTAATAGGGCTGAAGTGATGACAGTTAAAGCAAAGAGTAAATCTGAAAAAGATGTAAAGGCGAATGAGAAAAAATGGGGAAAAACCCTAATGGACTCAGGATGGACTGCATTCCCTAGTGTTATTTTAGAAAAACAACACGCATTAGGTCTTACAGCTATGGATATTAACATTATCCTTTACCTATCAACTCACTGGTGGGAGGCAGAACGTAAGCCTTATCCATCAAAGAAAACTATTGCTCAAGCATTGGGTGTTACTCCTCGAACCATTCAGAAGAGAATTGCAGCATTGGAGCAGTTAGGGTTTGTTGAGCGTGAATACCGACCGCATGAGATAAAAGGAAATGATACAAACATTTATCACTTCAACGGGCTAATTAATGAATCGGAGCCTTACGCTCAAGAGAAAATTGAAGAGTTCGAAGCTAATAAAAAGGCAAAGGCAGATCGAAGACGAAGAGTTAAGCCTGTTCTAAAAGGGATTGATGGCGGGAAGAATTAGTGAATTAGTATTCATTTTTGACAAGTTGTTGATTTGGTGCTATAATTAAGAAAGGGCAATAGAGCCCTACCCAGAATTAACTAGGTATATACATGATTTATTTTATTTCCTGACAGTTGTAATTATACGTCATGTGCATGCTTAGTCAATAATAACTTTACATAAGGAAGCACAGATGGCGATAAAGAAAAAACATTTAACCACACTCCGTAAAATCAACACACGACCAGTGTTGGGTACAATTCCTTGGTCTGATATTGAGAGTCTTTTTAAGTCTCTTGGTGCAGTAGTTCAAGAAAGGGAAGGGTCTCGTGTAGCAATCATCTTGAATGGTCGTCCGCATGTATTTCATAGACCTCATCCGAGTCCTGATACAGATAAAGGGGCTGTTATGAGTGTAAAGCGTCTCCTAATGTCAGAGTTCCCAGATATTTTTGATAATTAATGTTCAAAAATACTTTACAGAAAGATAAAGTGATATCAAAATGTGATATCACTCTTGGTTTTCTTCGGAGGAAGTATGGACAATATTTTGGAGCACAATGGTGTAAAAGCTAGCGTTGTTTTTGATCCTGAGATAGAAATGTTTCGAGGTGAAATTCTAGGATTATCTGGAAGTGCTGATTTCTATGCGTCTGATGTTATTTCTTTGAAAGAAGAAATGATTACTTCTTTAGAGTCATATCTTGAGATTTGTACCGAGCAGGGCATTCAGCCTTACAAATCGTACAATGGAAAGATTGCCTTCAGAACCAACTCAAATATTCATAAAAAGCTAGAAGAGTTGTCTGTATCTCAAGGTTTGAGTCTTAATAAGATGCTGGAGAGGCTTGTTGTAAAAGGGCTTGAGATTGGTCATGCTTGATGTTTGGCTGTATTAACGGTAAACGAGTACTTAGATTTTTCCTACAAAAAAGCCTCTCAAATGAGAGGCTTTTTTGTAGGAAAGCACATGACCGGCTAAAAGGATCATTGAGATCAATCGCTTTTGGGATTAATCTCTTTCTCTAGATGTGAAAAAACCAGCTTTGGCGAGCTGGTTATTTCGGAATACTTAAACGATTGAAGCCCGTTAAGTCCTTTCATGATAGCCATATCACGTAAGCACTTCAAGTACTCCTGCACTCTGTTTGGATTCAAGATGTTTTGGACAGAGCGACGCGCATCAGCCACCGAC
>NZ_JAPPTM010000056.1:0-5202 GCF_027587105.1 Vibrio sp. RW
TAACAGGAAAGACAGTTTATCGTACTAAATTGACCATTTAATCAATGCGGTTGAATCGAATAAATAGGCCTACTCCACACCTTAAGTGTAGCCGAATCTCAAGAGTAGATTGGGGTAAGTAAACTATCGTCAATGGGCAAATTTGCCGCGAAAGTATAGGTATTAAGAAACATGGTGACAGAGATAAGCATGGTAATTTCTATTGTTTGCACCTCATCGAACCCGGCATCGGTTAATCGCTTAAAATCGTCATGCGATAGAGAGCACTCGGTAGTGGCTAGTTTGGCAGCAATTTCAGTCGCCACACCGTATTTGTACGGAATAAACCCGCGACTTTTACCCGTAGCAATTTGGCGAAGGTCGTCGAAAGTAAGCGTCTTGGTCATGCGAATTAGGTTAGACCCATGCAGCGCCATGCAGTACGGTACGGTGCGATGGTAGGACACGGTAAACATCACCAAGTCTTGCAATAACGGGCTCAAATGCCCATTTAACATGATGCTTTTTAGATGCAGCCAACTGCCCTCTAGCACGTGCGGAACTGCACCTAAATAGGTAATCCAGTTTGGCAGCTCATCGATACCCAGTGACGCTTTTACGTCGTCGTATATTGCTCTAAGTTGAGGAGATGCATCCTCATAAGCCACTTTTCTGTAGTTGCTCATAGACGGTTGCCGGTATTTATTGCTGTAACCTTGTTACCCAGTTGTCGTTTATTTTCACTTTTTTGCAAATACATGCGCTCGTCAGCTAGTCTCGCCCAGTTTTTTGTATTGCCTTTTACAGAACGTAAAGAGGCATAACCTATTGAGGCACTAATATCGAATTGCAAATTGGCTCTAATCCGCTGCAATGCTTGCTCAAAGCGACGATTAATTGTATTGACAAAGGTGTTGCCACTGTTCGCAAAAACAATAGCAAACTCGTCACCGCCCAAACGAAATGCCATGTCACTTTGACGCCCCATATTTGCTAACTCACTTGCCATCAATTTAATGAATTGATCTCCCGCTGCGTGGCCATGCATGTCATTTAGCGGTTTCAACCTGTCCAAGTCGATAATGGCAAGCGTCCAATCCTGATTCGGGCTTGCATCATAACTCAGCGAAATACTTTTCAGGGTGTCATCGAAAGCTAAGCGATTGCCAATACCTGTTAAAGGATCCGCTCGCATTCTTTGCTCAGCGTTATGTAATTGTGACACTGTATCGTGCAACTGAAATTGCGACGACAAAGCGATAGTCGCTATATTAATGACGTCTTCTGCTAGTGAAAAATCAACATTAGCTGAGTCGTGCAAAGCCATTACATGACCCAATGGCTCATTGTTTTCACCGCGATAAATCAAACCAGCGTATGTTTTCGCCCCCATATCGTGTAACGCTTGGTATTCGGGAAACGAATCTAACAAGTCCGAGAACACCGTGAACTTATGGCTGTCAACAACCCACTCACAAGGTGTTCCAGCAACATCATATTCAAACTTTTCTAGCGAGGCCTTACGATCAATAAATGACAAGATCTCCAGTCTTCTAGCTTCTGTAAAGCGAGTAATAGCCACCCACCTCCAGCCCAAACTGGACTGAATGGCTTGAGCCGCTGCCGCATATATGTCGTGTGTATCATTCAAGGAAGCCATTAACGCTTTTAGTGTATTTTCACCTGTTGCCTGCGCACTTTCGGTAGTCGACACCAACAACGCAAACCCTTGTGCGAGTGACAATTTTTTAATCAAATGACGACTACGCAGATGCACATCAGGGCTATCGGTCGCATTTTGCTCCGCATCAATGAGTAACGACTGGCGAAATTCGACGCCTAATTGTTTAAATGCTTTGTTTTCATAAACAGCCGCTCCCTGGTCATCAAAAATGATAACGGCGTCGTTTATTTGCTCAACTAGCTCTCGGAAAACAGATACGGGTATATCCGATTTTGACATCATTCGGCCTGCAGCAAGGTGGTTGAATAAATTAAAGATATGACTGAAATAATAGCAAATAAATTTCCGGGCACAAGCCGTAAGTGTTCACCAAGCCCCTATTGACAGAAAAAGTGTGACATTCAGCACTTGATCCATTCTTGGCTATTGAGTGATCATTCCAGTGCTTCATCCTGTTTGTTATGAGCAGAAAGAAAGCCCCTAAATATCAAGAGGAACCGCCCGTAGCCTCTGACCTTAACGAAGCAAACGCACTGATTGAAGAGTTGTGGGAACAGCTGCGCCACCTTACCGATAAACAAGCTACTAACTCCAAAAATTCATCGAAACCACCTTCGTCTGACAACCCTAAGGACAAGCATGAGCGAAAAAAGATCAAAGCTCTAGTGGTCGCAATTCGAGAGGAGCTAAAGAAGGCCACACAGGGCATCAACGAAAACTCTCACGACTGAAAGCAACGGATGTAGTTATCGATTGTTTTCCTGAAGTGTGCCCTTGCTGTGCCCAGTCTGATATCGATGTTCAAGGTGGCCCTTACTACCGCCATCAGGTCTTTGATATTCCAAAACCCACTGTCGATATCACCGAATACCGTTTATTTTCAGGCCAATGCCGGCACTGTAAAGAAACCGTCAAGGCTCAAAAGCCTGACGATGCATCGCAAGGGATTATAGGGCCGAACTTATTAAGTTACATTGGAGTTCTTGCCGGGCAATATCACCTCAGTGTTCGGAAAATCCAATCTCTACTTAAAGAACAGCTTGGCACAACCTTTTCGGTCGGCGCGATTAGCGAAGCGCAAACGAAGGTCGCTTCAATGCTAACGCCATTGCATCAGGCGATAAAACAAGCGTTAAAGAAAGCGACTTTGATTCATGCTGACGAAACCTCTCATCACCGAAATGATGAAACGAGCCTTCGTTGGTGTTGGTTAGTGGCCAGTGATGACCTTGTCTATGAACAAATACTCTATTCACGTTCAACCTCCTCAGCAAAAAAGGTCATCGATGAAGACTATGCAGGCATTGTGGTTAGCGACCAATGCCCAAGCTATAACTGGATAGCCGCAGACCGTCATCAGTTATGTTGGGCACATGTGAAGCGTAATCTTCAGCAAATGGCGGATTATAGTGGCGGTGGCCACACCGCTTATATTGGCAAGCATCTTTGTTTGCTGACGAACGTCATTTTCCATACTCGGCACCGTTATGAGCAAGGTGAATTGGATTATTCACGGTACTTGCGGCGAATGCACAGGCTACAAAAATCGTTCGATCATTGGTTGAGCAAAGGGACAGGTGTGATGGTCAAGCGGTATAGAGGGCGATGCAAGTTACTGCTTAAACATAGAGAGAGCTTGTGGGTTTTCCTCAAGAAAACGTCAATCCCCTTAACCAATAATGAAGCTGAGCGATGTATTAGAGGTTTTGTCATTCAAAGGAAAATCAGCTTCGGAACGACCTCGGATGCAGGTGATAAATTCCGAAGTAGGATACATACCCTCATCGAAACCTGCAAAAAGCGTGGCTTATCGGCAATGTCAGTGTTGAGTGAAATCATCACGGCTGTTGTGACGAAGAGACCGTACCCAAACGTTTTTGATCTATAAACTGCATATATTTCTTCAGATCTGGTAAGTCAAGATACCTCGGTGAACGCTTACCACAAGCCAGTTCAAGCTATCAAATTGAAATATATAGGTTTTTATTCATTTTCAAGCGCAAGATTTGTTAGGTTAGTTGCCGCAAACCGGGCAGTTTGGTCTAGCTGAAATGTTGAATGTTTGCCAGTTTGACGTCATCGCATCAAAAAACTGTAATTGATTTACTGGAATGTCGCCGTAGTTAGCGAGTAATTTTATCGCTTGAAGCGCCTGCATAGAGCCAATGATACCGACAAGTGGAGACATTACACCAGCTTCTACGCACGAGAGCTCCTGCTCATTAAATAAGTGGCTAAAGCATGCATAACAAGCCGACTTTTTTGATGGCACGACACAAAATACCTGGCCTTCCATTCTAATTGCTGCGCCGCTGACCAAGGGGACACCCAATTTATAGCAATAACGGTTAATTTGTTGTCTGGACGTCAAATTGTCGGTGCAATCTAAAACAATATCGTGTTCACCAATCGCGGCTTCCAGTGCTTGTTCGGTTAGTTTTTCAGACACTAGCGCGATGTAGTAAACGTCTCCGCTCCATTCATGTAACACTGTGGTGTCTAAGTTGTAACTATCGGGATGCATTCCGTATTTGGCAACAGGATTCCAGGCAGACCACATGGCCTGCCTCAAATCACTGCTGGCACCGGTATCTAATCCTTCATCTCCGAACTGTTTTACCTGGGCCGCTCGACCAGCTAACGCTACACATGTCTGCGAGAACCAAAAAGCTTTCGTGTAATCAATTTCTTGTTCCCTGTTGTAGGCCACCATTCCTAAAGCTTGTTCTCTTGGCACAATACTTATTTGTTCTATAATTCTTTCTGGCATCAGAACTTTTGAGATAACCGCATGACCAGCCTCATGAAAGGCGGTTTCTGCCAGCATTTTTGCGCACTTATCAAGTGTCCGTTTAGCGCCATATTTAAGAATATTAATTTCTTCCAGTAACGTACTTTGACCAATTTTGCCAGTATTCTTACTCAAAGTCTGAAGCACTGTCTCCCGATGAACCTTCTCTAAATCTGCACCGCTCATACCAGCCGTTAGTGATACGATTAAATCAACATCTATAGCCTCTTCGTAAACGTCGTACTGCAAGAACTTTTCGATAAACCAGCGCCGGGCATTTTTATCCAGGAAAGGAACATGGACATGAAGATCAAGCCTTCCTGAACGTAATAATGCTTCATCAAGTTTATCCAGCCGATTGGTAGCCGCGACAATAAAAACCGCGCCTTTATTTTTGTCTAGCACATTGTTTGGGGTAATAGTCTTGACCTCAACGCACCAGGAGCACTCACATATTTATTCATGAGCCTTTCTTAACTATTACTAAAAGTTCTGCTTGGAGCGCCTTGTTGTCCTCTCTGGATGATTTCAGCTCCGCCTTTAATTCTTTAACCTGCTCATGGCTGTTCTCTGCCTTCACAGAGAGGGTAGCTATATCTGTTTGCAATTTTGCAATCAGTTCTTGGGCAGCGTCCAGGTCAAACTTCAATTTCTGGATCTCTTCACCTTGTTCGTGCTCCAGTGTGAGAAGATCTGCAATACGTGTCTCCAGGCGAGAAATCTCATTCAGAGCTTCATCTCTCTCATG
>NZ_JAPPTM010000057.1:0-4503 GCF_027587105.1 Vibrio sp. RW
GCTAAATATAGGGTTGGAGGATAGTATTATTTCTGAAATAACAAATAGTGACATAATCGCAATTTCATCAGTTCTTGTTGCGCTGGTTGCCTTGGTCGTAGTTATTCTACAAGGTCATGTGAGCAGAAAACACAATATGTTAACTCTAAGACCGGTATTGATAATAGAAAGTGAAAGTTCCTTGAAGCATGGTGTATCTATAAGGTTTCGCAATCACGGGCAAGGCCCAGCTTTTATCAAAAAGTTAGAATATATCATTGATGGTAAGAGTTATAATCTTTACTCAGGCAACGATTACAGCGATTTGATGAAAAGGGTAGGTTTAGTACATTTTGACTTTAGTATAAAATGCAATGCTTCAGTATCTGATAGTGTAATACCTTCTCTTGGCGAAGGTATATTCATTCAATTTTACAATTATGATGGTTCAAAAATTGAAGATGAAAATACAAATAGAACTATTATCGAATCCTTGCCTGAATTTAAAGTTAAGTACAAATGCAGCTATGATAAAAGCTATGTTGAAACATGGAAAATGAGTAACGTAGAAAATCGTGTATAAATTAGCCTAACAAAGCGTTTAAGACGGATTCGCAACACTTGGCATTTTTAGTTTGAATCAACTTTAGTGTTTACGGCACAATGGTTTAGGTAAGGTGGTAGCGTTGCTCACCACTTAACGCGGCGTTAGGCTAACTTCCACAGAATTGATTTGTTAGTCGCAAAATTTGCTAGTGGGCGGTGAGATTGTTTATTGTACGAAAATATTATGGTTCTATAACCTTTGTTTCTTATGGGCGTATGGTAACTCAATGAAAATCATAATCTTCCTCAGCACAGTCTTAATAGCCAAGTACATAGGTATGCAAATCGGTCTGACTTACAATATCATTTCAGACCCATTTAATTTCAAGCTCGCGCTGTTCGACTTTACCTTGTATCTCTCGGTATATTTTGTGCTGACGTTTTTATATGGTAAAGCTAAAGTCTTCGTTGGTAAGAATTAGCCTAACAAAGCGTTTAAGACGGATTCACAACGCTTGGCATTTTCGGTTTGCTTTGAATTTAGTGTTTACGGCACAATGGTTTAAGTGCAGTGGTCTGCGTTGCTCACCACTTAACGCGGCGTTATACGCAAAGGCGAAAAATGGACAAATTCGAAATACGTGATGATGACAATGGGATTGGTAAGGTATTAATCTTAAAAGACTCTTGGTCAGATCATGTCTTAAATTATATGCTTTCTAACGATATTAGGGCACTTCGATTGGAAAGCTCACTAGGCTTCCAAGAACGAGACATATCATTCATATCAAAACTCACTTTTCTAAGAAGTTTGGAAATATATGTTTGGGATGCAACCGGTTTGAAGAGTATTGAATTTTTACCACAGTTGGAAGTATTAGGGCTTCAATGCAAAAGCCAACAAAAAATAGATTTTTCGAGCTTTTCCGGTTTGAAGGTTTTTTTAGCTACTTGGTCCAAAGGTCTAAGTTCAGTATTTAAACTTGATAGTGTCAGGAAGTTAAATATCCAAAACTACCCAAATCGGAACTTAGAGTCGCTAAGTGGTATGGAAAACTTAGAACAGTTGTACCTTACATCGAGAAAGCTAGAAAACCTTGAGGGAATAGAGCAATTATCTAAGTTGAACTTACTGGATCTCTATAACTGTCCACTTCTAGTCTCTCTGAATGGCACAGGAAAATGCTCCAAATTAAAGGATATCGAGATTGAAGCGTGTAATCGGGTTTGCGTATAACAAAGCGTTTAAGACAGATTCCCAACGCTCGGCATTTTCAGTTTGGTTCAGCTTTAGTGTTTAAGGTGGCAAGGTTTTAGGTTAGGTGGCAGGCGTTGCTCACTACTTAACGCAGCGTTATGGCGCAGGGACAAATCACACTCATCAGTTGCTATAATTGATTTGTATCCAAGGCTAGGACATTAATTATGAAAAAGTCAGAAGCAATACAACGAGCGAGAAGTATATATGGTGTTGACTTTCGCAGCCGTAATACTCACTTTTCAAAGATCAATAAGGCACTGCCTGTTTGGTGGCTAGAAGTTTCATTGGACAAAATTGATGATAGTCGGCTCAAGCAAATCTATTTTTTACTTGAAGATGGTACGAACATACATTTGCTCGACATTCCAACAGAGTACTTGCGCGAGAATAAGTCTGGTTTTTACATTCGGCATGATAAGAATCATATGTGTTTCAAAATAGATGTATCATCATATCAAGAGCTTATGGGTTCTAGAAGAGAGTTAATGAAACGCTTTAGAGTATCGCCATAACAAAGCGTTTAAGGCGGATTCACAACGCTTGGCATTCTTAGTTTGATTAGGATTAAGTGTTTACGTCACAATGGTTTAGTTTCGGCGGTCGCGTTGTTCACCACTTAACGCAGCGTTAGTTGCACAGGGAGGTATCGTGGAAGAATTATCCGGTGGAAGAGAATCTGCAATATATCTAGATGGTGAAGTCGTCTATCGACCTCTTCAGCTATGGAGCAATACGATTCATCTTATTTTGAAGCACTTAGAGCAAACAAAAGTAGATGAATGTCCAAAATTTCTTGGTGTAAATCAAGACCAAGAAATCCTAAGTTTTGTCGCAGGTAATACCTACAATTATCCGCTAGCTGGCGCAATCGCAACAAATGAAGCACTCATTTCAGCGGGTAAATTACTACGAAAAATACATGACTCAACAGCTTCACTCTTGGAGCAACTCGATGTCAATGCACACCGATGGATGTTAGACCCGAGAGAACCATTTGAGGTTATCTGTCATGGTGACTTTACCCCATACAATGTTGCCCTATTAGAAAATACAGTTGTTGGTGTGTTTGACTTTGATACAGCGCACCCAGCACCAAGGGTATGGGATTTAGCATATTCAGTATATTGTTGGTCTCCTTTCAAAACTGACAGCAATGATAAACTAGGCACAATCTCAGATCAGGTGGCTAGAGCTAAGTTGTTCTGTGACAGTTATGGTGCAACTGAATCGGAAATAGAGCAATTAGCTGATGCTATGGTTCAGCGATTACAAGCTTTAGTATCCTTCATGCGTAGTGAAGCTGAAAATAGTAATGAAGCCTTTGCTGAAAATATAGAGCAAGGTCATCTTCAAGCCTATCTAAATGACATAGAATATATCACTGAAAATAAACAACAAATTCAGTGCGCATTGTGCAACTAACAAAGCATTTAAGAGTGATTCCCAACGCTTGGCATTTTTTATTCCATCGTTGGGTTCTGTGTTTACGGTGGTATGGTTGAGTTTTGTGGTAGCGTTGCTCACACCTTAATGCGACGTTATGTTTACAATCAAAATTCGTGTAAATTCAAGGCTATGTTCTTAATTATGAATGAAGAAAAAGCTAAAAAAATTATAGAAAAATTGCACTCTGATCCAAATAATTGGAGAAAAAAAGAGTTTAAAAATGCTTACTTCGCTCTGACGGGACAGAAGCAGGTTATGTCTAGAGAAATGGCTCAAGAGATCCTTATGGCACTTGCTGATAATGAAAAACGCTGGGAAAGCGTTGAGTATGTGTCTGCATTTCTACTATTAACAGGTACATGGTTATTGCCAAATACTATTGCTCCAAGTGGTATGTCTAGTCAAATTAAGGCTGGATATAGTCAAGGAGATCTGCTTACTTGCTCTAGTCCATTGGCGTACAAAAAATAAACATAACAAAGCGTTTAAGACGGATTCCCAACGCTTGGTATTCTGGGTTTGCTTCAGCTTAAGTGTTTACGGCACAATACTTTAAGTGCAGTGGGTTGCGTTGCTCACCACTTAACGCGGCGTTAGTTGCTTGGAGTCTAAATGGAAATATCAAAGAACAAAAAGAAGCAAATTAGAGTGTTAGTAGAAAAGTGTAAATCCAAGCAAGGAGAATATCTCCCAGCGCATCACGGTTCTGGAAGTTGGGCTACAACTTACTCTACCGAATTCATCAACAGTGCTTGCGAATTGTACATTCTATTCCAAGAACTTGAGCTTGGTGATCCTTTATATTTACTCTCCATAAAATTCCGATCTGCGGGTATCCGTTCGTGTCGAGGAGCTGAATTTCACGTAGATCGAGTTGAGTATTTATATACGACTCATCTTCGTCACCGCATTGAAGAAATGCGCGCAAAGCATAAAAAGAAACCAGTTCACAATAAAGTATCTTGTCCATATTGCGCCAAAATGGTAGTTGATCTTACCCAACATGTAAGTCAGTCACATCCTGAGTCGTGGAACCACTTTTCCGTTCAAAACAGCGTAGACCTAAAAGGTAAAACTAGATGTTTTTCATGTGGCTCATTCCTGAAAACAATTGAGGGACACAAGGAAAAATGCTTACGAACACTTGAAGTTCGCAACTAACAAAGCGTTTAAGACGGATTCCCAACGCTTGTCATTTTCGGTTTGATTCAGCTTTAGTGTTTACGGCACAATGGTTTAAGTGTGGTGGTTTGCGTTGCTCACCACTTAAC
>NZ_JAPPTM010000058.1:0-4434 GCF_027587105.1 Vibrio sp. RW
GATACCCAAATCACTCATAAAATTGAGTCGAAATGGGTAGGGGTCGGCGCAGCCGAAAGGGTTGGTTTTGTCGCCTTGTTTATACTTTCTGTCTTCCCCTTGCTTTTGCAAATCCTATAAGCGAAGCGCGTTAGTGTTCTCTTGGTTCCGGTACTGTGATCTTCGGGTTGTATCGATTGAAGAACTTACACAGTATCGAATATTTTTCTCTCCTTGTTTTGTTGCTTTCGTCTTCAATGGATTTCCAGTAACGAATGATTTGCCTCTTTCCTATCGCTTCTAACCTAGGATCGCCTTCCTTATTCATTATTTCCTCTAATATGCTGACTAGCCGAGTCATTTGTTTTTTTTTGTAAGCCGATTTTTTCCCTTTTGTTGTGTAGGAACTCATGGTTTGTCGGATTAAATAATGGGTGTGCTTATGCATGTTTTTATCCCATGTAGTTGTTCGTTATTCTTATTCTTCCATGTCCAAGTTCCTGGGCGATTTGTAATCTTGCTGATTGGTCGATTTGTTTGGCTTCTATGAGTGTGATGTTTCGTTGTTGGGCTAGGTGTTTTAAGTGGGCCTTTCCATGCGCTAACTTCGCTCTTACGGGGCTTTCTACGCCTGTTAATTCTTCATATCTTTGGTTTGCGTAGTGGTGTCGTTCACCATGAAACTTTATACCTACTTTTTGTATCTCTCGGTGGCATTGGTTTTGGTATTGCTTCCAAGACAATTCATTTGGGATCATGCTTCGGTGTTCACCTTGGATTTCTGAGGCTCTTTCAAGTGCTCTTATTTGCTCTTGATTGTTGATATTGAACTCTCTGTATCGTCCTCCTTTCGTTCCTAATTCAATCTTAATCACGCCTGTCTCTCTAGCGTGTTGGAGTGTGCCTTTTGCATCGATAAGGCAGGACTCTTTTAACCTCAACCCCATTGTTCTTTGTAGTTCGAGTTGAGCAGACAGGCGCGGTGAAAGCGTTTTTAAGGCTTGATGGTGCTGATCTTGAGTGACGCTGTGATCCTGATTCGCAATGCCTGTTCGGTTTGGTAGTCCCGCTTCCTTTACTCCCTCAACGCGACATGCTTTGTCCAACCGAGCGTTTTCCATGGCCACATTCACTTTACTTAGGTAGTTCTGAGCGGAAGATGCAGAGAGTTCTCCCTTTTCAAACCTTTCATTGAGGGATTGCGCGTAGCTGAGAACGTCAGATCTTTCGACCTTTTTTAAATCGTTTATTCCATGCTCTTTGAGGTGTTGCACAAAATCATTGAGTGCGGTCTTGCATTGGTTTTTTGTATTGTCTCCATTGCTTTTGAGTTGATAGGCCGTGGTCAATGCTCGTCCCATATTGCTCGATCTTAACCCGAAATTTCGGGCGTTCATGTTTCTATCCATTTTCGACTCGATTGTGCTCGTTAGTAACGTAGAGGTAAGAGATAACGTGCATTTAAGGTTGCACTTCCATAATCACGTTGTGGGCTTATTGCATCCCCGTGATGTGTTTCGAGTTTGAAGCGAGTGCATCTCGACCGGTGGCATTAATCACTGGCCTAATACCAGTGATACGGTGTCCTTGATGCTGTGCCATAAATGGCTTTTGGGTGGATAAACTTCCAAAAACTTCCGAGAAATGTTTGAGATGAGAACAGCTAACATGCTGTTTTAAGGCAACATTAAACGGAGTTACTTGGTGGTTTAGTCCGTCGTCTAAAATTTTTTATAAAAAATTTTAGACGACTTGTTCTATTCCCATTTCTGAAAATAGAGTTTCTGAAAGCCCAATAAGGGCGAGTAGATTTAGATGTGCAAAATGGCGGACTTAATAAATCCGTATTCTGCTTCTTCTTAATGGAAGACCCTTTCGGGTTCTACTGAATGGTTTACCTGGTCGTAGCGTAATGAACCTATCCTGCAGGTTTCAACTAGTCGAAGGTGCGCACCTGGGTGCGTTGTTTTTCTTTTTAAGTCTATAGATGACTTTTGACCCTTTCGGGTTCTAGCTTGATGAGTCGAACTGTATTTTCACAGTGTCACGTTATCGACTGTGACGAACTACACCTTAATGGTGTGTAGAAATCTTAATTTTGGAAGTAGGTATGTGGTGCTGCTACTTCTGGAAGGTTTCAACCTTCCCATACGCATTCTGCGTCAGCCTAATATGCTAAAAGCATAACCACGATTGTTGTCCCTACATTGGGACACTTAGAGAAAGTCCAAATAGGACTTTCGGCTCAAGACTTAATCTTCAAGTAACTTAGCACATTCATTTTGTTTTCCAAAACTTTGGCTACATCAAGATTTGAGGTGAATTTTGGAACTTAAAATCTAGTGTTATGGTTTTAAGACTATGAGGTTGATCTTGAGGTTTTAGATGTTTGTTAGAGTTATTTTTACAGCGCTATCATTTTGTGCTGTTTTCGTTGTTGTGAGTGACAATGTACCGAGTTGGGGACATGTTTTGGGATGGGGTTACATCTTGGGTATGTTGGCTCTGGGGGTAATAACATTGAAAGCCGAACAGCTCATGGCATGGTGTGATAAGCAATTAGCGAAAAAGAGAAAATGAAGAGGTATACTAGTTGTGTTAATAATTAACACATGGTGATTTTATGGCTAGAACAACAAGCGTTACAATCGGAGAATCTCTTGATTGTTTTATTGAAAGAATGATCGCAACAGGTCGTTATGGTTCTACGAGTGAAGTAATGAGAAGCGCATTACGTTTACTCGAGCAGCAAGAAAATCAGCAAAATTTGTTGCGTAAAGCTTTAGATGAGGGTGAATCGAGTGGAGAGAGTTCACTGTCCTTGAAAGATGTGGCTGCAATGAGAAAGGCTCGATTGCATGTATAAGCTATCCCAAAAAGCCGCGGATGACTTTGGGGATATCTACGAATATACCTTCTTAAATTTTGGTGAAGAACAAGCAGACAATTACACCGAGGAAATGGAGTTGTGCCTTCAAACGGTGTCTGAAGCCCCTTTTATCGGTCGAGATTGTTCTGACCTTCGTCCTGGCATTCGCCGGCATGATCATCAAAAGCACGCTATTTTTTATCGAGTTCGAGATTTTGATATTTTTGTCATCCGCATTTTGCATCACCAGATGAACCCTATGTTGCATCTTTAAAAGTAGTTCGACTTACAAACACCAAAAAACGGCCCTTAGAGGGCGTTTTTTGTTTCAAATGAACACGCTAGGTTTTGCCCTGTAAATCGCTCTGAAATCGTCACAAACTTACAAGGTGCTATGGAAGCATATTGCCTTGATCAAGTGTCCAAAATCTTCGCTAAGAGCGTTTGAGGGCTTCTGAGGTCTATTTCTGATAGCAAACTTTGCTATTTACCATAATAGGAATAATGAACACCGATTTTCTAATGCCACGAGTGCTTAATTACTCTTAAGCAACTAGTTAGAGTTTTTTTACGTCAGGATGCCTAGGTATAACATCATGCTGAATGATTAGTCTAAACATATCATCCTGCGCGTCCTCTAAATCTATGTAATTAACCGCATAATCAGACCAAAACTGCTCAAGTATGGGGTCTATTACATCATATATGAAACTAACGGCTTCAGTTCTTAAGTTTGCACTGGGCACAGCAAAGTGCTGAATAGTGTTTCTGAGTTTTCCAAAGTTGCGATATGTCTTTAAATTTGGGATCTTATATCCAGTAGAAGCCCATAACTTTTCTGGCAAGTCCGCGTACTGATGCGTCTTACCATCTTCAAATATATCCTGTACCGATAGCAACTCACCACTAACTGAAGTTGATTTAGGGACGTTAGAAAAAATTAGTAGTGGGTGTTGTTTGGCTATTGCGGATTTAATCAGAAGTTCTGCGGCTTGTGCTGTTTGAAGTACACCGAACACTCCTTCATCAATTCTCGTATCATAGCCAGTAAACAATACATTCTTTTGGGCTTGAGCTAAAACGCCAACTCCCAAATTGAACAAATGTTCGGACACATTTTTCATGTCTGTATGCATGGTTTCCTCAATAATTTTAACGCTTTCTATTCGGCAACAATCCATTTATGTGCGTTGTTATGCCCGATTAATCTTTTATGTTCAACAAAAGTTCAAAAACTTAAAATGTAGTTGTGCATGTTAGGTGGCTGGATGGGTATTTAACGTAACGTCACTTAATCTGCACCGTGATTTAGAAACAAAAAAGGCTCCCACTGGGGAGCCTTTTTTGTTTGGGAAAGCCATGACCGGTTAAAAGGATCATTGAGATCAATCGCTTTTGGGATTAATCTATTTCCCAGATGTGAAAAAACCAGCTTTGGCGAGCTGGTTTATTTCGGAATACTTAAACGATTTCAGAACCCGTTAAGTCCTTTCATGATAGCCATATCACGCAAGCACTTCAAGTACTCCTGCACTCTGTTTGGATTCAAGATGTTTTGGACAGAGCGACGCGCATCAGCCACCGAT
>NZ_JAPPTM010000059.1:0-3992 GCF_027587105.1 Vibrio sp. RW
GGTTCATCCGGTAAATCGATACCTGAATGGCTTTTCTGATATCATATCGCTAAAAATAGCTAGTTAATGTCAACTTCACTTCTTTACCATCGCTTTGGAATACGCGGCCCTTTCCATTATTGCTCTACAGAGTTTGATGGTAACGTAACCATCTTTCACATAGCACACAATACTCATATTAAATGTCCATCGTGCCGTAGTCGTGATGTCATAAAAAAAAGGAGGTAAGGTTCGCCGTTTCATTGCTACCCCAATTGGCACTAACCCCTGTTACATCCAGATAGCAAACCAGCGGATTAAATGCCGAGCTTGTAATACATTCGGGTATTTGCCGCTTAATTTTGTCCCTCGTCCCAAGGTCCGTTACACAAAGGGCTTTGAACAGTATGTTCTCTCCCTGTCGGCATTGAACGTAACCATCAGTGCCATTGCCAAGCTATGCGGTGTCTGTTGGGATACAGTGAAAGACATTCAGAAGCATTACCTGCAAAAACGATACTCTCAACCTTGTCTTAAAAACGTCACTCACATTGGAATTGATGAGATTTACTGTGGCCCAAAAAGTGGCTTCATGACGGTTGTGATTGATATGAAAACAAGTGCCGTCATTTATACAGAGAAAGGAAAGAAGTCCGAAAGCCTTGACGGTTTTTGGAAACGGAAGCTGCGCTGTAAAAAACCGATTGAAGCTATCGCCACCGATATGGGTCAGGCATACATTTCTTCGGTAAAACAGCACGCTCCGAAGGCTAAGTTAGTCATTGACCGCTTCCATGTGGTGAAGCGATTTAATGAAAAACTGACAGCGTTCAGGCGTGAATTACAAAATTCGATGAGTAGCAAAAATGACGCTCAATATCTTAAGAATACTCGTTGGTTATTGGTGAGTAATCCGGATAGGTTAGATGAGCAGGGCCAAGCGAGGTTGGAGCGAGCACTCGAAGCCAATCAGCCCTTAGCGGTGGTTTATTATTTAAAAGAGAAGTTAAGAATGCTGTGGTCGCAGCCATCAAAGATCGAAGGAGAGAGATGGCTAGAAAGTTGGATATTAACGATCAGGCGAAATAACGTCGAATTGATATATGATTTTGAATGAGGGTGAGACTTTCTCTTTTCAGAGCCTTGAGTAAATGTCACTCCACATTCTCGGCATCTATACCGCTGATTCCCAGATCTTGTTTTAGCAAATGGTTGGTATGAATCTGGAAAAATCGACAGTTTTCTATTGAAGTTGGAGCAGGATATGTTGTGACACCCCGTTCCGTCCTGTCTTAAAACTTTTGAGCACTCATCAATATGTTCAAGACGTTTAATTTCTTCATATATCGCTTGATTACTCTTAACAGTGGTGTAGCATCCACACGCCTTACAAAGCAGCGCAGAACCATTTAGTTTAGTTCCACTAATTCGATAGTTTGGATCAGGTTTGGTGTTTTTGGCTGGAACGTTGAAGTTCTTGCATAGAGCTTTAGAGCAAGAGTTAACATTGATGCCATGAGATGGCTCAGGAACTCTGAGTTGAGAAATGCTTTGGACATTTATTTGGCTCACGAAAACCTCCATCACACTGAATATACATCCAGTATAATAGAGGTTTGTTGAGCAATTTTCTAGTTAGCTATCACACGAAAGCGAAATAGCTTGTGCTCAATGTTATTTTTTTGTATCATTACTGGATTTTGTAACGATTAGAGCTACCTTTTGGCTAAGCCGCTATTTACTCTCATTAACTATTTAGGAAGTTCACTTTGGAAAATATAAGTAAAGCTGTTGTTATTGTCGAACTACTAAGTGATGTCTGGGTTGTTATGGATAATGGAGATTGGGTCAAGGTAGACTCTATACCAGAGCAACTTGCCGACCTACCTGTGTTAAATAGCAGCGACATTGCATTAGAGGGGAACGAGCTGGTTTTTTCTGAAGCCAGTGAACAGCTTGTTGTACCTCAAGATATTATTTCACAGCTTGTATCGGATTTAAGCCAAAATAGTACCTTTGACGCCCGCAGCAATACCAGTAGCGTTACATCTTTATCTTCAAGTGATGCTAATGAAGCTCAAGTGGCCTATCAACTTATTGCTCGCCAAGGGCAAGAACTTGTTCCTGAATCAGGCTATGAAACAACACCTACCGAAACAACAGAAGAAGAAGATCCTAATTTTATTGAGTTTAGACCCGACCCTATTTTTACTGTAGGTCAGCTCGGTGGCGATGGTGTGTTTATTAATAAATACGATGCTGTGGCTTTGGAATTTTCCGGTACTGTTGAAAATGTACCCGATGGCTCGTTAGTACAAATAGTTTTAAGTGATAGCGACGGCAACGAAATAATTGTTATAACCGAAGTGCAAGATGGTGTTTGGTCTGTAACAAATATTGATATTACTGCTCTAAATGATGGTGAAGTGACTGCAACGGTTTCTCTTGTAGGGGGCAACGAAGATGATGCAGCCAGTGAAACTAAAGTAAAAGATACTCAAGCAGATATTTTTATTGATTTTGAGGATGGCTTAAACACTAATCAACCAATTGATTTTGAAGGTGAAGTGCAAGATGTGCAAGATGGACAGCTGGTAACAGTGACCATTTTTGATGCGCAAGGTAACCCTATAGCAACGTATGAGGCAACAGTCACTAATGGTCAATGGAGTGTTGGCCCTGAGGCTTTTGCCGATTTACCGGATGGAAATTACACCATACAAGTTAGTACCATTGATGAAGCGGGTAATGACACGCAAACTCAAAAATCATTCTCAAAAGATACTACGGCCATTATAACAATAGACGTTAATGAAACCGAAGATGGCGTAATAAATAACTCAGAAAACGTAGTACAAGTAAGCGGAACAGTTGAAGGTATTGAAGATGGTCAAACAGTCTTAGTAACCTTAACAGACATAGATGGCAATGAAGTGAGTGTTGAGGCTGTTGTTGAAAATGGCCAGTACCAATTAGAAGTCGATATTTCTTCGTTAAGTGATGGAGAGATCACAGCAACCGCGCAAGCACAAGATTTATTAGGTAACGAAAGCACCGCGTCTCAGGTTATTTCACATGATAAAACAGCACAGCTCACCGTCGAAATAGACTCAACACAAGATGGCGTTATCAATAGCGAAGAAGAGAGTAACGTAACTGTACGAGGTGTAGTAACTGGTATTGAAGACGGCCAAACAGTGACTGTTGTATTGAGTGATGGTGTTAACCCTCCAATTACATTAACGGCAATCGTAGTTAATGGCAGTTATGAAATAGCCGGTGTTGATATTTCATCGTTAAATGATGGCACTATTAGTGCAAATGCAACTGCTCAAGATATTTCAGGAAACCCAGCAAGCGCGAGCGATGAAGCGCAATATGACAGCTCTGTTGCAACAAGCATAGTGGCACAAGATATTGATGGGGTTATTAATAGCGCCGAGCAAAATAATGTACAACTTAGTGGCTCGGTTACAGATATTGAGCCAGGCCAATTAGTTACCGTTACTTTTACGGATAGTAATAATCAGCAAGTAGTAGTAACAGCTGAAGTTGATGCTGATGGCAATTGGCAAATTAGCGGTGATATTGAATCGTTAGCTGATGGCGAAATCTCAGCGCAAATAAGTATTTTTGATGCCGCTGGAAATGAGGCCACTCAAGAGGTTACTTTTGCAAAAGACACTCAAAGCACGCTAACACTTAATATTGATAAAACAGCCGACGGTGTTATTAACGGCAGCGGCGAAAGTGCAGCCATTGTTGTACGCGGTACTGTAGAAGATGTAGAAGATGGCCAAATAGTTACTGTAACAATAAGCGATGGCGTTAACCCTGCGGTGACTACAACTGCAACCGTGATCAATGGTGAATATGTAACAACTCCTATTGATGCCAGCGCATTAAACGACGGCACACTCACCGCTACCGCCAGCGTATCCGATGTGGCAGGTAACCCTGTTACAGCTGAGGATACAGTTGAACTTGATAACACCGCAGCCATCACAACCAGT